>NZ_WKDV01000013.1:0-134451 GCF_021605825.1 Pseudomonas sp. PA-6-3C
CACGCTCTGCGTGGGAATGCCTCCTGGGGCGCTCCGCGTCCCGCTCTATGCGCATGGCTTGAATACTGGGCACTTTGTGACGCGGAGCTTCACGGGCTGCATTCCCACGCGGAGCGTGGGAACGATCGGGGACACTCAAACAGCTCGTTCCCACGCTCTGCGTGGGAATGCCTCCTGGGGCGCTCCGCGTCCCGCTCTATGCGCATGGCTTGAATACTGGGCACTTTGTGACGCGGAGCTTCACGGGCTGCATTCCCACGCGGAGCGTGGGAACGATCCGGGACACTCAAACAGCTCGTTCCCACGCTCTGCGTGGGAATGCCTCCTGGGGCGCTCCGCGTCCCGCCCTATGTGCATGGCTTGAATACTGGGCACTTTGTGACGCGGAGCGTCACGGGCTGCATTCCCACGCGGAGCGTGGGAATGATCGGGGACACTCAACCAGCTCGTTCCCACGTTCTGCGTGGGAATGCCTCCAGGGACGCTCCGCGTCCCGCCCTATTAGAACTCGATGCGCACGTCGCCCTTCGGCACGCTGCAGCACGACAGGATGTAGCCTTCGGCTTCGTCTTCCTCGGTGATCCCGCCGTTGTGGTCCATCTCGACCTCCCCGCCCAGTTTCATCACCTTGCATGTTCCACAAATGCCCATGCCGCACGCTTTAGGGATCAGCAGGCCAAGCTTGGCCGCGGCTGCGTGCACGGTTTCGCCCGGTGCCACGCGGATGCTTTTGCCGGAGGCGATGAATTCCACTTGATGCAGGTCTGCCAGGTCGATCTCTGGCGCGTCCGCTGCTTGCTCGGCTTGCTCCACCGCATCGGCGCGGGCTTCCGGCGGCGTGGCGCCGAAGGACTCCTCGTGATAGCGCGTCATGTCGAAGCTGGCGGCCTCCAGCAGGCGTTTAACTGCGCTCATGTACGGCGTAGGGCCGCAGCAGAACACTTCGCGCTCAAGGAAGTCCGGCACCATCAATTCCAGCATCTTGTGGTTCAAGTAACCGCGATAACCCGCCCAAGGCTCGCCCAATCCGTGTTTTTCGCAGATCAGGTGCAGGCTGAAGTTGTCGATCCGCGACGCCATGTGCTCCAGCTCGCGGTGGTAAATGATGTCTTTGGGCGAGCGGGCGCTGTGGATAAATGTCATGTCGACATTCGCGTTGGTGTCGTAGAACCAGCGCGCCATGGACATCACCGGCGTGATGCCGACGCCGCCACTGAGGTACAGCACTTTGGGGCTTGGGAAGTCGATGGCATTAAACAGCCCGACCGGCCCGTGCACCGCCAGCTCTTGCCCTTCATGCAGGGTGTCGTGCAGCCAGTTGGAAACCCGCCCACCCGGCACGCGCTTGATGGTCACCGAGAAGCTGTACGGCACCGACGGCGAACTGGAAATGGTGTACGAGCGCATGATCGGCTGGCCTTCGATCTCAAGCTCCAGGGTCACAAACTGCCCCGGCTTGAAAAAGAACAGGATCGGCTGGTCGGCCATGAAGCAAAAGGTGCGCACGTCCCAGGTTTCCTGGATGACTTTGACGCAACGGACGATGTGCCGACCATTGGCCCAGGTCTGGGTGGTTACCGGGTTCAGGAAATTGTTGGACATGCTTGCTCTCCACTGCCGATGCTCGGCTTTATGGTGGCGATTCTGCGTAACGCCGGAACCGCCCATTTACCTATCTGCGACATTCACATACTTATCGCGACCAGCCCCCATACCACGGGGCTTGCGCGTCGGGATCAGAGTGGGCCATGTCGTTAATGGACAAGGTTCGGCGCATCGGCGGCCCCACACTCGCTGCCAACAACTACGCTTTCTTTACGCCTTGCTGCAAAACCTGATCAGCCACTTTCGCCGGCCACACAGAATGGCCATGAGGACACACACGATGGACGTCACCGCAACCTTAAGCTTGGGCGATCCGCTGGAACCCGCACGCAAGGCCACCGCGCAAATGCTGCAAGAGCGCGAGCGCACTTTTTCGCTGCCGCAGCCGTTCTACTCTGATGAGCGGTTGTTTGATATCGACATGCAGGAGATCTTCCAGAAAGAGTGGTTGATCGCCGGCATGACCTGCGAGATCCCCACCAAGGGCAACTACATCACCCTGCAAATCGGCAAGAACCCGATCATAGTGATCCGTGGTGCCGACGGCGTGGTGCATGCCTTCCATAACGTGTGCCGCCACCGGGGCTCGCGCCTGTGCACCAGCGACAAGGGCAAGGTCGCCAAGCTCGTTTGCCACTACCACCAGTGGACCTACGAACTGGACGGCCGCCTGTTGTTCGCCGGCACCGAGATGGGCGCCGACTTCGACATGAAGCAGTACGGCCTGAAGCCTGTGAACGTGAAAACGGCTGGCGGCTACATCTTCATCAGCCTGGCCGAAAACCCGCCGGCCATCGATGACTTCCTGTCGACGCTGAACCACTACATGGAACCCTACGACATGGAGAACACCAAGGTGGCGATTCAAACCACCTTGTTCGAAAAGGCCAACTGGAAGCTGGTGCTGGAAAACAACCGCGAGTGCTACCACTGCAACGCGTCGCACCCGGAACTGCTGAAAACCCTGCTGGAATGGGACGACGTCACCGACCCGCGTGCCGACCAGGCCTTCAAGGACCACGTTGCCGCCTCCGCCGCTGCGTGGGACGCCGAAAAGATCCCTTACGCCCACGCCAGCTTCGGCCTGCGCAACCGCATCGTACGCATGCCGTTGCTCAAAGGCACCGTGTCGATGACCCTGGACGGCAAGCAAGGCTGCGCCAAGCTCATGGGCCGCATCAAGAACCCGGACCTGGGCTCGATGCGCATCCTGCACCTGCCGCATTCGTGGAACCACTGCATGGGCGACCACATCATTGTGTTCACCGTGTGGCCGATCAGCGCCCAGGAAACCATGGTCACCACCAAGTGGATCGTGCACAAGGACGCCGTCGAAGGTGTGGACTACGACGTGGAGCGTATGCGCCAGGTCTGGGACGCCACCAATGACCAGGACCGCCGCCTCGCCGAAGAAAACCAGCGCGGGATCAATTCCACCGCGTACCAGCCAGGGCCGTACTCCAAGACCTATGAGTTTGGTGTGGTGAACTTTGTCGATTGGTACAGCGAGCGTTTGTTGAACAACCTGGGCGCGGCGCCAGCGCCTTACCTTAAGGGTGTAGCGGCGCACGAATAGCTGACACACCAAAGATCAAACTGTGGGAGCTGGCTTGCCTGCTCCCACATGTATATTGGTCACTGTTCAAATAATGATCACCCCCCTTACAGCCCTTTGCCGATCTACCCTCCAGCCTTCGCCCAACAACTTATCCACAAAGCCACCCACAGCAATTGTGGGCAAGTGTGCCCGGCCCTCTAAATTAACTGAAGAAAATCCGTGACTTATTCAAGTCGTGCGGTTTTAGCCACACCTGATCACTTATTGATCAACCCCTTGAAAGCCTCTTAATACGTGGCCTGCAGCAGTACGCGAACACCTTATCCACAGAAGCACCAACAGACTTTGGGGGCAACTTCGCCGGCGTTGTGGAAAACCGCGTCAAACCTTCACAAATCGGGGCATCCAGGGGTTTCAGCGAGCCAATAAGCCAAATTGATCATATTTTGACCACACCACTGAAAGCCTTTATTTATAAGGCTTACAGCCAGTGGCGAACATCTTATCCACAGAAGCGCCAACAGACTTTGGGGGCAAGTTTGTGCAGGGTTTCAAACTTATCCAGGAAAAAACCCAAGCAAAACCGTCAGTTAGCCTGGTTGTTTTTCGTACAGAGGGCTGCAGGGCTTGATTAGCCGGGGGTGTGGACAACCGCGAACAGGTTATCCACAGGCGGATCAACAGGGATTGTGGGTAATCCGGACGATGCACTGCAAAAACAGTGTGAGGGCGAGTTTTTCTGTGGGAGCTGGCTTGCCTGCGATACAGGCACCTCGGTCCATCAGTCAGACCGAGGTGATGCTATCGCAGGCAAGCCAGCTCCCACACAAGCCAGCTCCCACAGGTAATCAGCGCACCACGCCTTCTTCAATGAGTAGCTTCAGAATCGCTTCCGCGCCCGCCTCGGGGCTAAGACCTTTGAGCACTTGCCCACCGCCGCCGCTGGCCTTGGCGGTCGCCGCCTTCATCCGGTCCGCGCCGCTCTTGGCCTTAATCACCTTGAGGCGCTTGGGCCGGGGCTTGGCCGGTTGCAACACTGCGTCTGCGAGTAACTCGTCCGTCTCGATTTCGACCTCATGGGCCGCCAGTTCACCGCGTTGCGCCGGGCCATAGGCGCTTTGCCGTGGTTTGGGCGCGGCGTTATCCACAGTCGCCAGAAACGGCAGGCGCACCTTCAGGCGCCGCCGCTGCCCGCGCGGCAAGGCTTGCAGCACATGGGCAATGCCGCCATCGATAGATTCCACTTGCGCCAGCCCGACTATCAACGGCCAACCCAATTGCTCGGCCAAAAGAAACGGCAACATGCCTGAGCCTTCGCCGGTTTCCGCCTGGCTGCCGGTGAGCACTACGTGGGCGCCAGTCTCGCGCAGATAATCACTGAGCACCGGCAAGGCGTCGCTGCCCGCCGGTTGTTCCAGCACATGCAATTGCGGCAGGCCCATGCCCAGGTAGCTGCGCAACGTCGGCTCGTTAACGTCACCGGCATGCAACACTTGCAACTTATCCCCAGCCAGCTGCAGGCCCAGCTCGACGGCGCGCGCATCCTGCTCCGCACGGCGTGGGCGGCCGGAGGTCGGGTGGGCGCCGATTGACACCAGGCTGATTACATTCGTGGTCATGGTCATGTCCCTAGGCTGCGTCGCGCTTGGCGCCGTTGCGGTACACCTGCACCGCCTCGATCAAGGCTTGCAGAATCGCGGCGCTTTCGCCGATCACCGACAAGTCGGCACGCTTGATCATGTCGCAGCCAGGGTCGAGGTTGATCGCCACCACCTTGTCGCAGGCACCGATGCCTTGCAGGTGCTGGATCGCCCCGGAAATACCCACAGCCACATACACCCGTGCCGTCACCCAAGTACCGCTGGCACCGACCTGACGATCACGCGCCATAAAGCCATCATCCACTGCCACCCGTGACGCACCTTCGGTGGCGCCCAAGGCGGCGGCGGTCTGGTGGAACAGTGCCCAATCTTTTACGCCATTGCCGCCAGAGAAAATAAACTCCGCCTCGGCCATCGGAATCGCCCCTGGGTCCACCGCCACTGCGCCGAGATCCTCGATGCGCGGCAGGCTGCGCGCCAAGGCTGTGGATAACTCCACGGGCAAGACTTCGTGACGGGTTTCGCTGACCGGCTCGGCGCATTCCACCGCTGCCAGAATCAGGCGCGGCAGTGGCCGGGCCAAATCCTCCTGGCCCGCACCGGCGCGACCGATGCACTCCTCGCCCTTGATCTGCCAGACGCGTGTGGCCGGGCGCTCCTTGAGGCTCGCGGCAAAACGCCGGCCCAATTCACCGCCGCCACTGCGGCTGTCGGGCAGCAACCAATGGCGCGGGTTGAACTGGTTATCCACAGCCCGCAGGCCCTGGACGCGTTGCTCCGGTGAATAACCCTCGAATTCGTGGCCTTCCAGCACCAGCAGGCGATCGACGCCCGCCGTGGCAAAAGCACTTTCTTTGTGCTCGCCAAACACCACCGCCAGCACTGCACCGTCACTGCCGGCCAGTTGCCGGGCAAGGCCGAGCACGTCGCGGTCGTGGCTGCTCAGGCGACCACCAACCATGTCCGGCACCACGTTGATGTAGAACGCCGGCGCTGGCACCTGGTGCAACGGCAACTGCACTTGCACCGCCGCCGTGCGCTTGGCCGCGCCGCCCTGCTGGGCGCCGCTGCGGTCGATACGCTTGATGCCGTTGGGGCCGATAAAACCCACGCCATGTACATTTTTGCGGATGACGCCGTTCGGCCCCATCCAACTGTGTTGCAGCGGCTGCATGGCGGCGTGCAACGGGTGCAGGCGGTTGCGGGCGATCCATTCGGCCCGTGGGTCGCGGCGGATAATGTCGCTCATCAGTGCACCTCCGCAGGTTGACGCTTGATAGGTGCCTTGCCAGGTGCGGCGTCTTCAAGCAACGCGTCGGCGACCAGTTCAGCGATGTCCTTGATCAGGGGTCGTGGCTCGACCACGCCCTCAAGCATCGCCGTGCATTGTGGACAACCCACGGCCACCAGCTCGGCGCCGGTTTCACGGATGTCTTCCATGCGCATATCCGGGATCCGCTGCTTGCCGGGAATATCGGTGATCGGCGCGCCGCCACCGCCGCCGCAGCAGCGCGAACGGAAGCCCGAGCGTTGCATCTCCTTGACCTCAATGCCCAACGCCCGCAGGACTTGGCGCGGCGCCTCGTATTCGCCGTTGTAACGGCCCAGGTAACAAGGGTCGTGGTAGGTCACGCTGTTGCCCTTGTGCTGGCCCAGGTTCAGCGCGCCTTCACCGATCAGCTCGGCCATGAAGGTGCTGTGGTGCTGCACGACATAATTACCGTTGAAGGCGCCGTATTCGTTTTTCAGCACGTGAAAGCTGTGCGGGTCGCAGGTGACGATACGCTTGAAGCTGTACTTGGCCAGGGTCTGGATGTTGCGTGTGGCGAGCAATTGGAACGTGGCCTCATCACCCAGGCGGCGAGCGACGTCACCGCTGTCGCGCTCCTCCAGGCCCAGTACTGCAAAATCGACCTTGGCCGCTTTCAGCACTTTGACGAAGGCGCGCAAGGTGCGTTGGTTGCGCATGTCGAAAGCGCCGTCGCCGACCCAGAACAGCACGTCGCTGCTGCCTTTTTCGCTGAGCAACGGCAAGTTCAGGTCCGCTGCCCAATTGAGGCGACCGCCCGGTGCGAAGCCGCCGGGGTTGTCGGTGGCGATCAGGTTTTCCAGGACTTCGGCGCCCTTGTTCGGCGTGGCGCCTTTTTCCAGGGTGAGGTGGCGGCGCATGTCGACGATGGCGTCGACGTGCTCGATCATCATCGGGCACTCTTCCACGCAGGCGCGGCAGGTGGTGCACGACCACAGGGTTTCGGCATCAACCAGGCCGTTGACGATCGGCTGGTGCGGGTTGCCGCCGTGCTCGCCAATCGGTTTACCTGGATAAGGGCTGCCGGCGAACTTGGCATCGGTGCCACCGGCCAGGCCGACCACCATGTCCTGAATAAGTTTTTTCGGGTTCAGCGGCTGGCCGGCGGCGAACGCCGGGCACGCCGCTTCGCACTTGCCGCACTGCACGCAGGCGTCGAAGCCGAGCAGTTGGTTCCAGATGAAATCCTTGGGTTTTTCCACGCCCAATGGCGCGGTTTTATCGCTAAGGTCGAGCGGCTTCAAACCTGTAGAGCGGCCGCCACCAAAACGCTCGGCGCGGCGGTGCCAGGCCAAGTGCAGGGCACCGGCGAAGGCGTGCTTCATCGGCCCGCCCCAGGTCATGCCGAAGAACATTTCGCTTACGCCCCACAGCACGCCCAGGCTCAAGAGCGCGGCGAGCAGCCAGCCGCCGAAGTCGGCGGGCAGAATCCCGGCCACCGGCAAGGTCACCAGGAAGAAGCTGACCGAGAACGCCATCAGGCTTTTCGGCAGGCGCATCCACGGGCCTTTCGACAGGCGTGATGGCGGGTTGCGCCGACGTAAATAGACGAAGGTGGCGCCGACAAACATCAGCACCGAGGCCAGCAGCAAGGCATAGCCGAGGATACGGTTATGCAGGCCAAAACCGTGCACCAAAATGGCCAGCAACGCCGACAGCACAAAGCCCAGGGCTGTGGCGACGTGGGTGTTGGCGATGTATTTGTCGCGGGCGACCACGTGGTGCAGGTCGACCATGTAGCGCTTGGGCATGGCCAGCAGGCCGCCCAGCAAGTCAACCTTGGAAGCACGCCCACGGCGCCACATGTTCACCCGGCGCAGGGCGCCTAGGGCGGCGAGGCCGATGGCTGCAAACAAGAGAATAGGAAGCAAGGTGTTCAACATGGTGAAGCTCCCAAAGACCACACAGGTCTTGCATGGGAACCGGATAAAGGTGGGAGCTGGCTTGCCTGCGATGGCATCGCCTCGGTGTCACTCAAGACCGAGTCGCCTGCATCGCGGGCAAGCCCGGCTCCCACATTGACCGGTTCCCACAGTGGTTCGGTGGTTGCCTAGAAATCCTTGCACAAGCGCAGGGCGTCATAGATAGCGGCGTGGGTATTACGCTGCGCCACACAGTCACCAATGCGGAACAGCAAGTAGCCGTCACCCGCTTCGCTCAAGCACGGCTGCGGCTTGATCGCGAACAAGGCTTCGACGTCAATCTGGCCCTTGTTGCGCGAACCTTCCTTGAGCCCGTAGTAGATAGCTTCGTCCGGGCGCACGCCGTTCTCGACCACCACCTGGTCAACCACGCGTTCTTCCTTGGCGCCGGTGTATTCGTTCTCCAGCACCGCCACCAGCTTGTCGCCCTCGCGGTAAACCTTTTCCAGCATCATGTCGCCGGTCATGATCACTTCTTTGGGGTACATGCTGCGGTAGTAAGTCGGGAACGACGTACCGCCAATCGCCACGCCAGGCTTGATGTCGTCGGTGACGATTTCCACCTGGCTGCCTTTGTCGGCCAGGAAGTCCGCCACCGACATGCCGGTGAACTCGCAGATGGTGTCGTACACCAGCACGTTCTTGCCCGGCGCGACTTTGCCGTCGAGCACGTCCCAACTGCTGACTACCAGGCCTTCAGCGGCGCCCCAATGTTCGTTCTGCTCGATAAACGGATGCCCGCCGACGGCCAGCACCACGATGTCAGGCCGCAGGTCCAGGATGGTCTCGGCATCCGCCGCCACGCCCAGGCGCAGGTCGACTTTCAAGCGGGCCAACTCCAGCTGGAACCAGCGGGTGATACCGGCAATCTGGTCACGCTGCGGGGCTTTGGAGGCGGTGGTGATTTGCCCGCCGATAAACTCTTTCTTCTCCAACAGGGTTACGTCGTGGCCACGTTCGGCCGCGACCCGCGCCGCTTCCATGCCGGCCGGGCCGGCACCGACCACCACGACTTTGCGTTTGGCCCCGGTGGATTTCTCGATGATGTGCGGCACGCCCATGTATTCACGGGAGGTCGCGGCGTTCTGGATGCACAACACATCCAGGCCCTGGTATTGGCGGTCGATGCAGTAGTTGGCGCCGACGCATTGTTTGATCTGGTCGATCTGGCCCATCTTGATCTTGGCGATCAGGTGCGGGTCGGCGATGTGCGCACGGGTCATGCCGACCATGTCCACATAGCCGCCTTCCAGAATGCGCGTGGCCTGGTTCGGGTCCTTGATGTTCTGCGCGTGCAGCACCGGAACCTTGACCACTTCCTTGATACCGGCCGCCAGGTGCAGGAACGGCTCCGGCGGGTAGCTCATGTTGGGGATCACGTTGGCCAGGGTGTTGTGGGTGTCACAACCCGAGCCCACCACGCCGATAAAATCGAGCATGCCGGTGTCGTCGTAATACTTGGCGATCTGCTTCATGTCCTCGTGGGACAAGCCGTCCGGGTGGAACTCGTCGCCACACAGGCGCATGCCCACGCAGAAGTCATCACCGACCTCGGCGCGCACGGCCTTGAGCACTTCCAGGCCGAACTTCATGCGGCCCTCGAAGGTGCCGCCCCATTCGTCGGTACGCTTGTTGACCCGCGGGCTCCAGAACTGGTCGATCATGTGCTGGTGCACCGCGGACAGTTCCACACCGTCCAGGCCACCGGCCTTGGCGCGCTTGGCGGCGCTGGCGTAGTTGCCGATCACGCGCCAGATTTCTTCCGGCTCGATGGTCTTGCAGGTAGCACGGTGCACCGGCTCGCGCACGCCGGACGGCGACATCAGGGTTGGCCAGTTAAAGCCGTCCCAGCGCGAGCGACGGCCCATGTGGGTAATCTGGATCATGATCTTGGCGCCATGCTTGTGCATGGCGTCGGCCAGGTTCTGGAAGTGCGGGATGATGCGGTCGGTGGACAGGTTCACCGAACTCCACCATTCCTGCGGGCTGTCGATGGCCACCACCGAGGAGCCGCCACAGATCGCCAGGCCGATACCGCCCTTGGCTTTCTCTTCGTAGTACTTCACATAGCGGTCGGTGGTCATGCCGCCGTCGGTGGCATACACCTCGGCGTGGGCGGTACTGAGCACGCGGTTGCGGATGGTCAGTTTGCCGATCTGGATCGGCGCAAACATTGCTTCGAAAGCCATGGCACGGTTCCTCGACTTACAACGGCTTGACGGTGAACAGGCCGTCGTCATGGCCCTCTTCGGAGCCTCCGTAAACTTGCTCGGCTACGGTGCGAATCTTGCTGCCGCGCGCCTGCAGAATCTGGTCCATGGCACCGGCAAACCAACCGGTGAACATGTAGTCCACTTTGCGCCCGACCTTGCCGTACACGTAGACAAACGCCGAGTGTTCCAACTTGACGCTGGCGGTGCCTTTGTCGAGGTCGATGTCCTGGATCTTGAACAGGCCCCAGCCGCGTTGCGACAGGCGCTTCATGTAATGCTCGAACACTGCAACGCCTTCCAGGCCGTGGCATTCAGCTTCTTTTTCGCACCAGTGCCAGGCAGATTTGTAGCCGGCCTTGTAGAGGATTTCGGCGTAGGCGTCGGCGCCCAGCACTTCTTCAATGCCCATGTGGTTGTTGACGAAGAAATGCCGTGGCACATACAGCATTGGCAGGGCGTCGGAGGTCCAGACACCGGTTTCGCTGTCGACTTCGATAGGCAATTGCGGGGCGATTTTGGCCATGGAAACTTAACTCCAGAAAATTCTTAGGTGTGCCCCCGATGCGAACGGCCGGGGGAGAAATGCGGTGGCTTATTCGCCCCAGACGTCTTTCAAGACATTGACCCAGTTCTCGCCCATGATCTTGCGCACCACGCGCTCGCTGTGGCCGCGTTTGAGCAGGGTCTCGGTGAGGTTGGGGAACTCGCCCACGGTGCGGATGCCCAGCGGGTTGATGATCTTGCCGAAGCTGGTCAGACGGCGGGCGTAGCCTTTGTCATGGGTCAGCATTTCAAAGAAATCCTGGCCATGGCCCTGGGTGAAGTCGGTGCCAATGCCAATGGCGTCTTCACCGACGATGTTCATGGTGTATTCGATGGCTTCGGCGTAGTCGTCGATGGTCGAATCGATGCCCTTGGCCAGGAACGGCGCGAACATGGTCACGCCGACAAAACCGCCATGGTCGGCGATGAACTTGAGCTCTTCATCGGACTTGTTGCGCGGGTGCTCTTTAAGGCCCGACGGCAGGCAGTGGGAGTAGCACACCGGCTTTTTCGATTCGAGGATGACTTCTTCGCTGGTTTTGGAACCGACGTGGGACAGGTCGCACATGATGCCGACACGGTTCATCTCACCGACGATCTCACGACCAAAGCCCGACAGCCCGCCGTCACGCTCGTAGCAACCGGTGCCGACCAGGTTCTGGGTGTTGTAGCACATCTGCACCACACCCACGCCGAGCTGCTTGAAGATCTCGACGTAGCCGAGTTGGTCCTCAAACGCATGGGCGTTCTGGAAGCCGAAGATGATGCCGGTCTTGCCCTGCTCTTTTGCACGGCGAATGTCGGCGGTAGTTTTCACCGGGATCACCAGGTCGCTGTTTTCACGGATCAGGGTCTGGCTGGCAACGATGTTGTTGATCGTGGCCTGGAAGCCTTCCCACACCGACACCGTGCAATTAGCGGCGGTGAGGCCACCTTTGCGCATGTCTTCGAACAGGTCGCGGTTCCACTTGGCAATAATCAGACCGTCGATAACGATGCTGTCGGCGTGCAACTCGGCTGGGCTCATCAGGCGTCCCCTTATTGGCGATTCATGCGCCGAATCGTCTGCCGGCGCTTTGGGGCCAGCATATGCTCAGGGGCCGACGGAGCCGGGTGCAAAAACGACAGGGGAATTGCCGAAAGCGTCAATCAGCGACAAAGGCCTACATGACATAGCTGACAGGTGGCTGTTCTTTGTCCCACGCTTGAGCCAGAATTTGCTCATCACCTGATATGAGACGGCGCAATGAAATCGATTTTCCTGGCTTTGGCACTCATCGCAACCGGCGTACACGCCGCTGAAGACACCGACAGCACGCCCTGCGATGGCATCGAAAACGACAAACAAACCCTGGAATGCGCCACCTATAACAAAACCACCGCCGAGCAATTGCTCAAGGATAACTACCAGGGCTTGCTGGAACGCATGGGTTCGACCTATGGCAGCAACAAATCGCAACTGGCCGACATTACCGCTCGTCTGAAGGATGCCCAGCAGAAATGGGAAAAGCTGCGCGATGCCGATTGCGCGGTGGACACCTTCCCGGCGGTGAATGGCAGCAAGGACTACGCGATTCAACAGAATGACTGCCTGGCGCGAATGAGTGATGAGCGGTCGGAGTTTTTGGAGTCGATCGGGCAGGAATAAGCGACAATCCCGTCACTTTTTCTCTGAAACCAGGCTATCCATGACTATCTGCGGCATCGAAATCAAAGGCAGCGAAGCCATCATCGCCGTCGCCTCCCTGGACAACCAGGCGCTGACCCACGTGGCGCTGGCCATCAAGAAAATCGCCCTCGATGACGACGATGAGGCAGCCAACGTCAAAGCCTTCGCCGCCCAGGTGAAGGCCTTTGTGCAAGAAAACGCCATCACCCGCATCGCGATCAAGAAGCGCAGCAAGAAAGGCGAATTCGCCGGTGGCCCGACCACGTTCAAGATTGAAGGGGTGTTTCAGTTGCTCGACGGTGTTGAGGTGGCATTGCTGTCGCCGCAGACCATCAATGCGCAGAACAAAAAGCACGATTTTGCCCTGCCGGCCTCGCTGAACAAGTATCAGCATGAGGCCTTCAAGGCGGCGTGTTCGGCGCTGGTAAAAAAGTAAGCCACACCACCAATCCCTGTGGGAGCTGGCTTGCCTGCGATGGCGGTTTGTCAGATAACGCTGTACTGCCTGATCTACCGCTATCGCAGGCAAGCCAGCTCCCACATTTGATTTATGGTGTCTTTGAATTCGCTGTACGGCTTCTGTGCAGCAGCCAATCGCCAAAGGATTTGTCTTCCAGGGCATACCCGCCGCGACTCGACTTCCACACTAGCTCTTTGTCACGCAAGGCATCGATACAGGCCTGAATGGTCTGGGTGCCCGGCACCACGTCGCTGCCCATGTCCTCCAGTGCCTTGCTGACCGCCGTGAGTGTACTGTCGGTAAACGGCGCAAAAGGCTCGTTGTTCTGCGAACGCACCACCATCACCTCCAACACAGCACGCTGGGGAATGGTGAGGTTGTTCCACGCGCTTTCAAATTCGGTCCACACGCCGGCACGCAACAGTTCGGCGCGGCTGTGCAGCAGTTGGCCCAGGTTGCTCGCCTCGCCCAACTCCAGCGCCACTTCGCCGATGATGGTACGCAGCATCTCCGGGCGCCGGCCGACCAGTTCAAAGGCTTCGTCGATGTCCGCCGCGTTGAACTGATTGGTTTTGGCCAAATGCGCGTTGAGGTGCAGGGTGTAGGCCTGGGTAAACTCTTTGCCGAGCAAAGGGAACGGGGTAATGCTGGAGCCGAAGAATGGCTGGCTTTTACCGAGGACCAAATGCGCAAGCTTGTCGCGATTGGAGCCGGTGAACACCAGGCGCAAGCCACTGCCCTCCTCGTCACGGCCCTGGTTGAGCTGATCCCGGGCAGCTTTCAACGCGAACATCGCGTTGATACCAGGCTCGGTGGTCAGTGCGTGCTGCGCTTCATCAATCACCAGCACGACGGGCTTTTCGGCTGCGCTGTGGAGCAACTCCAAGGCTTGGGTCAGCGTCGCGCCAACCGGCAATTGAGGCTTGCTGAAGTCCCAGGACAAGGTACGCAGGAAGCTTAGTTTCTCGATTCCAATGTTCTTGGCCAGCTTGCGAATGCCCTTTTCATAGGGCACCAGCGCCGCAGCAATCGCGCTGGCAATCAACTCCGCGGGGTCTTTTTCTTTGTCAGCCCAGAGATCGACATACACCGTCAGCCAACCCCGCAACTGGCACTCCGGGATCAAGTCTTCGCGCAAAAAGGTGCTTTTGCCGGTGCGTCGAGGGGCTGCGAGGAACAGGCCTGAAGTGAAATCCTGAATCCCGGCGCCCACCAAGCCATCAGCAATGCTGCGAGCCAGCGTCGGGCGGCGAAACACAAAGCCGCTGTGCTTGGACATGGTTTTATACTCAATTATTTGAAGCACTATAAATTATAGTCGTGAGTATAATTGACTATAATTGCCGATCAAACCACCTCCCGTCGCCGATCCTCTCTCGGGCACTTGGCAAACCGCGCCCTGTAGCTGCGGGTGAAGTACGACGGCGACTCAAACCCGCACGCAATGCTCACTTCCAGCACGCTCATGTCGCTCTGGCGCAACAACTGCCGGGCTTTTTCCAGGCGCAGGCCGAGGTAGAAGTTACTTGGCGTGTCGTTCAGGTGCAGGCGGAATAGCCGTTCCAGCTGACGCCGGGTGACTTTAATTGCATCGGCCAACGCCAAGGTGCTCAGCGGCGGCTCGGTGTGTTGCTCCATTTCACCGATCACCTGCACCAACTTCTTGTTGTTGATGCCATAGCGCGTGGCGATCTGCATGCGCTGGTGGTCCTTGCGCGGGCGGATGCGCCCGAGTACGAATTGCTCGGACACCTGGATGGCCAGGTCCGGGCCGTGGGCCTGGGCGATCAGGTCGAGCATCAGGTCGATGGAGGCGGTGCCACCGGCGCAGGTGATGCGCCGGCGGTCAATCTCGAACAGTTCCTGGGTCACGGTGAGCTGTGGATAAGATTCCTTGAACGCGTCGATGGCTTCCCAGTGCAAGGTCAAGCGGTGGCCGTCGAGCAAGCCTGCTTCGGCGAGCACGCAGGCGCCGGTGTCGATGGCGCCGAGGGTGACGCCGTCGAGGTCGAGGCGGCGCAGCCAGTGTTCAAGTGCGGGCGTGGTGAACTTCAAGGGTTCGAAGCCTGCGACCACCATCAGCGTCGCGCCTTTTTTCAGCGGCTCCAATGCGGCGTCGGCGTTCACCGACATGCCATTGCTCGCCAACACCGCGCCGCCATCGGCACTCAACACGTGCCAACGGTACAACTCGCCGCGAAAGCGGTTGGCCACGCGCAGCGGTTCCAGCGCGGAGATAAAGCCGATGGCCGAGAAACCCGGCATCAGCAGAAAGTAGAAATCCTGGGACATGGTGGCGCTCTCGTAGGACGGGCAGCGTGCTCACTGTGATACGCCAGTTCAACCGGCCATTCAAGAGCACAGGTCGCTGCAGTGCAAGAGCTGGTCGCCGCCGTGCGCTTTGCCTCCCCTCAAGCTGCGTAACTTGATCCCACGGCGCACAAAGACGCCGGCACCCACAATAACGACCTGCCGAGGGATCCACCATGAACCGACTGATCAGCCGCTGCGTGCTTGCACTCAGCGCCAGCGCCATCTTAAGCACCAGCGTATTCGCGGCCGACGCAGAGTCTTGCCGGAACGTGCGCATGGGCGTGGTGAACTGGACCGACGTAATCGCCACCAGCGCCATGACCCAAGTGTTGCTCGACGGCCTCGGCTACAAGACCAAACAAACCAGCGCTTCCCAGCAAATCATCTTCGCCGGTATCCGCGACCAGCGCCTGGATATGTTCCTGGGCTACTGGAACCCGCTGATGACCCAGACCATCACGCCGTTTGTGGACGCCAAGCAAGTCAAAGTCCTCGACAAACCCAGCCTGGAAGATGCGCGCGCCACCCTCGCGGTGCCGACTTATCTGGCGGATAAAGGCCTGAAAACCTTCGCCGATATCGCCAAGTTTGAAAAAGAACTGGGCGGCAAGATCTACGGCATCGAGCCAGGCTCGGGCGCCAATACCCAGATCAAGGCGATGATCGCCAAGAACCAGTTCGGCCTCGGCAAGTTCCAGTTGGTGGAGTCCAGCGAAGCGGGGATGCTCGCCGCCGTCGACCGCGCCGTGCGCCGCAAGGAGGCCGTGGTGTTCTTCGGCTGGGCGCCGCACCCGATGAACGTCAACGTCGCCATGACTTACCTCACCGGCAGCGACGACGCCCTTGGCCCGAACGAAGGCATGGCCACGGTGTGGAGCGTCACTTCGCCGACCTACGCCGAGCAGTGCCCCAACGTGCACAAACTGCTGACCAACCTGACGTTCACCGCCGCCGACGAGAGCCGAATGATGCAGCCGTTGCTGGATCACAAAGATGCCCTCGAGTCGGCCAAGCAGTGGCTCAAGGACCACCCGCAAGACCAGCAGCGCTGGCTCGAAGGCGTGACCACCTTCGACGGCAAACCGGCTGCGGCCAACCTGCAACTGACCAGCAAATAACCTGATTCGCATCACCGTATCGCAGTCGCTGTTGGCTGCGAACGGCATCACTACGCCCGCCTGTAAGGAACCGCCTCATGAACCACGACGTCATCATCACCTGCGCACTCACCGGTGCTGGCGACACGACCAGCCGCAGCCCGCACGTGCCGGTCACTCCCAAACAAATCGCCGCAGCCGCAGTGGAAGCCGCCAAGGCCGGCGCCACCGTGGTGCACTGCCATGTGCGTGACCCGCAAACCGGCAAGTTCAGCCGCGACGTGGCGCTGTATCGCGAAGTGATGGAGCGCATCCGCGAGGCCGACATCGACATCATCGTCAACCTCACCGCCGGTATGGGTGGCGACCTGGAAATCGGCGGCGGCGAGAACCCGTTGGAGTTCGGCCCCAACACCGACCTGGTCGGCCCGCTGACGCGCCTGGCCCATGTTGAGGAGTTGCTGCCGGAGATCTGCACCCTGGACTGCGGCACGCTCAACTTCGGCGATGGCGACACCATTTACGTCTCTACCCCGGCGCAGCTGCGGGCAGGCGCCAAGCGCATTCAAGAGCTGGGCGTGAAGGCCGAGCTGGAAATTTTCGACACCGGCCACCTGTGGTTTGCCAAGCAGATGATCAAGGAAGGTTTGCTCGACAACCCGCTGTTCCAGCTGTGCCTGGGCATCCCATGGGGCGCACCGGCCGACACCACCACCATGAAAGCCATGGTCGACAACCTGCCTGCCGACGCCGTGTGGGCCGGTTTTGGTATCGGCCGCATGCAAATGCCCATGGCGGCGCAAGCGGTGCTGCTGGGCGGCAACGTGCGGGTCGGCCTGGAAGACAACCTGTGGCTGGACAAAGGCGTGCTCGCCACTAATGGCCAACTGGTGGAGCGCGCGAGTGAAATCCTCAGCCGCCTGGGCGCGCGGGTCATGACCCCGGCGGAGGGCCGAATCAAGATGGGCCTGACCAAGCGCGGCTAACTCAGACACCACAAAACCCTGTGGGAGCCGGGCTTGCCCGCGATAGCGGTACACCTGCACCGAATGCACCAACTGATACACCGATATCGCAGCGGTGCGACGATTCGACAAGCCAGCTCCCACATTGATCACCGAATTATTCAGGGATTGTCGACATGAGCTTTATCACCGAAATCAAAACCTTCGCCGCCCTCGGCAGCGGTGTTATCGGCAGCGGCTGGGTGTCCCGCGCCCTGGCCCACGGCCTGGATGTGGTGGCCTGGGACCCGGCGCCTGGCGCTGAAGCAGCGCTGCGCAAACGTGTTGCCAACGCCTGGGGCGCCTTGGAGAAACAAGGCCTGGCGCCGGGCGCCTCTCAGGATCGCCTGCGCTTTGTAACCACCATTGAGGAATGTGTAAAAGACGCCGACTTCATCCAGGAAAGCGCCCCGGAACGCCTGGAGCTGAAACTCGAACTGCACAGCAAGATCAGTGCAGCGGCCAAGCCGAATGCGCTGATTGGCTCGAGCACTTCAGGTCTGTTGCCGAGCGAGTTCTACGAAGGTTCCACCCACCCGGAACGCTGCGTGGTCGGCCACCCCTTCAACCCGGTTTACCTGTTGCCGCTGGTGGAAGTGGTGGGCGGAAAGAACACCGCGCCGGAGGCAATTCAGGCGGCGATCAAGGTGTATGAATCCCTCGGCATGCGCCCGCTGCATGTGCGTAAGGAAGTGCCGGGGTTTATCGCTGACCGCTTGCTCGAAGCGCTGTGGCGTGAGGCGTTGCACCTGGTCAATGATGGCGTGGCAACCACGGGCGAGATCGATGACGCGATTCGTTTTGGCGCCGGTTTGCGCTGGTCGTTCATGGGCACATTCCTGACTTACACCCTCGCGGGCGGTGATGCCGGAATGCGCCACTTCATGGCCCAGTTCGGCCCGGCGTTGCAGTTGCCGTGGACGTATTTGCCGGCGCCGGAGCTGACCGACAAGTTGATTGACGATGTGGTCGACGGCACCAGCGATCAGTTGGGTAAACACAGCATTTCGGCGCTGGAGCGCTATCGTGATGATTGCTTGCTGGCGGTATTGGAAGCGGTGAAAACCACCAAAGCCAAACACGGCATGAGCTTCGCTGAATAACCGCTGTTGATCTGTGTGGGAGCTGGCTTGCCTGCGATAGCGATGCAAAATTCACCATCGCCATCGCAGGCAAGCCAGCTCCCACATTTTGACTGCATACATTCTGGAATATATGTGATGCCTGCACTGACCACCTACACCACCCACATCCAGCCCGACTGGGTGGATTACAACGGCCACCTGCGTGATGCGTTTTACCTGCTGATCTTCAGCTACGCCACGGACGCGCTGATGGACACCCTCGGGCTGGACAGCGAAAACCGCGAAGCCAGCGGCCACTCGCTGTTCACCCTGGAACTGCACCTGAACTACCTGCACGAAGTAAAACTCGGCGCCGAGGTGGAGGTGCACACCCAACTGATCGCCCACGACGCCAAGCGGTTGCACCTCTATCACAGCCTGCACCTTGTGGGCGACGCGAAGGAGTTGGCCGGCAACGAGCAGATGCTGCTGCACGTCGATCTGGCGGGGCCGCATTCAGCGCCGTTTACCGAGGCCACGCTGGAGAAACTGGCAACCATCAGTGCCGAACAGGCCGATCTGCCGCGCCCTGCCTTGCTGGGCCGAGTGATCGGATTACCACCCAAAAAACAATAAGGAATCACCATGCAAACCGCCGCCGCTGTTGCCGATTTCCGTACTTACCCGAAGATCTGCGACCTTGCCGAGGCGCAGGTACTGGACAACCAGATTCGCGTGCAGTGGGCCGATGGGCGGGTCAGCCCGTTCCATCATCAGTGGCTGCGGGACAACTGCCCCTGTGCCCAATGCGTGTACAGCGTGACCCGCGAGCAGGTGCTGGAAATTGTCGATGTGGACGAGCATCTGCGCGCCCTAAGCGCGCGCATCGATCAAGGTTTTCTGTGCGTGGAATGGTACGGCGGCCATCGCAGCCAGTACGATCCAGGCTGGTTGCGCGCCCATGCCTATGACGATCAATCACGCGCCGAACGCCGCGCTGCCAAACCCCAGTCGCAACTGTGGGGCAGCACCTTCGAACTGCCCATATTTGAATACTCAGCGGTGATGGAAGACCCCAAAGCCCTGTTGCAATGGCTGCTGGCCTTGCGTGACGGCGGCCTTACGCAAATCCGTGGCGTGCCCACCGAACCAGGCTCGCTGGCACTGATCGCCAAGCGTATTTCGTTTATCCGCGAGAGCAACTTCGGCGTGCTGTTCAACGTGCAGTCCAGGGCCGATGCCGACAGTAACGCCTACACCGCTTTCAACCTGCCGCTGCACAGTGATTTGCCGACACGGGAGTTGCAGCCGGGGCTGCAGTTTCTGCATTGCCTGGTGAACGAAGCTACCGGCGGCGAGAGCATTTTTGTCGATGGGTTTGCCATCGCCCATGCGCTGCGCAGCGAAGACCCCGAGGCGTTTCGCGCCCTGTGTGAAATCCCGGTGGAGTTTCGCAATAAAGACCGGCACAGCGACTACCGCCGCCTGGCCCCGATCATTGCGCTGGATGCCTTGGGCGATGTAGCGGAGATCCGCATGGCCAACTTTTTGCGCGGGCCGTTTGAGGCACCGGTGGAGCAGATGCCGTTGTTGTATCGGGCGTATCGGCGCTTTATTGCGATGACGCGGGAAGACCGTTTTCGACTGGTCAAACGCCTGAATCCGGGTGAGTTGTGGTGCTTTGATAACCGCCGCACCTTGCATGCGCGCAATGCGTTTGACCCGGCTTCGGGAGCGCGGCATTTTCAGGGTTGTTACATTGATCGGGATGAGTTGTTGTCCCGGATATTGGTGTTGCAGAGGTAGACCGGGGTGCGGCCATCGCAGGCAAGCCAGCTCCCACAAACCCCGGCAAAAAAAAGCCCCGGGCCAGCCGTGACTGGATCGGGGCAGAGTGCTTGGTGTGAGCGTGACATCCCGAGGGTGACCAAACCTTCAAGGTGCGTGCCTGGCCTCCAGTGTGCCTATTGTTGCTATCGGTAAATGACCCGAAAACGACCTGTTCATAGCCATCTGAGCCATTCGCCGATTCTGCCCTTGCCGACCGGCCGAGGGCCTACCAGAATCCCATTCAATCCCGTTCCCTACACCAGGATAAACGTCATGATGCACGCGGACTTGATTGACCAGGATGACCTGCTGAGCCAGCTGCGCTCGCTGGGTTTTGAGGTATCCAGCGGCGCCAGCGCCGAGCAGGCTTGCGAGTGTGCGGTGCGCGGTTTGAGTGCCGCACGGGCCAAGGCACTCAAGGGCATGGTGGAGCAGATGTACACCGGCAGCGCGACGATTTTGCCGGCGGTGCGCCAGGCGATCGACAAGCAGTTGTTGCCGGCTTTGGTGCAGTTCAAACAAAGCTCGGGCGCCTGATAGACCGCTATCGCAGGCAAGCCAGCTCCCACATTTGACTGGGTTCACAATTCAAATGGGAGAGCTGGCTTGTCGGGTCGCCGCATCGCTGCGATAAAGCCACCTCGGTCTAAAGCCTTACACTGGCAAACGTCGACTCATTACGCGCCTGGCTCAACGCCGACATCGGCCCCGACAACGGTGACAACACCAGCGCCTGCGGAATCGGCATCATCGCCACTTGCTGGGTGGTGTTGGAACCTACGCGCTCGTCCCGTGGCGGAATGCCAAAGTATTCGCGGTAGCACTTGGAGAAGTGCGGCGTGGACACAAACCCGCACACCGACGCTACTTCGATGATCGACATCGGCGTTTGCTTGAGCAACTGCCGCGCACGGATCAGGCGCAATTTGAGGTAGTAGCGCGATGGCGAGCAGTGCAGGTATTTCTGGAACAACCGCTCCAGTTGGCGGCGCGACACGGCGACGTACACCGCCAGTTCGTCCAGGTCGATCGGCTCTTCAAGGTTGGCTTCCATCAGCGCGACGATTTCCTGCAGTTTCGGCTGGTTGGTGCCGAGCATGTGCTTGAGCGGCACGCGCTGGTGATCCTGTTCATTGCGGATGCGCTCGTACACAAACATCTCGGAGATGGCGGCCGACAATTCACGGCCGTGGTCGCGGCTGATCAGGTGCAGCATCATGTCCAGCGGCGCGGTGCCGCCCGAGCTGGTAAAGCGGTTACGGTCGAGGGTGAACAGGCGCGTGCTCATGGCCACGCGCGGGAAGGCTTCCTGCATCGACGCCAGGCATTCCCAGTGCACGCTGCAATCGAAACCGTCGAGCAAACCGGCGCAGGCCAGGGCCCAACTGCCTGTGCACACGGCGCCGAGGCGACGCGACTGGCGCGCCTGGCTTTGCAGCCACGACACGTGCTCACGGGTAACGGTACGCTGGATTCCCACGCCACCGCACACAATCACAGTGTCCAGGGCCGGGGCTTTGTGCATGGAGGCATCGGGGGTGATTTGCAGACCGTCGCTGGCCCACACTTGGTTGCCGTCGACACTCAGGGTTGTCCAGCGATACAGCTCGCGGCCGGACAGCTGGTTGGCCATGCGCAGCGGTTCCACTGCCGAAGCCAGGGAAATCAGCGTGAAATTGTCCAGCAGCAAAAAGCCGATGGATTGAGGCGCACGGTTCTGGGGTTGGGCCCCGGAGTTGAACGACGTCATCGCGGTATCTCCTCACACAAAGCGGGTGATGGCCTCAGGCGAGGCTCTTGTTATTGCGTTCGTCTCCAGCAAGGAGCGAGGCTTTGAATGGGTAGAGCAAATGCCATGCCTAAAATTGAATGGCCATCCAATAACTCCTAAAAACGACCTGATGACGCGTCTATATAAGCCCGCGCGGGGAGTGCGGAATATGGCCAGAAATGGACGTCAGACCGGCCCTGCTCTGGGGTGTGAGCAGATCGGTAGCACTTGTGGGAAGGCGCTTTGCGGGCGTGGGAAAAGTCTGTCACCGCACGCACGGGTGACGAGTGGTGAGGCACGGAATCGTTCGCAAGCTACTTATCTATTTGCGACGCGCTAAAAGGTGGCGCTTTTGGGTTCGGGTGTTCACTTTATGAGCAGTGGTGCTGCAACTACCGCTATCGCAGGCAAGCCAGCTCCCACAGGGGAATGCATTCCAAATGTGGGAGCTGGCTTGCCTGCGATGGCGGCATTAGTGAATCAACACTCTACTGCGCTGACGGCCAAACCACCCCGCGAAGTCTCTTTGTACTTGTCATGCATATCCGCGCCGGTATCGCGCATGGTGCGGATCACCCGGTCAAGGGAAATAAAGTGCTGACCATCACCGCGCAGGGCCATCTGCGCGGCGTTGATCGCCTTCACCGCCGCAATCGCGTTGCGCTCGATGCACGGCACTTGCACCAGCCCGCCGACCGGGTCGCAGGTCAGGCCGAGGTTATGTTCCAGGCCAATTTCGGCGGCGTTGCACAGTTGCTCCGGCGTGGCGCCGAGGATCTCGGCAAGTCCCGCAGCGGCCATGGCACAGGCTGAACCGACTTCACCCTGGCAGCCGACTTCGGCGCCGGAAATCGAGGCGTTTTTCTTGCACAGAATCCCGACGGCCGCAGCGCTCAGCAAATAGTCGACCACGTTGGCTTCGGTGACTTCTTCGCTGAACTTCATAAAGTAGTGCAGCACCGCAGGAATAATCCCCGCCGCGCCATTGGTGGGGGCGGTGACCATGCGCCCACCGGCGGCGTTTTCTTCATTGACCGCCAGGGCGAAGAGGTTGACCCACTCCATGGCGCTCAAGGTCGAGCCAATCACGTTCGGTTTGCCCAGCTCCTGCAAACTGCGGTGCAACTTGGCGGCGCGGCGACGCACATTCAGGCCACCGGGCAGGATGCCTTCGTGCCTGAGGCCCTGCTCCACGCAGTCTTGCATGGCGCGCCAGAGCTTCATCAGGCCACTACGGATTTCGTCTTCGCTGCGCCAGGTTTTTTCGTTGGCCAACATTAGTTCGGCGACGCGCAGGTTGTGGGTCTTGCACAACTGCAACAGCTCCACAGCACTGGAAAAATCATACGGCAGTTCGGTACGGTCCATATCGGCCACGCCGCTCTGCGCCTGGGCCTCGTCCACCACAAAACCACCACCGACTGAATAGTAGGTGCCGCGGTGCAACTCGCCGTCATCATCGAACACCACCAGGGTCATGGCGTTGGGGTGGAACGGCAGGTTTTCGTCGAGCAGGCGCATGTCGCGTGCCCAGACGAAGGGCACCGGCAGGCGGCCGTCGAGCAAGAGCGTGTCGGTCTCGCGCAGGGTGTGAATACGCAGGCCGATTTGCGCCGGGTCGATTGCGTCCGGCCACTCGCCCATCAGGCCCATGATGGTCGCCGTGTCGCTGCCATGGCCGATGCCGGTGGCCGACAACGAGCCATATAGCTGAACTTCAACGCGACGTACTTGTTCCAACACTCCACGTTCACGCAAGTGCTGAACGAACAACGCTGCGGCGCGCATGGGGCCGACGGTGTGAGAACTAGAAGGCCCGATGCCGATCTTGAACAGGTCGAAAACACTGATAGCCATTGCGGTAGAACTCCTCGATAAGCACGGCCAGGCTTGAACGAGGTGCTACGCTCAGATCGCCCAGATGGCGGCATCATCAAGCTTTTGCTTGCCTTCACGGCGTCTCACACCGACGTAACCATGCTCAACAACGCCGCTCTCGTGCGATCGGGCATTTTGGCCGTTTTTAGCGGTTCAGATCGGTAAAAACTGCGGTTTTGCCATTGGAAAAATCTGTAAGCGACGTCACCGACACTGGATACGACCATCCCTGTACTGGATACGACGCCCCCTGTAGGCGTCAGATTTTCACTGGTACATGATCAGTCTCGACTCGTTTGCAAGGCACCGTGCCGTCGCCTCGATGCACGCCCCAACCGCAACACTTATAAAGCGCGGCGAATGCCGCCAGAAAAGACACAGGAGTCTACCCCGATGAAAGGTTCACCCTCGTTGTTGTTGGCCGCCATGCTGAGTCTGCCAGTCCTGGCACACGCTGCAGAACCGGAACAGTGCAAGACCGTTAACTTCTCCGATGTCGGCTGGACCGACATCACTGTCACCACCGCGACCACCAGCGAAGTCCTCAAGGGCCTTGGCTATAAACCGCGCACCACGATGATTTCGGTACCGGTGACCTACAAGTCCCTGGCCGACGGCAAGAACATGGACATCTTCCTCGGCAACTGGATGCCGACCATGGAAAACGACATCAAGCAATACCGTGATGCCGGCACCGTGGAAACCGTGCGCGCCAACCTGGAAAACGCCAAGTACACCCTGGCGGTCCCGGAGGCGCTGTACAACAAGGGCCTCAAAGACTTCGCCGACATCGCCAAATTCAAGGATGAGCTGGGCGGCAAGATCTACGGCATCGAGCCGGGTAACGACGGCAACCGCACTATCCAGACCCTCATCGACAAAGACGCCTTCGGCCTGAAAACCGCGGGTTTCAAAGTGGTTGAGTCCAGCGAAGCCGGGATGCTCTCGCAGGTGGAACGCGCCTCCAAGCGTGACCAGGCCATCGTGTTCCTGGGCTGGGAACCGCACCCGATGAACACCCGCTTCAAGATGAAGTACCTGACCGGCGGAGACGACTCGTTCGGCCCCAACTACGGCCAGGCCACCATCTACACCAACGTTCGCAAGGGCTACACCCAGGAATGCAGCAACGTCGGCCAGTTGCTGAAAAACCTGTCGTTCACCTTGAACATGGAAAGCACCCTGATGGGTAACGTCCTCGACGACAAGATGAAGCCCGACGCCGCAGCCAAAGCCTGGCTGAAGAAGAACCCGCAAGTGCTCGACACCTGGCTCGCCGGTGTGACCACGGTTGATGGCAAACCCGGTCTGGAGGCCGTCAAGGAATACCTCGCCAAGTAAGTGCTGACCCCGGGGCGGTGCGCTGCCCCGGGATGTTTTCCCCTTCGCATGTGGACATTCACTACCATGCTGACTGAACAGAAAATCCCACTAGGCCAGTACATCGCTGCCTTCGTCGAATGGTTGACCAAACATGGTGCCAACTACTTCGACGCCATCGCATCGACCCTGGAAACGATGATCCACGGCGTGACGTTCGCGCTGACCTGGTTCAATCCGCTGGCATTGATCGGTCTGATTGCGCTGCTGGCTCACTTTATTCAACGTAAATGGGGCCTGACCGTTTTTGTCATCGCCTCCTTCCTGCTGATCCTCAACCTGGGGTACTGGCAGGAAACCATGGAAACCCTCGCGCAGGTGTTGTTCGCCACCCTGGTCTGCGTGGTCATCGGTGTGCCGCTGGGCATTGTTGCCGCACACAAACCGCTGTTCTACACCATGATGCGGCCGGTGCTCGATCTGATGCAGACCGTACCGACCTTCGTCTACCTCATCCCTACCCTGACCCTCTTCGGGCTGGGTGTGGTGCCTGGCTTGATCTCCACGGTGGTGTTCGCGATTGCCGCGCCTATCCGCCTGACCTACCTGGGTATCCGCGATGTACCGCAAGAGTTGATGGACGCCGGCAAGGCCTTTGGCTGCTCGCGCCGTCAGTTGCTCTCACGCATTGAACTGCCCCACGCCATGCCGAGCATTGCCGCCGGCATTACCCAATGCATCATGCTGTCGTTGTCGATGGTGGTGATCGCGGCCCTGGTGGGCGCCGACGGCCTCGGCAAGCCGGTGGTCAACGCACTCAACACCGCCGACATTGCCCTGGGCTTTGAAGCCGGCCTGGCAATCGTATTGCTGGCCATCATGCTCGACCGCATCTGCAAACAACCCGACGCTAAAGTAGGGGGTGATGCATGAGCATTATCCGATTCGACAATGTCGACGTGATCTTCTCCAAAGACCCACGCGAAGCGCTCAAGCTGCTGGACCAGGGCATGAGCCGTAACGAGATCCTGAAAAAGACCGGGCAGATCGTCGGCGTTGAAAAAGCCAGCCTGGACATTGAGAAGGGCGAGATCTGCGTGCTGATGGGCCTGTCCGGCTCCGGCAAGTCGAGCCTGCTGCGCTGCATCAACGGCCTCAACACCGTAAGCCGCGGCCAGCTGTTTGTGGAGCACGAAGGCCGCCAGATCGACATTGCGTCCTGCACGCCCGCCGAGCTGAAAATGATGCGCACCAAGCGCATCGCCATGGTGTTCCAGAAGTTCGCGCTGATGCCGTGGCTGACGGTGCGCGAGAACATCAGCTTTGGCCTCGAGATGCAGGGCCGCCCGGAGAAAGAACGCCGCGCGCTGGTGGATGAAAAACTCGAACTGGTAGGCCTGGCCCAATGGCGTAACAAGAAGCCCGACGAGCTCTCCGGCGGCATGCAGCAGCGCGTCGGCCTGGCCCGCGCGTTGGCGATGGACGCCGATATCCTGCTGATGGACGAACCCTTCTCGGCCCTCGACCCGCTGATCCGCCAAGGCCTGCAAGATGAGCTGCTGGAGCTGCAACGCAAGCTGAGCAAGACCATCGTGTTCGTGAGCCACGACCTCGATGAGGCGCTGAAACTCGGCAGCCGCATCGCGATCATGAAAGACGGCAAGATCATCCAGTACAGCGTGCCGGAAGAGATTGTGCTGAACCCGGCGGACGACTATGTGCGCACCTTCGTCGCCCATACCAACCCGCTGAACGTGCTGTGCGGGCGCAGCCTGATGCGTACCGTAGAGAACTGCACCCACGTCAACGGCTCCATCAGCCTGGACCCGGGCGGCGATTCGTGGCTGGACCTGGCCGAAGGCAATGTGATCAAGGGCGCACGCCAGAACGGCACGCCGTTGAACCTGCAGAACTGGGCGCCGGGGCAACCGGTGGAAGGTTTGGGCCGGGTACCGACGCTGGTGGATTCCAATATCGGCATGCGCGATGCGTTGCAGATCCGGTATCACACGGGGAACAAGCTGGTGTTGCATAACAACAACCAGGTGGTGGGGATTCTGGGGGATAGCGAGCTGTACCATGCCCTGCTGGGCAAGAACCTGGGCTAGTCGGTACCGCAAAACCAACTGAAGAAACTGGGTCAATGTGGGAGCTGGCTTGCCTGCGATAGCTTTAGTGAATTCACCACCGCTATCGCAGGCAAGCCAGCTCCCACATTTGACCTCATTCCAAGCCTGGAACAGCGGCGCCAGTGACGGCGCCGCTCGGCTCAACTATCAGCTATAGACACGGCCAAGGAGCTGCCGATGGCTTTCAAACTGATCGAGCACGTCCCGGGTGATCTGTTCCTGGGCGAAGCCCATCAGGTCATATTCCTGAGGTCCGTTGTGCAGGTAGACCTCGGCCCGGTAGTAACGGGTGCGCTCTTCTTCGGGCAGGTCGCTCGGTGTCGAGGAGTAAGCATCCAGGCTCACTTCATAGACAAACGGGTTGCCCTCTTCCATCTCGATGCGCACACCGATGCAGCGCTTGGATTTACCCAGCAGCGTCTGCACTTCCAGCCCTTGGTCACGCAGCACACTCGCCGCTTCTTCCAACGCAGGCGTAACGTGTTTGTCCATAAAGCGCTGTACCGTGCCCTGGCTCGGTTGCAGGTCCAAGGCGGTCAAACGCTCGCTGAAACCACGACGACCACGTTCGGCCAATTGCGCCTGCTCCTGTTCGATGGCCACATCCTGGCGCATCGCCTTGTGCAAACCGAACATAAACAGAATCAGCACCACCGAGAACGGCAGCCCCGCCAGCACCACCATGGTTTGCATGGCTTCGAAGTTACCCGCGAACAGCAGGCCGATGGTCACCAGGGTGATCACCGCCGACCAGAAGATCCGCAGCCAGTGCGGCGCATCTTCATCGACATTGCCGCCCTTGCACGAAAGGTTGGCCATCATCACCGCGCCGGAATCCGCCGGGGTCAGGAACAGCACAAAGCCCACGAAGATCGA
Organism: Pseudomonas sp. PA-6-3C; assembly: GCF_021605825.1. Lineage (NCBI taxonomy): Bacteria > Pseudomonadati > Pseudomonadota > Gammaproteobacteria > Pseudomonadales > Pseudomonadaceae > Pseudomonas > Pseudomonas sp. PA-6-3C. Next base: position 28,163 of record NZ_WKDV01000013.1, read on the forward strand.
CACGCCGATCACGATTTTCGACGCCGGGTAATGCTCAAGCAGTTGGTAGATGGCCATCGACGGTTGCTCCAGCGCCGTCTTGCCCAACTCCACCGCACCGTGGTTCAACACCAGGTCCAGCGCCGAGTTACCGAAGATCGACAACCACGCCAGGGTGAAGCCCAGCGGGATCAGCAGCACGCCGGCCACCAGCTCACGCACCGTGCGACCACGGGAGATACGCGCGATGAACATGCCTACAAATGGCGCCCAGGAAATCCACCAGGCCCAGTAGAACAAGGTCCACAGGCCCATCCAGCGTTCAGTCTTGTCGGCGTCGCCTTCGTACACATACAGGTCGAAGGTTTTCAGCACGATACCGTTGAGGTAGTCACCGGTGTTCTGCACCAGGCCATTGAGCAGGTGCAAGGTCGGGCCAAACAACAGCACAAAGATCAGCAAGCCGCTGAACAGCACAATGTTGAGGTTGGACAGGCGGCGAATGCCGTTTTCCACACCCGACACGGCAGCGATGGTCGCCACGGTGCTCATCACGATGATCACGATCAGCAGGTTAGTGTTGCTGTGCTGCATGCCGAACAGGTTTTCAAGCCCCGACGACACTTGCATCGAACCAATCCCCAGGTTCGTCACCAGGCCCAGCAGGGTCACGAACATGCCGAAGCCGTCCACCGCGTGGCCGGCCGCGCCTTTGACCCAACGCTCGCCCACCAGCGGGTACAGCGCCGAACGCAAGGCCAACGGCTGGTTATGACGGTACGCGAAGTACGCCACGGCCAGGCCGACCAGCGCATAAATCGCCCAGCCGTGCAGGCCCCAGTGCAGGAACGTCAACTGCAACGCCTGGCGGGCTGCGCCATTGCTGGCGGCGGCGCCTTCGGGCGGGTTGAAGTAGTGATCCAAAGGCTCGGAAGCCCCGAAATACAGCAGCGAGATGCCGATGCCCGACGAGAACAACATGCCGGCCCAGGCGCCGTAGCTGAAGTCCGGGGTGTCGTCCTTGCTGCCCAGTTTCAATTTACCGTAGGACGAAAACGCCAGGCCGACCACAAACACCAGGTAGGCAGCGATGACCACCATGTAATACCAGCCGAAGCTTTTCGACAGCCACGCCTGGGCTACGCCGAGCATGCGCCCGGCCTCCTGCGGGGCGATGATCAAAATGGCGGTCAACAACAGAATGAGCGCGGTGGAGGTGTAAAACACCCAACCGTTGACCCTGACCTTTTCCGGCGGGGTCTTTATAAGAGAGGCAGAACTCATGGCGCAGATGCTCCGGGCAGTGCGAGAGAGAAACACAAGGCAACGGTTATCCCGGGACATCGATTTTTCGGCAGTCGACGGACGGGTGTTATAAAGACACCCCGAAAATTCTTGAGCCGCGCCTAGGCAGTGGCCAGGCCCTGATACGGCCTGTTTCAAGGGTTTTTGCAGGTGTCAGAGGACGTTGCTCACAGGTAGGAAAAATCTGTAGGCAGCGACCATTTGTCGCAGATCTTATTCTTTGTTGATTGAACGTTCAATCAAAACAAAATAGACTGGCCATCAAGCCGACGGACGTTTAACGCCCAACGGCAGGCCTAAGGAGAGGTGCTACATGCCCAAGGTCGGTATGCAACCCATACGCCGCCAGCAGTTGATCGAAGCAACCTTGACGGCCATCGATCAGGTTGGAATGGGAGATGCCAGCATTGCGCTGATCGCCCGTTTGGCCGGCGTCTCGAACGGCATCATCAGTCACTACTTTCAGGACAAGAACGGCCTGATCGCCGCAACGATGCGGTACTTGATGAATGTGCTGATCGAGAACGTCCACGAACGCAGGCTTGCGCTGAAGGACGACAGCCCACGGGCGCACCTTCGGGTGATCATCGAGGGCAACTTCGACGCCAGCCAGGTCAACGGACCGGCAATGAAAACCTGGCTGGCCTTCTGGGCCACCAGCATGCACCACCCGTCATTGCACAGGTTGCAGCGGATCAACGATCAACGTCTGTATTCCAACCTGTGCTGCCAGTTCCGCCGAGTGCTACCGCTGCCGCACGCACGCAAAGCAGCCAGAGGCCTGGCGGCCCTGATCGACGGTTTGTGGTTGCGCGGCGCCCTGTCGGGAGACGCTTTCGACACGGAGCAGGCGCAACGGATCGCTTACGAATACATGGATTTCCAATTGGCCAAGCAGGTGAGTTAGAGCACACATAAACGCTCAACCCCTGAACGTTTGCCGCTCAGTGTTGCCACAACCCCATGGCCCACTTTCGGCGGGTAACGCCAACCACTTATGCACTTGCGAGGACTTTATGGCCCGTTTCGAACTGCAAAAACTCTACATTGACGGCGGCTACAGCGACGCTGGCAGCGATGCCACCTTCGAAGCCATCAACCCGGCTAACGGTGAAGTTCTCGCCCAAGTGCAACGCGCCACCAAGGAAGACGTGGAACGTGCCGTGGTCAGCGCTGAAAAAGGCCAGAAAATCTGGGCCGCCATGACCGCCATGGAGCGTTCGCGCATCCTGCGCCGTGCCGTCGACATCCTGCGCGAGCGCAACGATGAGCTGGCCGCCCTGGAAACCCTGGACACCGGTAAAGCCTTCTCCGAAACCCAATACGTCGACATCGTCACCGGTGCAGACGTGCTGGAATACTACGCAGGCCTGGTGCCAGCCATCGAAGGCGAGCAGATCCCGTTGCGCGACACTTCGTTCGTCTACACCCGCCGCGAGCCGCTGGGCGTAGTAGCCGGTATCGGCGCGTGGAACTACCCGATCCAGATCGCCCTGTGGAAATCCGCACCGGCCCTGGCGGCGGGTAACGCGATGATCTTCAAGCCAAGCGAAGTCACTTCGCTGACCACCCTGAAACTGGCCGAGATCTACACCGAAGCTGGCGTTCCAGCCGGTGTGTTCAACGTGCTGACCGGCAGCGGCCGTGAAGTCGGCACTTGGCTGACCGAGCACCCGCGCATCGAGAAAGTCTCGTTCACCGGCGGCACCGACACCGGCAAAAAAGTTATGGCCAGCGCTTCGAGCTCCTCGCTCAAAGAAGTGACCATGGAACTGGGCGGCAAGTCGCCGCTGATCGTGTTCGAAGATGCCGACCTGGATCGCGCCGCCGACATCGCCATGATGGCCAACTTCTACAGCTCCGGCCAGGTCTGCACCAACGGCACTCGCGTGTTCGTGCCGAAACACCTGCAAGCGGCGTTCGAAGCCAAGATCGTTGAGCGTGTTGCGCGCATTCGTGTTGGCAACCCACAAGACGAAAACACCAACTTCGGCCCGCTGGTCAGCTTCGCCCACATGGAAAGCGTGCTCGGCTACATCGCCAAAGGCAAGGAAGAAGGCGCCCGCGTACTGTGCGGCGGCGACCGCCTGACCGACGGCGAATTCGCCAAAGGCGCCTATGTGGCCCCGACTGTGTTCACCGACTGCACCGACGAAATGACCATCGTCCGTGAAGAAATCTTCGGCCCAGTGATGAGCATCCTCACTTACGAGACCGAAGAAGAAGTGATCCGCCGCGCCAACGACACCGACTTCGGCCTGGCCGCAGGTTTGGTGACCAAGGACCTGAACCGCGCCCACCGCGTGATTCATCAGCTGGAAGCGGGTATCTGCTGGATCAACGCCTGGGGCGAATCCGACGCCAAGATGCCGGTTGGCGGCTACAAGCAGTCGGGCGTTGGCCGTGAGAACGGTATCAGCTCGCTGAACAACTTCACCCGCATCAAATCGGTACAGGTTGAGCTGGGCGACTACGCCTCGGTGTTCTAAATCCGAGCGCTGTACTGCCCGCGAGGCCGCCATCGCGGGCAAGCCCGGCTCCCACATTTTGTGCTGTGTTAACCCAATAAAATGTGGGAGCTGGCTTGCCTGCGATGAGGCCCGACCTGACCATCTCAAAAGAGGGTGCATTTATGTCCCAAGAATACGATTACATCATTGTGGGTGCCGGCTCCGCCGGTAACACCCTGGCGACCCGTCTGACCGAAGACGAAGGCGTCACCGTCCTGCTGCTGGAAGCCGGCGGCCCGGACTACCGTTTTGACTTCCGTACCCAAATGCCTGCCGCGCTGGCGTTCCCGCTTCAAGGCCGTCGCTACAACTGGGCCTACGAAACCGACCCTGAGCCACACATGGACGGCCGCCGGATGGAATGCGGTCGCGGCAAGGGCCTGGGCGGTTCTTCGCTGATCAACGGCATGTGCTACATCCGTGGCAACGCCATGGACTACGACAACTGGGCAAAACTGCCAGGTCTGGAAAACTGGACCTACCTCGACTGCCTGCCGTACTTCCGTAAAGCCGAAACCCGCGACATCGGCCCCAACGACTACCACGGTGGCGACGGCCCGGTCAGCGTGACCACGCCTAAAGCCGGCAACAACCCGCTGTTCCACGCGATGGTTGAAGCCGGCGTACAGGCCGGTTACCCGCGTACCGACGACCTGAACGGCTACCAGCAAGAAGGCTTCGGCCCGATGGACCGTACCGTCACGCCTAAAGGCCGTCGCGCCAGCACCGCACGCGGTTACCTGGACACGGCCAAGAAGCGCTCGACGCTGACCATCGTCACCCACGCCCTCACCGACAAAGTATTGTTTGAAGGCAAGCGTGCCGTAGGCGTGCGTTACCTGATCGGCGCGGCTGAAGAACGTGTTGAAGCCCGTGCGCGTAAAGAAGTACTGGTGTGCAGCGGTGCAATCGCTTCGCCGCAACTGCTGCAACGCTCCGGTGTGGGCCCGGCCAAACTGCTGGAAAGCCTCGACATCCCGGTGGTCCACGACCTGCCCGGCGTCGGCGAAAACCTGCAGGACCACCTTGAGCTGTACCTGCAATACGCCTGCACTCAGCCAGTGTCGCTGTACCCATCGCTGCTCTGGTACAACCAGCCGGCCATTGGTGCCGAATGGCTGTTCAACGGCACCGGTATCGGCGCCAGCAACCAGTTCGAAGCGGGCGGTTTTATCCGCACCCGTGAAGACTTCGATTGGCCGAACATCCAGTACCACTTCCTGCCGGTCGCGATTAACTACAACGGCAGCAACGGTGTGAAAGAACACGGTTTCCAGGCGCACATGGGTTCCATGCGTTCGCCGAGCCGTGGCCGCGTGCAATTGAAGTCGAAGAACCCTCGGGACTACCCGAGCATCCTCTTCAACTACATGGCCACCGAGCAGGACTGGCAGGAATTCCGTGACGGCATCCGCCTGACCCGCGAAATCATGCAGCAGCCGGCGCTGGATCAATACCGTGGCCGTGAAATCAGCCCGGGCATTGATGTGCAAACCGATGAGCAGTTGGACAAGTTCATCCGCGAGCACGCCGAAACTGCGTTCCACCCGTCCTGCTCGTGCAAAATGGGCACCGACGAGATGGCTGTAGTGGATGCCGAAGGCCGCGTGCATGGCATGCAGGGGCTGCGTGTTGTGGATGCGTCGATCATGCCGATCATCACCACCGGCAACCTCAACGCGCCGACGATCATGATCGCCGAGAAAATCGCCGACAAGATCCGTGGCCGCAAGCCACTGCCGCGCAGCACTGCCGACTACTACGTCGCAGGCGATGCGCCGGTGCGTGGCAAGCCGATGCGTGAAGTCGGCCCTACTGCGCAGTAACCCGTTGATCGTTCCCACGCTCTGCGTGGGAATGCATCCTGTGACGCTCTGCGTCACGACCTTCAAAAGCGGACGCAGAGCGTCCAAGGCGGCATTCCCACGCAGAGCGTGGGAACGATCACCTATGCTAGCCTCTGGGACTGCGCTGCCCTCAAGGAGGTCCCGATGTTCGACGCCCACCCCACCCTCAAACAACACTTCAGTGCCCTGCGCACCCGCGCCGAATTCTTCTCGTTGCGTTATGTGCGCGAATCCGGCCAGTACCTGTCGGTACGCAAGAACGTCGCCGAGCCGCCACACCTTAGCCACGACGAGGGCGCCATGCTCACCGTGCGCCTCAACGGCGTGGAAGCTTATGCAGCAACCAACGACATTTCCCTCGCCGGCCTGCAAGCAGCCCTTGAGCGCGCCGAACAGCAAGCCCGGCAGATTTCGCCCCATGCCCTGCTCGACTTGCACACACAACAGGTCTCCAGTGACGTGGCCGACTACCTGTCGCCCGACCTCGACCAGCCCTTCCCATCCCTGAGCGACTGCTACCAACTGCTCGGCGATGAATCCGCCAGCGTGCCCAAGGATGAGCGCCTGGTCAGTTGGGAAGTCAGCCTGGGCACCACGCGGGTTGAACAGATCTACCTCAACAGCGCCGGTGCCGAGCTGCGCCAGGCTCAGCGTTTCGTCTTTCCGGGCCTGAGCGTCACCGCCTTCGACGGCAACGACAGCCAGACCCGCACCCTGGGCGGCACCAACTTCGGCCAGCAAGGCAGTGCGAACGTGATTCGCCGCTTCGGCCTGGCCGGCGCCGCCCGCACAGTCGCCGATGAAGCCCTGCAACTGCTGCTCGCGCCGAACACGCCCCACGGCCCGCGTGACCTGCTGCTGATGCCCGACCAGATGATCCTGCAGATCCACGAGTCCATCGGCCACCCGCTGGAACTGGACCGCATCCTGGGCGATGAGCGTAACTACGCCGGCACCAGTTTTGTGAAGGCCAGCGACTTCGGCCACCTGCAATACGGCTCGCCCTTGCTCAACGTGACCTTCGACCCGGACATCCCCGAACAGCTCGCCAGCTATGGGCATGACGACGACGGCACGGCCGCCAGCAAGCAGTTCCTGATACGCGATGGCCTGCTGCTCAAGCCCTTGGGTGGCGCGCTGTCGCAATTTCGCGCGAACCTGCCAGGCGTGGCCAACAGCCGCGCGTGCGGCTGGAATCGGCCGCCCATCGACCGCATGGCCAACCTCAATATCGAGGCCGGCGACAAGACCCAGGCTGAGCTGGTCAGCGGCATCGAGCACGGCATTCTGATGAGCACCAACCGCTCCTGGTCCATCGATGACGCACGCAATAAATTCCAGTTCGGTTGCGAGTGGGGCCAGCTGATCGAAAACGGCGAACTCAAGGGCGTGGTCAAAAACCCCAACTACCGCGCCATCTCCGCGCAGTTCTGGCGCAACCTCAGCGCCGTCGGCGACGCCAGCACCTTCCAGGTGTTGGGCACGCCCAACTGCGGCAAAGGCGAACCCAACCAGGTGATCCGCGTGGGCCACGCTTCACCGGCGTGTGTGTTCAGTGATATCGACGTGTTCGGGGGAGATGCCTGATGAATAACTTCAAGGCACTGGTGGGTTGGCTCAAGCAAGCCGTCACCGACAAGGAACAGTTTCACCTGGGCTACGCTGACGAGTCGTCCGAGTTCGTGCGCTTCAACCACGCCAAGGTGCGTCAAGCGGGCCAGGTGCAACAGGCCAGCCTCAACCTCAAGCTGATCAACGATGGCCGTCACGCCGACCTCGGTATCACCCTTGCCGGTGAGCCGGCGCTGGATCGCCAGCGCCTGGCCGACGGCCTGCAACAACTGCGCGAAACCTTGCCATTGTTGCCGCAGGATCCGTACCTGCTGCTGAACCACAACGCCTGGCAAAACCACAACGAACAACTGCGACCGCTGCCGGAACTGGCCCAGGTGCTGGCAGATATCAGCCAGGCCGCCGAAGGTGTGGACCTGGTGGGCTTCTACGCTGCCGGCCCCATCAGCCGTGGCTTTGCCAGTTCCGACGGCGCGTTCGGCTGGCATCAGGCCAATAGCTTCAACTTCGATTTCAGCCTGTTCCACGCCAACGGCGAAGCGGTGAAAGCCAGCTACGCCGGGCACACCTGGGACAGCGCCGAGTTCACTGAGCGTTTCCAGCGGGCGCGTGAGCAGTTGGAGTTCCTCGGCCGCCCGTTGCACAAGCTGCCTCCCGGCCAGTACCGCGCCTACCTGGCCCCGGCGGCGCTGGAAGAAATCTTCAGCATTGTCACGTGGGGCGGGTTTTCCGCCCAGGCCATCGCCAGCAAAGGCAGTTGCTTGCAAAAGCTCTACACAGGCGAACAGTCGTTAAGCCCGTTGGTGAAGGTCGATGAAAAGATCAGCGGCTCGTTGAGCCAAGCGTTTTCCACCGAAGGTTACCCACGCGGCGACGTCACGCTGATCAACGCCGGTAAAGCCGAGGGCCAGTTGATCAACTCGCGCAGTGCTGCCGAATATGGCCTGAGCACCAACGGCGCCAGCAGCGACGAGTCGCCCAGCGCCTTGCAGATGGCCGCAGGTAACCTGCCCCAGGCCGATATCCTCAAGCAATTGGGCACTGGCTTGTACATCAGCAACCTGTGGTATCTGAACTACTCGGACTTGCCGGCGGCACGCCTGACCGGCATGACGCGCTTTGCCACGTTCTGGGTCGAAGACGGTGAGATCAAGGCGCCGGTGAGCACCATGCGGTTTGATGACAGTGTCTACAGCCTGCTCGGTTCGCAGCTTGAAGCGCTGACCTCGGAACGGGAACTGCTGCTGTCGGCGAGTACGTACAGCCAGCGCAATACCTCGTCCAACCTGCTGCCGGGGGCGCTGGTCAAGCGCCTGACGCTAACGCTGTAAATACAACGCCCCTGTGGGAGCTGGCTTGTGTGGGAGCTGGCTTGCCTGCGATGCAGTCACCTCGGTGTGTCAGTCACACCGCAGTGATGCCATCGCAGGCAAGCCAGCTCCCACATAGGCCAGCTACCAGACAAGCCAGCTCCCACATAGGCTTGTATTGATTTCAGACACCTCGTTTCATCCCTTCCTACCGCAAAATCCCATCTAACACTTCTCCCCGTGCGGCCTGTTGTCGCCCGCAAAAAACCTCGTTATAACGGTTAGTGGCATCCCGCCACCCACCCCACGAGAGCATGACCTTGCCCGGGAAGGGCAAGCTGGAGCGTTGACATGAACCATGGAAGTTTTGTCATAGAGAAGCTGTTCAAGCACTACAACGTTCATGTTGAGCAGCTAGGAAACGATTCGGAAAAAAAGACGGTCTTGATGGTCAACGGCGCGCTGTCCACCACACGCTCTTTCGCGCGAACCAGCAAATGCCTGGCGGAGCATTTCAATGTGCTGCTGTTCGACCTGCCGTTCTCCGGCTATTCGCGCGAGCACAACACCGACCTCGAGCTTGTGACCAAGGACGACGAGGTGCAAATCCTGCGCGCGCTGGTGGAGCGCTTCGAGGTCAACCATCTGGTGTCGGCCTCCTGGGGCGGTATCTCCACCTTGCTGACCCTGGCCCACAACCCGCCCTCCATCGAAAGCTCGGTGGTGATGGCCCTGGCGCCCAACCTCAACCAGGCGATGCTCGACTACGTGGAGCGCGTGCGCGTGTTGATCGAAGCCGATGACAAATCCGCCGTCGGCCACTTGCTCAATGAGACCGTCGGCAAATACCTGTCGCCGCGCCTCAAGCGCAACAACCATCGGCACCTGTCGAGCATGGCCACCACCGAGTACCGCCAGGCGCGTTTCCATATCCATCAGGTGCTGGCCTTGGGCGATGGTAATTACCTGCCGGCGCTGACCCGGATCGAAACCCCGGTGCACTTCCTCAACGGCGCACTGGATGAATACACGCCGGCGGCCGAGGCCCGGTTGTTCAAGCGCTATGTCGGCCGCAGCAGCTTTGCGGTCGCCGAACACACCGGCCATCTGCTCGACCTGGAGTCGCGCGAAGCGGCCATGTCGGTGCACCGTGCGCTGTTGGATTTCCTGGTGGGAGAGCACGCAACGCTGTCGGAATTAGACGAACCGCCAGTGGGAAAAGGGGCGACGGATGGCGCATAATCGCCAACACATAGCCTGCTAATAAAAGGGTTCACATGCCGAATCGCGCCCCTCTCGATGCCAAGACCGCCCGCTGGCTACCCTGGGTGGTAGCGATTGCCTTCTTCATGCAGTCGCTGGACGGGACGATTCTCAACACCGCCCTGCCGGCCATGGCGCGGGACTTGGCGGAAAACCCGCTGCGCATGCAAGGGGTGGTGATCGCCTACATGCTCACCGTCGCCTTGCTGATCCCGGCTTCGGGCTGGGTGGCCGACCGCTTCGGTACCAAAAAAATCTTCTTCGGCGCGATCATGCTGTTCAGCATTGGCTCCTTGCTGTGCGCCTTGTCGAGCACCTTGACCATGCTGGTGGGCGCGCGGGTCATCCAGGGTTTGGGCGGCGCGCTGATGCTGCCGGTCGGGCGGCTGGTGGTCTTGCGTGCTTATCCACGCTCCGAACTCGTACGCATCATGGGCTTCATCACCATTCCCGGCCTGCTCGGCCCCTTGCTCGGCCCGACCATGGGCGGCTGGATGGTGCAATACCTGACCTGGCACTGGATCTTCCTGATCAACCTGCCTGTGGGCATGGTCGGTTGCTACGCCGTGTGGAAACTCATCCCCGACTTGCGCGGCAGCGAACGCACGCGCTTTGACAGTGTAGGGTTTGTGCTGTTTGGCGCGGCGATGGTGCTGATTACCATCGCCATGGAAGGCCTGGGCGAACTGCACCTGCCGCACCTGCGGGTGATGTTGCTGCTGTTCGGCGGGCTCGCCTGCCTGGCCGCGTACTGGCTGCGTGCCGGGCATATCGATAACCCACTGTTCTCGCCGGTACTGTTCAAGACCCGCACCTTTGCCGTGGGCATCCTCGGCAACCTGTTCGCCCGGCTGGGCAGCGGCGCACTGCCGTTTCTGGTGCCGTTGCTGCTGCAGGTGGCACTGGGTTATTCGCCCTCCGAAGCCGGGATGAGCATGCTGCCCCTGGCGGCGGCGGCGATGTTTGCCAAGTCCATCGCCCGGCCACTGATCGAGCGGCTGGGCTATCGCATTGTGCTCACCGGAAACACGCTGGCGCTGGGCATCATGCTGGCCAGCATGGGCCTGGTCAGCGAACACACGCCCTACCCGCTGCTGCTGTGCATGCTGGCGGTGCTGGGCGCGATCAACTCGCTGCAATTTACCGCGATGAACACCGTCACCCTGATCGACCTCGACGACGCCCAGGCCAGCAGCGGCAACAGTTTGCTCTCGGTGGTGGCGCAATTGTCCTTGAGCCTGGGCGTAGCCTGTGCCGGTGCCCTGCTCGGCGGCTTTACTGCCGAAGCTGGCAATGACGGCGTGGAAAGCGTGCTGGGCGCGTTCCAACTGACCTTCCTCACCGTGGGCATCATGGCCATGCTGGCGGCGGCGATCTTCCTGCAACTGTCGCCAAAAGACGGCAAACGGGTGGTCAGCCGCGAGCACGACCTTGAGCATTAACAGGCTTCTCGTCTAGAACTTGCAGGGAAAATCCCACAGGGCTGGTACACTGCGCGACATTTTGTTTTGCAGAGCCAGTCCCGTGACTACCATCGCCACCGCTTTTAATACTTTGCCCCTGTCCGCCGCCATGCTGGCTAACCTCGACTCGCTGGGTTACGTCGAGATGACGCAGATCCAGGCGCAAAGCTTGCCGGTGATCCTCAAGGGGCTGGACCTGATCGCCCAAGCCAAGACCGGCAGCGGCAAGACCGCCGCCTTCGGCATCGGCCTGTTGAACCCGATCAACCCGCGTTACTTCGGCTGCCAGGCACTGGTGATGTGCCCGACGCGTGAGCTGGCCGACCAGGTCGCCAAGGAAATCCGTCGCCTGGCGCGTGCCGAAGACAACATCAAGGTACTGACCCTGTGCGGCGGCGTGTCCCTCGGCCCGCAGATCGCCTCGCTGGAACACGGCGCCCACGTCATCGTCGGCACGCCAGGCCGTATCCAGCAGCACCTGCGCAAAGGTTCGCTGGTGCTGGACGGCTTGAACACGCTGATCCTCGACGAAGCCGACCGCATGCTCGACATGGGCTTCTACGACGCCATCGAAGACATCATCAGCAAGACCCCGCCACGCCGCCAAACCCTGCTGTTCTCGGCCACCTACCCGGTGAGCATCAAGCAGTTGGCCTCCAAATTCATGCGTGCGCCGCAGCAGGTGAAGGCCGAAGCCTTCCACTCCGACGACCAGATCGAGCAGCGTTTCTACGAGATTTCGCCGGAAGAGCGCATGGACGCGGTGACCAAGGTACTGGCGCACTTCCGCCCGGCGTCTTGCGTGGCGTTCTGCTTTACCAAGCAGCAAGTGCAGGAAACTGTGGATCACCTGACCGCCAAAGGCATCTCCGCCGTCGGCCTGCATGGCGACCTGGAGCAGCGCGACCGTGACCAGGTACTGGCGATGTTCGCCAACCGCAGCACTTCGGTGCTGGTGGCGACCGACGTCGCCGCCCGTGGCCTGGACATTGACTCCCTGGACATGGTGATCAACGTCGAACTGGCCCGCGACTCGGAAATCCACATCCACCGCGTAGGCCGTACCGGTCGCGCCGGTGAGACCGGTATTGCGATCAGCCTGGTGGCGCCGTCCGAAGCCCACCGTGCCCAGGCCATCGAGCAACTGCAAAAGTCGCCGCTGAACTGGGACCAACTGGACAACCTCAAGCCGCAAAGCGGTGGCCCGTTGCTGCCACAGATGAGCACGTTGTGCATCGCCGCCGGCCGTAAAGACAAGGTGCGCCCAGGCGACATCCTTGGCGCACTGACCGGTGACGCCGGGATTCCGGGAGCCCAGGTCGGCAAGATCGCGATCTTTGATTTCCAGGCGTTCGTGGCTGTTGAGCGCGGGATCGCCAAGCAGGCGTTGCAGCGTTTGAATGACGGCAAGATCAAAGGCCGCTCGTTGCGCGTGCGGATCCTCTGACCTGATCGTTCCCACGCTCCGCGTGGGAATGCCGCCATGGACGCTCTGCGTCCGCTTTGTGACGCAGAGCGTCACGGGATGCGTTCCCACGCAGAGCGTGGGAACGATCTGATCTGATGAACATGAGGAAACTGTTTTGCGCTCGACCGAAGTTGTGATCATTGGCGCCGGCGCCGCAGGCTTGATGTGCGCGCTGACCGCCGCCGGGCGTGGGCGCAAGGTGATGCTGATCGACCACGCCAACAAGGCCGGCAAAAAGATCCTGATGTCCGGCGGTGGCCGCTGCAATTTCACCAACATGTACACCGAGCCGGCCAACTTCCTCTCGCACAACGCGCATTTCTGCAAGTCGGCCCTGGCCCGCTACACCCAGTGGGATTTCATCGGGCTGGTGGCCAAGCACGGCGTGCCGTACCACGAGAAAAAACTCGGCCAGCTGTTCTGCGATAACAAGTCCAGCGACATCCTCGGCATGCTGCTCGATGAGTGCATCCAGACCGGCGTGAGCCTGCACCTGGACACCTCCATCGAGGAAATTGCCAAAGTCGACGGCGGCTATCAACTGCAAACCACCTTGGGCGAACTGCGCTGCGAATCCCTGGTGATCGCCACCGGCGGCCTGTCGATTCCGACCCTGGGCGCCACCGGTTTTGGTTACCAGGTGGCCAAGCAGTTTGGCCACGAACTGCTGCCGACCCGCGCAGGCTTGGTGCCGTTCACCATCACCGACCAGCTCAAGGAGTTGTGCGGCGAGTTGTCCGGTACGTCCGTGGATTGCCTGGTGAGCTGCAACGACCAGAGCTTTCGCGAGAACATCTTGTTTACCCACCGTGGCCTCAGTGGCCCGGCGATTTTGCAGATCTCTTCCTACTGGGAGACCGGTGACACGGTTGAAATCAACCTGCTGCCCGACCACGACGCGCACTCCTGGCTGCAACAGCAACAGGTCGAGCACCCCAACAGCGAGCTGAAAACCCTGCTGGGTGAGATCTTCACCAAGAAGATGGCCAACCTGTTGGCGCAGATCTGGTTTGTGTCCAAGCCGATGAAGCAATACACCCACGCCGAAGTGGCCGACATCGCGCAAAAGCTGTCGAGCTGGCAGTTGGTACCGGCGGGCACCGAAGGCTATCGCACGGCCGAGGTGACGCTGGGTGGCGTGGACACGCGGGAAGTGTCGTCCAAGACCATGGAGTCGCTGAAAAGCCCGGGCTTGTACTTTATCGGTGAAGTGCTGGATGTGACCGGTCACCTGGGTGGGTTCAACTTCCAGTGGGCATGGGCTTCCGGTTACGCAGCCGCCCAATACGCCTGAAGGTTGTACGCGGTCAACAGGTGGGAGCTGGCTCGTCGAATCGTCGCACCGCTGCGATAGCGGCGGTGAATCCAACGTCGCTATCGCAGGCAAGCCAGCTCCCACAATGGTTCCGTGGTGTCCTTGAGCAATTGGCTGGAATAAATTTTGCTGTTACATGTGATCGCCACGCTTGCCGTGGCGTCATTACTGGCTCAATTTAGCGGCATCGTCCCGGAAGACTCCAGACTTCATGTCATCGACCTCGTTCAAGCAGTCCATGCGGCGCCTGTGGGCGCTGGATAAATTCAGTTACAGCGTTCGGGTATTCATCGCCCTCACCGGCAGCATGGCGCTGTGCTGGTATCAAAACGAAATGACCCTGCTGATCCCGCTGTTCCTGGGGATTATCGCCAGCGCCCTGGCCGAGACCGATGACAGTTGGCAGGGCCGCCTGAATGCGTTGGCGGTAACGCTGGTGTGTTTCAGTGTTGCCGCGCTGTCGGTTGAACTGCTGTTCCCTTATCCGTGGATCTTCGCCATCGCCCTGGCCCTGGCCAGCTTCTGCCTGACCATGCTCGGCGCGTTGGGCGAACGGTATGGCGCGATTGCTTCAGCGACGTTGATTCTGTCGGTGTACACCATGATCGGTGTGGACCAGCGCGGTGGCGCCGTCACCGACTTCTGGCACGAGCCGTTGCTGCTGGTGGCCGGCGCCGCGTGGTATGGCGCGCTGTCGGTGCTGTGGCAGGCGCTGTTTTCCAACCAGCCGGTGCAGCAAAGCCTGGCGCGGTTGTTTCGGGAGCTGGGGCGTTACCTCAAGCTTAAATCGTCGCTGTTCGAGCCGATCCGCCAACTGGATGTGGAAGCGCGCCGCCTGGAACTGGCCCAGCAAAACGGCCGGGTGGTGGCGGCGCTGAATGCCGCGAAAGAAATCATCCTGCACCGCGTAGGCAATGGCCGCCCCGGCTCAAAAGTCAGCCGTTACCTGAAGCTGTACTTTCTGGCCCAGGATATACACGAACGCGCCAGCTCGTCCCACTACCCTTACAACGCCCTGGCTGAAGCCTTCTTCCACAGCGACGTGCTGTTCCGCTGCCAGCGCCTGTTGCGCCAGCAAGGCAAGGCCTGCCAGGCCCTGGCCGAATCGATCCAGCTGCGCCAGCCGTTCATTTATGACGACAGCTTCGCTGAAGCCCTGGGCGACCTGAACGCCTCCCTGGAACACCTGCGCATCCAGAGCAACCCGGCCTGGCGTGGCCTGTTGCGTTCGTTGCGTGCGTTGGCCGCCAACCTGTCCACCCTCGACCGCCTGCTCGGCGATGCCAGCAACCCCGACTCCCTGGCCGACGCCACCGACAGTAGCCTGCTGGACCGTGCCCCGCGCAACCTCAAGGAAATGTGGACGCGCCTGCGCACGCAACTGACGCCGACGTCACTGCTGTTCCGTCACGCCCTGCGCCTGCCGCTGGCACTGAGTATCGGCTATTGGATGGTGCACTTGATCCACCCGTCCCAAGGCTACTGGATCATCCTCACCACCCTGTTCGTGTGCCAACCCAACTACGGCGCCACGCGGCGCAAGCTGGGCCAGCGGATCATCGGCACCGCCATCGGCCTGACCGTGGCCTGGGCGCTGTTCGACCTGTTCCCAAACCCTTTGGTGCAGTCGATGTTCGCCATCGCCGCAGGCCTGGTGTTCTTTATCAACCGCACCACCCGCTACACGTTGGCCACGGCGGCGATCACCCTGATGGTGCTGTTCTGCTTCAACCAGGTGGGCGACGGTTACGGGCTGTTCCTGCCACGCCTGTTCGATACCTTGCTGGGTAGCTTGATTGCAGGCCTGGCGGTCTTCCTGTTCCTGCCGGACTGGCAAGGCCGGCGCCTGAACAAAGTGCTGGCCAACACCCTGACCTGCAACAGCATTTACCTGCGCCAGATCATGCAGCAATACGCCGCCGGCAAGCGCGACGACCTGGCCTACCGGCTGGCGCGGCGCAATGCGCACAACGCCGATGCGGCGCTGTCGACCACGCTGGCGAATATGCTCATGGAACCTGGGCATTTCCGTAAGGAAGCCGATGTGGGCTTCCGCTTTCTGGTGCTGTCGCACACCTTGCTCAGTTACCTTTCCGGGCTGGGTGCGCATCGGGAGACTCAATTACCGGCCGACGTGCGTGAACATCTGATCGACGGCGCCGGTAACAGCCTGGCGGCGAGTATCGACGAAATCGCCACGGGGCTGGCCAACAAGCAGCCCATCGCGATTCAGAGTGATGCCGAGGAAGCGTTGGCGGCGGACCTGGAGCAGATGCCCGATGAGATCGATGAAGGGCAGCGGCTGGTGCAGACGCAACTGGCGTTGATTTGCCGGCAGTTGGGGCCGTTGCGCACGTTGGCGGCGCATTTGATCAAAGATACCAGCGCAGCGTAGACCGCCATCGCAGGCAAGCCGGCTCCCACCTTTGAAGGTGTTCGCCATTCAAAATGTGGGAGCTGGCTTGCCTGCGATGGGGCCAGCAGAAACACTACATCCCATGCTCCTTCATCAACCGCGCATAACTGCCATCTGCCTTCATCCGCGCAATCTCCCGATCAAAGCTGGCCACGATCTGTTCATGCTCCGGGTTCTTCAGGCTCACCAGAATATGCAGGCTGTTCTCGCTCAACGGCTTGGGTAAAAACTCCACCGCGTTGCGCACCCGTGGCGACTCCCGCGCCAGGTAATAGCGGGCCACAAACTCATCTTCCAGCGTCAGCTTGACGCGTTTGGCCGCGAGCATACGCACCGCCATGGCGAAGTTATGCACCGGCACTTTCTGCAACTGCGCATCCTGGTCGAACGCCGCCGAATAGGCGTAGCCGCGCACCACGGCGATGGGATCGTCGTGCAGTTGCTCCAGGTTCTGATAATCGATGGGGTCGTCGCGGCGCTTGATAAACCGCACGCGATTCATCAGGTATTCGCCGGAAAACTGGCCCAGCTTGGTGCGGGCATCGTCGTACCAGGCGTTGATCAACACGTCATAACGGCCATCGCCCACGCCCATCAGCGCCCGCGCCCATGGCACTTGTTCGAAATCACTGGCATAGCCTGCTCGGGCCAGCGCCGTACTGACAATATCAGTGGCCAGGCCGCCGTTGATCAAGGTCGAATCGGTAAACGGTGGCCATACATCCGCTACCAGTCGCAGGCGCTGCGCCACCGCCGGCTGAGCCAGCAGCAACACTCCTATTAAAGCAACGGCACGAGAAAATCGCGGCATGCTCAAAGTCCTTGGCGGGCAGGCATTGGCCTGATAACAGTAGCTCATCAATGAGCCTGTATTGCAGATTACACAAAGAAGCCCGTGGCGATCGGACTGAATGATGGCAAATTGACGCCATTCACAAAAATGCTCAATTTAGACAGGACGGGCGGCGGCGCTTACTATCGGCCACAGACATTAATAAGGGAAAACGCCATGACGGTTGAATGGGTCTGCAAACATCACGAAGACCTCGGCAAAGAGCAGCTGTACACCATTATGCGTCTGCGCAATGAGGTGTTTGTCGTCGAGCAAAAATGCGTTTATCAAGACCTCGACGGGCAGGATCTTTCGGGCGATACCCACCACTTGATGGCCTGGCAAGATGACGTGCTGGTGGCCTACCTGCGCCTGCTGGACCCGGAATCCCAGGGCGGTGATGTGGTGATTGGCCGGGTGATCGTCGCGCCGGTGGCACGCGGTACCGGGCTGGGGCACCAGATGATGGAAGAAGCCCTCAAGCGCATTGAAGACATCTGGCCGCAGACGCCGATCTATCTGTCAGCCCAGGCGCATTTGCAAGGGTATTACGGCAAGTATGGATTTGAAGTGGCGGGTGAGGAATACCTGGAGGATGACATTCCCCATATTGGTATGCGGCGCCAGTAAGGACGCCATCGCAGGCAAGCCAGCTCCCACACGTTGAATTGCGAATACTTCAAGTGTGGGAGCTGGCTTGTCTGCGATGAGGCCAGAGCTGCAAGCACCCGGTTCAGGGATAACCCAACACCTGCTTGACCGCCGCAAGGTTCGCCTCGATCCAGCGCCGATCAATCGCGCCCCAGCTACGAATCCGATAACGCCCGGCATGATTGCGCGCGCCATCCTCCTGCTCAAACTCACACACAATATCCAGATCAGCCAACGCCGCAATCGTGTCCTGCGCCGTGCGCCGTGGCATCCCGGTGGCGTCGGTGAGTGCCGGCACGCTGCTGGCCTGGCCGCTGTCGATCAGGTAGGCCACATACAGGCGGCGGTAGAAACTGCTTTTGGTCTTGCTCACATCCATGCTCGACGCCTTTTGAAGTTAGGGCTTGCCCTGCAAGTCGCGATACGTGAGGTACACCCGCAGGTCGAACTCCACCTGATGGTAGCCCGGCATCATGTACTCACAGAGTTTATAAAACGCCTTGTTGTGGTCCGATTCCTTGAAGTGCGCCAGCTCGTGCACCACGATCATGCGCAGAAACTCCGGTGCGGCTTCCTTGAACAGCGCCGCAATGCGGATTTCTTTCTTGGCTTTGAGGTTGCCGCCCTGCACCCGTGAAATCGTGGTGTGCAGGCCCAGGGCGCGGTGGGTGAGGTCCAGGCGGTTGTCGAACAGCACTTTGTCGATGGCCGGCGCGTTGCGCAAGTGTTCCTGCTTCAACGCCAGGGCATAGCTGTATAACGCCTTGTCGCTCTGCACGCCGTGGCGCTCGGGGTAGCGTTGCTCCAGGTAGGCGCCCAATTGGTCCTTGGCGATCAATTGGCGCACTTGCTCCTGGAGCGCTGCGGGGTAGGCCTGGAGGTATTTCAGCGCGGTCATGGGGTTCTGCAACAGGGTTTGAAGGCCGCCAGTGTAGCGAATTCACAGCAGACGAGGGTGGGACCAGGCAGCCACTTCCTCCGCCACCAACGGTTGGGCAGCCAACGGCCCCTGAATAAATGCGCAGCCATTGGCCTTGAGCCACGTTGACTGCTCGAGGGTTTCCACACCCTCGGCGATCACCAACACCTCAAAATGTGCGCATAACTGGATGATACTGCGCGCCATTGCCGCGTCCCTTACCGAGCCTGGCAGGCGCGCCACCAGTTGCGGGTCGAGCTTGAGCGTATCGAACTCCAGGTCCCGCAGGTGGGCCAGGGAGCATTGGCCCAGGCCGAAGTCATCCAAGGCAATGCGCACGCCGATCTGGCGCAATAACTTAAGCTGCTTATGGGTCTCTTCCAGGTTACTCATCAGGCTGTCTTCGCTGATTTCCACCTCCAGCTGGCGCCCCTGTAAGCCATGCCGCTCGAGTACCTGCTGCAGTTGGCTGGCGAGGTTGGGCATATTGAACTGGCTGGCACTCAAGCTCACGCTCAGCACCAACTCTTGATCGAAGGTGGCTTGCCAGGCTTGGCGCTGGGCAGCGACTTGCTGGTAGATCCAGGCGCTCAACTGGCTGATCAGCCGCGCCTCTTCAAGCAGCGGCAAGAATAAGCCCGGCGGCACATCGCCGACGCTGGGGTGCTGCCAGCGCAGCAGCGCCTCGACACCGCGCAAGCGCCCGTCTTCCAACGAGACCTGGGGCTGGTAGACCAGGGTGAAGTCCTTGTTTTGAATCGCGGTGCGCACGCTGTCTTCCAGCATCAACCGCGAACGGGCGCGGCCGTTCATTTCCTGATCGTAATAGCGATATTGCTGACGGCCCGCGCGCTTGGCTTCGTACATGGCGATATCCGCCGCACGCAACAGGCCGCTCAGGTCGGAGCCGCAGTCCGGGAACGTCGCGATGCCGATGCTGACGCCAAGCATCACCTCCAAACCGTCCACTTGCTGGCACACAGACACTCTTTCGATCAGTTTTTCCGAAATCTTGGCGGCCTGCTCCGGGCACTCCAACTCCAGCAATGCGGTGAATTCATCCCCGCCCATACGCCCGAGAATGTCGCAGGAGCGCAAGCAGGCCTGCATCTGCTCCGAGACCCAGCGCAGCACGCGGTCACCCGCGTCGTGGCCCAACGAGTCATTGACCCGTTTGAAACCGTCCAGGTCCAGATACAGCAACACCAGCGACTGCTCGTTACGCTCACTGCGCAGCAAGATGTTCTCCACCGCCTGGTGAAAGCCGCGCCGGTTCAATAGCCCCGTCAACGGATCGGTCACGGCCTGGAACTCCAACTGCTGGTGCAGATGGCGTACCTCGGACATGTCCAGCACGGTCACCACCATGGCCTTCTGCTCGGCGGGCAGCGGTGCACAGGACAACGCCACGGGCACCTGCTGACCACGGCCGGTGCGCAAAATCGCGTCGTGCTGACGCCACGTTTCACCCCGGCGGTATGCCTCGTACATCGGGAAACTCAACCACGCGGGCACATGGGGCTTTTGCAGGAAACTCAAGAAGCTCTCGCCCTGCAACTCGGCCATGGTGGCGTTCAGCAAGCGTGAAATAGCCGGGTTGGCGTACTCGATCACACTGCCCTCGCCCACCACCAACAGGCCTTCGGCGGCGTTGTCGAGCACCGAGGCGTTGAAGGCACGCGCCAACTCCAGGTCGTGGCTCAGGCGCTGCAAGGCACGGCGGTTGCGCTGCTGCTCCAGCAGGGCCTGGACCTTGGGCTTGAGCACCTGCGGGTCAAAGGGTTTGAACAGATAGTCGATTGCGCCGCTGGCATAGCCTTCCTGCACAGCGGCGGACGATTGGGCGTGGGCCGTGAGAAAGATAATCGGCGTCATGCGTGTGCGCTGGCTGCCACGCATCAGGCGTGCGACTTCAAAGCCATCCATGCCGGGCATGCGTACATCCAGCAAGACCAGGTCGACCTCGTGGGCAAGCAGCAACTCCAAGGCTTCCAGCCCGGAAGCGGCCGTGATCACGTGCCAGTCTTCACGCTGCAAAAGCGCACGCATGCTGATGAGGTTTTCCGGGTAGTCATCGACGACCAAAAGAACCGAACTGCCATCGCCGGGGTGTGGAGCGCAATCCATGCTACGTCTCTTCCTTGAGGGGCTGCACCGGTCACTTCTGCTACAAAAACCGGACAAACACTGAGGGCTCACTCTAGCCCCGCTTTAAAAAAAGCAGAAGTGACGTGGATGCCATCATTGCGCCAAAGCTCAGGAAGCCGACTAACGGTCAAGCCCTACAGCCCACGGCCTGTGGGAAACATGGCTTTTTGGCATTTAGCTGACGCCAATAATTTGCCACAAACTGTTTAACAACCGGACAACCACCGCCTATAAAGAACCTGTACAGCCCTCGGGCTAAAGCCTTCACCCTCTGTAAAAGGCCAACACCATGATCGACCTTTCCACCTGGAACCTCAGCATCCCGGTCGGCTCCCCGCCCACGACCATCGACACCCCCAAGCTGCTGAGCGGCTTCAAGGACCAGTACTTCCAGGCCGAAGGCAGCAACGTGCAATTCTGGACACCCGTGACCGGCACCCGCACCGAAAACGCCATCTACCCACGCAGCGAGTTACGCGAAACCTACGCCGATGGGCGCCTGCGCAACTGGACTTACAACGAAGCCAACAACTTCCTGCGCGCCACCGTGGCCGTCAACCAGGTGCCCTCCAGCGGCAAAGTGGTCATCGGCCAGATCCACGCGTATGACAGCCAGAAACCGCTGATCAAACTGGAGTATCAATTCAAGGAAAAAACCCAGACCGGCAACATCGTCGCCAAGGTGCGCATGCGCCCGGATGATGGTGAGGGGCGCGTGGTCACCGTCGCCTCCAATGTGCCACTCAACAAAAGCTTTACCTACGTGATCAACCTCAATAAAGCCGGGCTGCTCAATGTGTATGCCGCAGATGGCGAATGGAACGAGCGCATAGGCGCCGCGTGGGGTGCGAAACCGCTGTACTTCAAGGCAGGGGTGTATGTGCAGGACAACAGCGGCGACAGCAAGGAAGGCGCACGGGTGACGTTTGCCAAGTTAGATATTGATCACGAGTAGAGCGTGAAAGAAGCCCCGTTAGTAACGGGGCCTCTTAGTGGGTTTAATCAACGCACATCAGCATAAAGCCCATTGAAGAATCGCCGGCGGGTTTGTTATCACCCACCATGAGTGTCAATACATTAATGTAATTGATCGCCGGCAGCCCACCCAACTTGGCGTGACCATAGAAGATACGTTCATTAGAGTACACATCCGTCACCGACACCGTACAGAAGCTCGGCACCTCTTTAAAAACACCGGGCACGAATCTAACTTTATACTCTGAAAAGTAGTCAGGTTGCGCAGTCAATTTTACTTCTTTAATCCACGTGGGCGATTGCGCATAGACCGTTCCCTTATCGTCAACAGACGCTGTATATACCCTGCCTTTCCCATAGACCGACGCAGCAGAGCCCACTGCCATCAACGCTATGAAAATGCCAGCAACTTTAATAAAGTTCATTATCACTTCTCTCTCATCGAATACATTTCAAAGCCCAACCTTAAATGATTCGAAGGCGATAAAAGCGCACTTTCAATGGTGTACAAATAAAACAGAAAAACCATCAAGACACTGTGCGTTCTACTGACCGGCTTTAGGATGCTTCCGATCGTAAACAACTGTTGAGTCGCCACTATTCGTAGGCAAACTCCGACAAACACCAAGACTATTCCCTGATTACTCCGACCTCTTAAACACACCACCGAACCCTGTGGGAGCCGGGCTTGCCCGGCTCCCACATTGGATCTCCATCGGTTCGGGGATCGAGGTTGGTCCTACACGACCGTTGCGGGCGGACAGATCGCCGCTTATAGTTCGCCCCGTCGCTGAGGACAGCGATAGGGTTTCGCAGCCCTAACGATACGTGTGTAACCGAGCATCATGAATGCAACGAGGAGCGCTTCTGCGCCCGACGTTTACTTTATGGTGGCTGTGTGTGGGAGACCTTCGGGTCTGCCGGGTTCCTCGTATCCTCGGTCTGCGAACCCGCACACAGCTACCACCCATTCGTTTCGCAGCGATCGGCGGTAGTCCTTCTAGATACGAGGAATATTCACCATGACCGACCCATTACCGCCCCGCCGCTTCTACCCCTGCACCGAATCCGCCACCGATTCACCGGTGCTCTTGATCGACAGCGCCGCCCCACTGCCCGACCTCCACGCCTGCCTGCGCGAACGCCTCAACGCCGCCCTCGAACACCTCAACCTGATGGCCTGCTCCAGCCTCCCGGACTTCGCCGAGCGCGACCTGAATAACGTGGCCAATACCGCACGTATTCTGGTGCAGGACGTGAGCGACGTGTTCCGCGTCATTGAGCACCGAGGTTTCGATATCGCTGCCTGATCAAATCCCGGCCACAAAAAAGCCCGCATCGCTGCGGGCTTCTTTTTAAACGCTTAAGGCTCAGTTCACCTTGGCGTTCAACTCACCTTTCAGGTAACGCTGGTACATCGCTTCCAACGAGATCGGCTTGATCTTCGAAGCATTACCGGCAGTACCAAACGCTTCGTAGCGAGCGATACACACATCACGCATCGCGGTCACGGTAGCGCCGAAGAATTTACGCGGGTCAAATTCGCTCGGGTTGGTAGCCATCAGGCGACGCATTGCGCCGGTGGACGCCAGGCGCAGGTCGGTGTCGATGTTGACCTTGCGCACGCCGTACTTGATGCCTTCGACGATTTCTTCAACCGGCACGCCGTAGGTTTCTTTGATGTCGCCGCCGTACTGGTTGATGATCGCCAACCATTCTTGCGGGACCGAGGAAGAGCCGTGCATCACCAGGTGGGTGTTAGGGATGCGTTTGTGGATTTCCTTGATGCGGTCGATAGCCAGCACGTCACCTGTAGGCGGCTTGGTGAACTTGTAGGCGCCGTGGCTGGTGCCGATGGCGATGGCCAGGGCGTCCACTTGGGTCTTTTTCACGAAGTCAGCGGCTTCTTCCGGGTCGGTCAGCATCTGGCTGTGATCCAGCACGCCTTCGGCGCCGATGCCGTCTTCTTCGCCGGCCATACCGGTTTCCAGGGAACCCAGGCAGCCCAGCTCGCCTTCAACCGAAACCCCACAGGCGTGAGCCATGGCCACGGTTTGCTGGGTTACGCGCACGTTGTACTCGTAGTCGGTTGGGGTCTTGCCGTCTTCGCCCAGGGAGCCGTCCATCATTACCGAGCTGAAACCCAGTTGGATGGAGCGCTGGCACACGTCAGGGCTGGTGCCGTGGTCCTGGTGCATGCACACCGGGATGTGCGGGAATTCTTCGATAGCGGCGAGGATCAGGTGACGCAGGAACGGGGCGCCGGCGTATTTGCGCGCACCGGCCGAAGCCTGGACGATCACGGGGGAGTCGGTCTTGTCAGCGGCTTCCATGATGGCGCGCATCTGCTCAAGGTTGTTGACGTTAAAGGCTGGGACGCCGTAGCCGAACTCGGCTGCGTGGTCCAGCATTTGACGCATGCTGATAAGTGCCATTGTGTTGTCTCTCCCGGTCGAGGGTCGTTAATCGTGCAAGCCTGCCGTAGCGGCGGCTGCTATTCAAGTTATTGCAGATCAAGGGGTTAAGCTTGAGCTGCTGAATCGTTATTGCAGTGTCCGGTTTACACATAAGTGACTTTGGAACCGGATCAATGTGGGAGCTGGCTTGATGTGGCGAGGGAGCTTGCTCCCGCTGGGCTGCGCAGCGGCCCCAAGTTTTCAGGAGCGCTTCGCACTCCAGCGGGAGCAAGCTCCCTCGCCACACAATCTGCTCTCCCATTCGATCTTCTTACTGGGCCTTACAGCCACGCCCAATCAAATCATCGGTGGCGACCCAGTAAACCAGGCCTTCCTCACCTTTTGTGTGAAACGCCAGCTGGCCGTCGCTGTACAGCACGCCCGAGGCGGCAACCTCTTGTTTAAGGCGATAAACCTGGTCCGAACCACCGAGGCGTACATCCACTTCGGAACGTGCCGCATTGGTAAAGCGCCAGTTGACCTCGGCCTTGCTGTCGCAGGTCCAGGTGGTCCATTTGTCTGCCGGTTCTGCGGCCTTGTTGAACATGTTCATGCTGCTGCAACCGGCCAACAAGGCCAGGGCTGCGAGGGCGAAAACGCCTTTCATTGCCACTCCTCGAACGACGACCCCAAGGGCCGCCACTGCTGTCGGTTAGTTGATCAGACCCGTCATGGGCAACCCTGTTCCTGACCGTTGGGCGCGGCGTCGTATTGTTCCAGCCGTTCATTGCCGATGCGCTTGTTGATCACCGGCATGGTTTCGGCCTGCCAGTCGGCCTGGTAGCAGCTTTTTTTCGGCGCAGCCCCAGGCTTTTCAGCCTCGGGCACAGCGCTTGGCGTGCTGCCGCAGCCGGCCAACAGGCCCGCTGCGATCACCAGTGCCAACGACTTGATCATGGGAATGCTCCTTTTCCGGATCACGAGCCTTAACCTTTGGCTCGGGTTTCCAGCACTTCAACGGCCGGCAACACTTTGCCTTCGACGAACTCGAGGAATGCGCCGCCACCGGTAGAAATGTAGGAGATCTGGTCAGCAACGCCATATTTATCGATGGCTGCCAGGGTGTCACCACCACCGGCGATGGAGAATGCCGAGCTTTCGGCAATCGCCTTGGCCAGCACTTTGGTGCCGTTGCCGAACTGGTCGAACTCAAACACACCGACCGGGCCGTTCCACAGAATGGTCTGGGAGGCTTTCAGCAGTTGCGCAAAGTTAGCCGCCGTTTGTGGGCCGATATCCAGGATCATGTCGTCAGCCGCCACGTCAGCAATCAGCTTGACGGTGGCTTCGGCGCTTTCCGCGAATTCCTTGGCAACCACCACGTCCACCGGCAGCGGCACGCTGACTTTGGCGGCGATGGCGCGGGCAGTGTCGAGCAGGTCTGGCTCATACAGCGATTTTCCCACCGGGTGCCCGGCTGCGGCCAAGAAGGTGTTGGCGATGCCGCCGCCGACGATCAGCTGGTTGCAGATCTGGCTGAGGCTGTTGAGCACGTCCAGCTTGGTCGACACTTTGGAGCCGGCCACGATGGCAGCCATCGGTTGTGCCGGAGCACCCAGCGCCTTGCCCAATGCATCCAGCTCAGCAGCCAGCAATGGGCCAGCCGCTGCAACTTTAGCGAACTTGGCCACGCCATGGGTCGAGCCTTCGGCGCGGTGCGCGGTACCGAAAGCGTCCATCACGAACACGTCGCACAGGGCCGCGTATTGCTGGGCCAGTTCGTCGCTGTTCTTTTTCTCGCCTTTGTTAAAGCGCACGTTTTCGAACAGCACGATATCGCCAGGCGCAACAGAAACGCCGCCCAGGTAGTCGGCTACCAGCGGCACGTCGCGGCCCAGGGCCTTGCTCAGGTAGTCGGCTACAGGCTTGAGGCTGTTTTCGGCGCTGAACTCACCTTCGGTCGGGCGACCCAGGTGGGAGCAGACCATCACGGCCGCGCCTTTTTCCAGGGCCAGCTTGATGGTCGGCAGCGAGGCCAGGATTCGCGCATCGCTGGTGACAACACCGTCCTTGACTGGGACGTTGAGGTCTTCGCGAATCAGTACGCGCTTACCTTGCAGATCGAGGTCGGTCATCTTCAACACGGTCATGGGTCGCAGTTCCTGAATTACTGTTGAGGTTGTTTAGAAGCGATGTGCAGATAGTGCTCTGCCACATCCAGCATGCGGTTGGCAAAACCCCATTCGTTGTCGAACCACGCCAGGATGTTCACCAGCCTGGGGCCGGAAACACGGGTCTGGCTGGCATCGACAATCGCCGAATGCGGGTCATGGTTGAAATCACAACTGGCGTGCGGCAACTCGGTGTAGGCCAGCAGGCCTTTGAGCGGGCCGCTGGTGGCGGCGTCGCGCAAGATCCGGTTGACCTCCGTCGCGTCAGTGTCGCTGACGGTTTGCATGGTGATGTCCAGACAGGACACATTCACCGTCGGCACCCGTACGGCTTTGGCCTGGATTCGCCCGGCAAGTTCCGGCAACAGTCGCTCGATGCCACGGGCCAGGCCGGTAGACACCGGAATCACCGACTGGAACGCCGAGCGCGTGCGGCGCAGGTCTTCATGATGATAGGCGTCGATCACCGGCTGGTCGTTCATCGCCGAGTGAATCGTGGTGATCGACACATAATCGATACCGATCGCCTGATCCAGCAGGCGCAACAGCGGCACGCTGCAGTTGGTGGTGCAGGAGGCGTTGGACACCAGCAGTTCATCGCCGGTCAGGCAATCCTGGTTGATACCGTAGACGATGGTGGCGTCCACATCCGCCTCGCTGGCCATCGGCTGGGAAAACAGCACACGCGGTGCGCCGGCGTCGAGAAAACGCTGGCCATCGGCACGGGTGTGGTAGACACCGGAACATTCCAGCACCAGGTCAACGCCCAGTGCTTTCCAGTCGATGCCTTCTGGGGTGGCACTGCGCAAGACCTTCACGCAGGTGCCATTAATATGCAGACAATCGCCCTCGACCCGAACTTCGCCGGGGAAGCGGCCGTGGGTGGAGTCAAAGCGTGTCAGGTATTCGATGCTGGCCATGTCAGCCAAATCGTTGATCGCCACAATTTCAAACCCGGCCGCCGCCCCTCGCTCGAACAGAGCACGCAAGACGCAACGACCAATGCGGCCGTAGCCGTTGAGTGCAACTTTGTAGGGACGCGGTTGAGGCATGGGGTTCTCGATCAAGGTGAGTTCGGTGTCGAATGTTCTGACGCCATCGCGGGCAAGCCCGCTCCCACATTAGACCGTAATCCAAATGTGGGAGCGGGCTTGCCCGCGATGGCGCCAGTACAGACAACGCAGACTGACTTAGTCTTCCAGCAGCTCTTCAGCCTGACCCAGGATGTTTTCCAGGGTGAAACCGAATTCTTCGAACAACGCTGGCGCCGGCGCCGACTCACCGTAGGTGGTCATGCCGATCACGCGGCCTTCCAGGCCCACGTACTTGTACCAGTAGTCGGCGTGCGCCGCTTCGATGGCGATACGCGCGCTGACCTGCAACGGCAATACCGATTGCTTGTAGTCGGCATCCTGGGCTTCGAACAGGCTGGTGCACGGCATGGACACAACGCGAACATTGCGGCCCTGGGCGGTCAGCTTGTCGTAGGCCTGAACAGTCAGGCCGACTTCGGAGCCTGTGGAGATCAGGATCAGTTCCGGCTCGCCGATGCAGTCTTTGAGCACATAACCGCCACGGCTGATGTTGGCGATCTGCGCGTCGGTACGCACTTGGTGTTGCAGGTTCTGACGCGAGAAGATCAGCGCCGAAGGGCCGTCCTTACGCTCGATCGCGTGCTTCCAGGCCACGGCCGATTCCACGGCGTCGGCTGGGCGCCAGCAATCCAGGTTCGGCGTGGTACGCAGGCTGGTCAGTTGCTCGACCGGCTGGTGCGTCGGGCCGTCTTCGCCCAGGCCGATGGAGTCGTGGGTGTACACATGGATCACCCGCTTCTTCATCAGCGCGGCCATACGTACCGCATTACGCGCGTATTCCATGAACATCAGGAAGGTCGCGCCGTAAGGCACCAGGCCGCCGTGCAGGGACACGCCGTTCATGATGGCGCTCATGCCGAACTCGCGCACGCCGTAGTACATGTAGTTGCCGCTGGCGTCTTCGGCCGAGACACCTTTGCAACCTTTCCACAGGGTCAGGTTGGAACCGGCCAGGTCAGCCGAACCGCCGAGGATCTCAGGCAGCAATGGGCCAAAGGCGTTCAGGGTGTTCTGGCTGGCTTTACGGCTGGCGATGGTCTCGCCCTTGGCCGCGACTTCGGCGATGTAGGCCGAGGCTTTTTCCGAGAAGTCGGCAGGCAGGTCACCGGCCAGGCGGCGCACCAGCTCGTTGGCCAATTCCGGGAATTCGGCGGAGTAGGCAGCAAAACGCTGGTCCCACTCGGCTTCGGCGGCCAGGCCTTTTTCCTTGGCGCTCCACTCGGCGTAGATGTCAGCCGGGATTTCGAACGGGCCATGGTTCCACTTCAGCGCTTCACGAGCCAAGGCGATTTCCGCGTCACCCAGTGGGGCGCCGTGGCAGTCTTCTTTACCTTGCTTGTTCGGCGAGCCGAAACCGATGATGGTCTTGCAGCAGATCAGGGTCGGCTGCTCGCTCTTGCGCGCGGTGTCGATGGCGGTCTTGATCTCTTCCGGATCGTGACCGTCAACGTTGCGGATCACCTGCCAGTTGTAGGCTTCGAAACGCTTTGGCGTGTCGTCGGTGAACCAGCCTTCGACTTCGCCGTCGATGGAGATGCCGTTGTCATCGTAGAAGGCAATCAGCTTGCCCAGGCCCAGGGTGCCGGCCAGGGAAGCGACTTCGTGGGAAATACCTTCCATCATGCAGCCATCACCCAGGAACACGTAGGTGTGGTGGTCGACAATGTTGTGGCCAGGGCGGTTGAACTGCGCGCCCAATACTTTTTCCGCCAGCGCAAAACCCACGGCGTTGGCCAGGCCCTGGCCCAGCGGGCCAGTGGTGGTCTCGACGCCTGGGGTGTAGCCGAATTCCGGGTGGCCCGGGGTGCGGCTGTGCAGCTGGCGGAAGCTCTTGAGGTCATCGATGGTGACGTCGTAGCCGGTCAGGTGCAGCAGCGAGTAGATCAGCATCGAGCCGTGGCCGTTGGACAGCACGAACCGGTCACGGTCAGCGAACGACGGGTTGCTCGGGTTGTGCTTCAGGTAGTCACGCCAAAGTACCTCGGCGATATCCGCCATGCCCATCGGGGCACCGGGATGGCCGCTGTTGGCTTTTTGCACGGCATCCATGCTGAGGGCACGAATGGCGTTGGCACGCTCACGACGGCTGGGCATCGCTGATCTCCTGGAGTTTGAGTAGAAGAAACGGAAAAAAGGACCGGCATTTTCCCTCAGCCACCGCCTGCGGGCAATGACAGATAGTCACTTGTAGGTGTTTTTCCTGCGGTTTACCCGGCATTGGCTTGCAGAAACAGCCCACCGGTTCGTCTAAAGGTTATAGCGGCTGCTTATAACTACCGATTATCGACCAATATCAAAACTTTTTGATATTGGCCTTGCGGGGATTTCCACCCGTCACTAGACTGCTGGCCTTATGAACCTACCCGTGCCCTCCCTGCGTCCCGACGACGGCGATGAGCTGGCTGCCTTATGCAAGGCCGCTGGTGATCCGTTGCGCCTGAACGTGTTGCGCGCACTGGCCAACGACTCTTTTGGGGTGCTGGAGCTGGCGCAGATCTTCGCCATCGGCCAATCCGGCATGAGCCACCACCTCAAGGTGCTGGCCCAGGCCGAGCTGGTGGCTACGCGCCGCGAAGGCAATGCGATTTTCTATCGCCGCGCCCTGCCCCACACCGAGCTGCTCGGCGGCAAGCTGCACGCTGCCCTGCTCGAAGAGGTAGACAGTTTGGGCCTGCCCAGCGACGTGCAGTCGCGCATCAGCCAGGTCCACGGGCAACGCGCCGCCGCCAGCCAGGACTTTTTCTCACGGGTAGCCGAGAAGTTTCGCGCCCAACAGGACTTGATCGCCGGTTTGCCCCAATACCGCGAAAGCGTACTGGCGCTGTTGGACAAGCTGAGCTTCAGTGATGAGGCGACGGCGTTGGAAGTTGGCCCCGGCGACGGTGGCTTCCTGCCGGAACTGGCACGTCGCTTCAAGCAGGTGACCGCGCTCGACAACAGCCCGGCGATGCTTGAACTGGCGCGCCAGCTGTGCGAGCGCGAAGCGCTGGGCAACGTCAGCCTGCAGTTGGCCGACGCGTTGAATGACACCAGCCTGCTGGCCGATTGCGTGGTGCTGAACATGGTCTTGCACCATTTTGCGGCCCCCGCCGAAGCCCTCAAGCAGATGGCGAATTTGCTGCAACCGGGCGGCAGCCTGCTGGTCACAGATTTATGCAGCCACAACCAGAATTGGGCCAAGGAGGCCTGCGGTGATCTCTGGTTGGGTTTTGAACAGGACGATCTGGCCCGTTGGGCCACCGCTGCGGGACTCGTTCCCGGGGAAAGCCTCTATGTAGGTTTACGTAATGGTTTCCAGATCCAGGTCCGCCACTTTCAGCGACCGACTGGCGACACTCACCATCGGTAAATATCAGGAAAACATCGAGATGAGCGAATACTCCCTTTTCACCTCCGAGTCCGTGTCTGAAGGGCATCCGGACAAAATCGCCGACCAGATTTCTGACGCGGTGCTGGACGCCATCATTGCTGAAGACAAGTTCGCCCGCGTGGCGTGCGAGACTCTGGTGAAAACGGGCGTGGCGATCATCGCCGGTGAAGTCACCACCACGGCCTGGGTCGACCTGGAGCAGATCGTTCGTGACGTGATCACCGACATTGGCTACAACAGCTCCGACGTCGGCTTCGACGGCGCGACCTGCGGCGTGATGAACATCATCGGCAAGCAGTCCCCCGACATCAACCAGGGTGTGGACCGCGCCAAGCCTGAAGATCAGGGCGCCGGCGACCAGGGCCTGATGTTCGGCTACGCCAGCAACGAAACCGACGTGCTGATGCCGGCACCAATCACCTTCTCGCACCAGCTGGTACAGCGCCAGGCGCAAGCACGTAAATCCGGCGTGCTGCCGTGGCTGCGCCCGGACGCCAAGTCCCAGGTCACCTGCCGTTACGAAGGCGGCAAAGTGGTGGGCATCGACGCCGTTGTACTGTCGACCCAACACAACCCGGACGTGTCCTACGCCGACCTGCGTGAAGGCGTGATGGAGCTGATCGTCAAGCACGTGCTGCCTGCCGAACTGCTGACCAAAGACACCCAGTTCCACATCAACCCGACCGGCCAGTTCATCATCGGCGGCCCAGTGGGCGACTGCGGCCTGACCGGTCGCAAGATCATCGTCGATAGCTACGGCGGCATGGCCCGTCATGGCGGTGGTGCGTTCTCGGGTAAAGACCCATCCAAGGTTGACCGCTCGGCGGCCTACGCCGGTCGTTACGTGGCCAAGAACATCGTCGCGGCCGGCCTGGCCGAGCGTTGCGAGATCCAGGTTTCCTACGCGATCGGTGTGGCCCAGCCTACGTCGATCTCGCTGAACACCTTCGGCACCGGCAAGATCAGCGATGACAAGATCGTCAAGCTGGTGCGTGAGATCTTCGACCTGCGCCCTTACGCAATCACCACCATGCTCGACCTGCTGCACCCGATGTACCAGGACACTGCAGCCTATGGCCACTTCGGCCGTACCCCTGCGCAGAAGACTGTCGGCGACGACACCTTCACCACCTTCACCTGGGAAAAAACCGACCGCGCCAACGACCTGCGCACTGCCGCCGGCCTGTAAGCACGCGTTGCACCAAAAGCCCCGCCGGGTTCGCCCGGCGGGGCTTTTTATTGCCTGCGCGATGACTTTCGTATTTTTTGGATCCAATGCTTGCAGGCCAAATAATGGCCCTCTAGAATCCGCGCCCTCTCGGGCCTCTCACCTTATTTGGATATTGCCTTGCGCCAGCCCGGGATAGACCAGCGCGCAAGCAATCGAACATTGAGGTTTTTCATGCGCATTTCCACGCTCGCTCCTGCCGCCCTGCTGTTCTGCCTGTTCGCCCTGCCGGCCCATGCCGCCGACCTGAGTGCATTGGGTGGCGCCTTGAGCACTCAGCTAGGCGGCAAAACCGGCGACTGTCAGCAGCAAGCCAAAGACCTGCAAGCCAAGATCGATGCGGCGCAAGCCAAGAACGACCTGCTGAGCGTCCAGGCGTTTAAAGCGGCTCAGGAGCAGCTCAACAAAGGTTGTAACAAACTGGCAGAATCCCAGGCCAAGGTCGATGCCAAGCAACAAACACAGGAAGCCAAGATGGAAAAGAACGATGCCGTGAAGGCGTTGGGCGGGCTGTTCAAGTAACTGGTAACACCCGGTAAAAAGCCCCGCACTGCCGGGGCTTTTTTGTGGCTGCCTGGATCACTTAGGCTGAGCGTCCCTTCCGAGCAAGGATGCTCATGATGCATTTACTGATTGCCCTTCTACTCAGCGCCCTGGCGTTTCCAGCCTGGGCCGAAGACTGCCCCGAAGAGGCACGCTCACAGGTCGGCACCCTGGCTGAACAGCTCAAGCTCTGGGATGACAGTTACCACCGGCTCGGTCAGTCCCCGGTCAGCGACGAGCTGTACGACCAGGCCCGACAGCGCCTGGCGCGGTGGCAGGCCTGTTTTGCGCAAACGCAGTCGACGGCTGATAACCCGCTGGCAGGTGCACGCGGTACGCAGCCTCATCCAGTCGCTCATACCGGCCTGGAAAAGCTGGTGGATGAAGGGGCCGTGGGTGAGTGGCTCAAGACACGCCAGGACGTCTGGATCCAGCCCAAGGTCGACGGCGTTGCGGTGACGCTGGTGTATCGCAAAGGCCGCCTGAGCCAGCTCATCAGCCGTGGCGACGGCCTGCTCGGTCAGGACTGGACAGCCGCCGCGCGCAAGATCCAGGGCATTGTCCAGCAACTGCCAGAGCCCATCGACCTGGTGCTGCAAGGCGAACTCTATTGGCGTCTTGACGATCATGTGCAGTCCGAACACGGCGGGCTCAGTGCCCGCAGCAAAGTGGCGGGGCTGATGAATCGCCGACAGTTAAGCGATGCCGAGGCCTCCAGGATCGGGCTATTCGTCTGGGCCTGGCCCGACGGCCCGACAGACTTCAGCACGCGCCTGGCCACCCTGGCGCGCTGGGGGTTCACCGATAGCCGCCGCTACAGCCATCCCGTGCAAAACCTCACTGAAGCCGCGCATTGGCGCAGGTACTGGTACAACCATCCGCTGCCCTTTGCCAGCGATGGCGTGGTGCTGCACCAGGCCCGGCACGCACCTGCCAAGCGCTGGCAGGTCAGCGCGCCGTATTGGGCGGTCGCCTGGAAATACCCGATAACCAGGGCTTTGGCGCTGGTACGCAAGGTGCAGTTCAAGATCGGCCGCACGGGGCGTATCACGCCCATTCTGGAACTGGAGTCGGTGCGACTGGACGACCGGCAAATCCGCCGCGTCAGCGTCGGCTCCTTGAAACACTGGCATGCACTGGATATCCGCCCCGGCGATCAGGTCTCCATCAGCCTTGCCGGCCAAGTGATTCCTCGGTTGGAGCAAGTGATCCTGCGCAACGAGACCAGGGTGGCGGTGCAAGTACCGGATGCGCGCAACTTCCACGCCTTGAGTTGTTGGCAACTGGACCCTGGCTGCGAAGAGCAATTGCTCGCGCGCCTGACCTGGCTGAGCAGCAACCAGGGACTGGCCCTGCCTTATATGGGCCGCGAGACCTGGAACGCATTGATCCAGGCCGGTCTAATCGCAGGCATTCTCGATTGGTTAACACTGGATGCGGCAGAGCTTGCTAACATTGACGGCTTCGGTGATCGCCGCCGTGCCCGGGTGCTCGACAGCCTGCAAAGCGCGCGGCAACGGCCCTTTGCACAATGGCTAAAAGCCCTGGGCGTACCGCCTTCGGCGCGCAACGATCTGGAGGGTGGCTGGCAGGCCCTGGCCGCCAAAGACACGCAAGCCTGGCTGGCCACCGACGGCATTGGCCCGGGCCGCGCGGCGCAATTGAGCGCTTTTTTTCGCGACCCGCAAGTACAAGCGTTAGCTGAAACATTACGCGTGGCTGGAATTGACGGGTTTTAAGCCCAACCCGGCCACTTTTACTCCCGGCAGAATTCACCCTGCCATCCGATTGCGACCTTGGAGCCTCACATGAAATTTCTAGCCCCACTTGCCTTGTTGGCCACCGTAAGCCTGGCGAGCATGCCGCTGCTGGCCGCCGAAGAAGTGCCGGAACTCACCGGCTGCGCCGCCAAGCGCCAGGCCATCAGCGCACAAATCGAACAAGCCAAAACCCATGGCAACAGCGAACAACAAGCCGGCCTGGAAAAAGCCCTGAGCGAAGTCACCGCCCACTGCACCGATGCGTCCTTGCGCAAAGAACGCGAGAACAAAGTGCTCGACGCCAAGCACGAAGTCACCCGCCGTCAGGCGGACCTCGACAAGGCGATGAAAAAAGGCGATGCCGACAAGATCAACAAACGCAAAGACAAGCTGGCTCAGTCGCGCAAAGAACTGCAGGAGGCTGTCGACGAACTCGACAAATAAAACCGGTCAGTGGTCGCGAAACTGTTTATGGCAGGCCGTGCAGGCATCTTCGACTTTCTGCACCGCAGGCCCCAGGTTGCTGGCCTTGTAGGGCTGCACCTGGCTTGCGATTACCAATTCACCGGTAGCCGTTTCAAGGTTTCGGGCCAGCTCCTGGAAGCGTGCCTGCTGTTGCCACACAGTATCCTTGGCGCTGGTGTGATCTTCCTCACGCACACTCGGGAAATGCTTCCACGGTTCGTGGGACAACGCATCGAGCTTGACCGCGCCTTCGGCGAACTTCGCGCCGTCGAACGGGATACGCCCACGCAGCATGCCGCCCAGGTCTTCGCCGGTCTTGAGCATCTGTTTGAAGATGGCCTTGCGTTGGCCCAGCGGCGAATTAGGATCGACACCGCCGCAGGCGGACAAGGTCAGGCAGGCCAGCAATGCCACGGTCAGTTTTTTAAAAGTCATGATGGCTTCAGGGTCACGGGAAACGGCGGCCAGTATCCTCGCCCCGCCCGCAAAGACCAATAGCCCTATTAATAATAAGGGTTGCCCGAATGCGCTGCGGCGCAGGCAACCGCTTCAGGAATTACGTGTATGAATGTCACCTTGAAACGCTGGAGCCGCCGAATGGCATGGGCTCTGCCGATAGTTGCGCTGCTGGCCGGTTGCGATGGCGGCAAAGACACCGGCAAAAAAGATGAAGCGGCCAAGCCCCATGCCGTCGCCACCTATGTCAGTGCACCGTGGGAAGCGCTGCCGGCGGTTTCCGACAGCGACCTGCTGGCCGGGTTTGAATCCTGGCGCAGTGCCTGCCAGCGCCTCAAGGCTGATCCGGTGTGGGGCGCAACCTGTGCCGCCGCCGCCACCGTACCGGGCGATGCCGTAGCCGTGCGCGGTTTTCTCAAGGAGCGCCTGGATGTGTTCGGCCTGCGCTCGGCCGACAACACACCCAATGGCCTGATCACCGGCTACTACGAGCCGGTCTACCCCGGCAGCCTGACCGAAACCGCCACCGCCCATGTGCCGGTGTACGGCGTGCCGGACGACCTGATCATCGTCAACCTGGAAAGCATCTACCCGGAACTCAAGGGCAAGCGCCTGCGCGGCCGCCTCGA
Organism: Pseudomonas sp. PA-6-3C; assembly: GCF_021605825.1. Lineage (NCBI taxonomy): Bacteria > Pseudomonadati > Pseudomonadota > Gammaproteobacteria > Pseudomonadales > Pseudomonadaceae > Pseudomonas > Pseudomonas sp. PA-6-3C. Next base: position 64,248 of record NZ_WKDV01000013.1, read on the forward strand.
GGGCCGTGTACTCAAGCCGTATGACGACGCCAGCACCATCAACGGCCAAGGCTCCACTGCCAAGCCGATTGCCTGGCTGACCAACCCGATGGACCTGCAATTCCTGCAGATTCAAGGCTCGGGGCGTATTCAACTGGCCGGTGGGCGCCAATTGCGCGTGGGCTATGGCGACCAGAATGGTTACCCGTACCGCCCGATCGGCCGCTGGCTGGTGGAGCAAGGCGAACTGAAAAAAGAAGACGTGACCATGGGCGCCATCAGCGCCTGGGCCAAGGCCAACCCGCAGCGCATTCCGCAATTGTTGGCGAGCAACCCCAGCTACGTGTTTTTCAGCGCCCGCCCGGACAGCAACGAAGGCCCGCGCGGCTCACTGAATGTGCCGCTGACGGCGGGTTACAGCGTGGCGGTGGACCGCAAGGTGATTCCGCTGGGCAGCCTGTTGTGGCTGTCGACCACCAAACCCGATGGCTCGCCCATCGCACGGCCCGTCGCCGCGCAGGACACCGGCGGCGCGATCACCGGCGAAGTGCGCGCAGACTTGTTCTGGGGCACCGGTGACGCGGCGGGTGAGCTGGCGGGGAATATGAAGCAGCAGGGGCAGATCTGGATGCTGTGGCCCAAGGGCGCGGCGTTGCCCCACGTGCCGGATGCGCCAGCTGGCACCTGAATAACGCTGAAGATCACATGTGGGAGCTGGCCTGTGTGGGAGCTGGCTTGCCTGCGATAGCATCACCGCGGTGTAACTGACATACCGAGGTGCCCGAATCGCAGGCAAGCCAGCTCCCACACAAGCCAGCTCCCACAGGGGATTACGTCAAACCTCTAGATCGACACAAAAAAGAAACTCGCAATCAACGCCATCCCCACCGCCCACACCAGCGAACGCAGCATCGCCCAGTCGGCCAGGTAGCAAATGATGTACAGCAGGCGACTGGTGATAAACAGCACCGCCAGCACATTGATGGTCACCAGCGACGCCGTACCGGCCAGGTGCGCGATGATTACCGCCGCTGCAAAGGCAGGCGTCACTTCAAAGCTGTTGAGCTGGGCATTGTGGGCGCGCTTGGCGACGCCTTCGACGGTATCCAGGAAGGCACGCGGGTCGTGGTTCTGCCGCGGGCCGAACTTGCCACCGCTGAACTTGGCCACCCCCGTGCACAGGTAAGGCAGGAATATTGCGATCAACACACACCAGAAAGCGGCCGTCATGATGGATTCCTTTTTTTGTTTTAAATAGAAATTAGAGTTTTAGCACTATCACTGCAAAATCGCACTCACCGGCTATGAACCGAGGCGCGCCGAAAGGTTCTATCAGGCTTTTAGCCCGTGCCTTGAAACATCCCGCAGCTGGTGCGGTCCATCCCAGCAATAACGACCTTCCCTCACTTCCAAGGACCTCGGATGCTTGAACTTGTCGCCGCCTTTATTTGCCTTACCACCCTGCTCACCTATGTGAACTACCGATTTATCGGGCTGCCGCCCACTATCGGTGTGATGGTCACGGCCCTGGTGTTCTCCCTGATTTTGCAAGGCCTGAGCCTTATCGGCTACCCAGGCCTCGAAGAACGTATCCAGCAGTTAATCGGCCAGATCGACTTCGGCGACTTGCTGATGAACTGGATGCTGTCGTTCCTGCTGTTCGCCGGCGCCTTGCACGTCAACCTCAACGACCTGCGCAGCTATCGCTGGCCCATCGGCCTGCTGGCGACCTTCGGCGTATTGATCGCCACCGTGGTCATCGGCAGCCTGGCGTACTACATCTTTGCCCTGTTCGGCTGGCACGTCAGCTTCCTCTACTGCCTGCTGTTCGGTGCACTGATTTCGCCCACCGACCCGATTGCGGTGTTGGGCGTGCTGCGAACCGCCAACGCCTCCAAACCACTGAAAACCACCATCGTCGGCGAATCGCTGTTCAACGACGGCACCGCAGTGGTGGTGTTTACGGTACTGCTGGGCATCGCACAATTGGGCGAGACACCGACCGTCGGCGCCACGGCCATGCTGTTCGCCCATGAAGCGATTGGCGGCGTGGTGTTCGGCGGGCTGATCGGCTACCTGGTGTACCTGATGATCAAGAGCATCGAGCAGCATCAGATCGAAGTGATGCTGACTCTGGCGCTGGTGATCGGCGGTTCGGCAATGGCGACCGAACTGCACGTTTCGGCGCCGATTGCGATGGTGGTGGCCGGGCTGATCATCGGCAACCTGGGGCGCAAGCTGGCCATGAACGACATGACCCGCCGCTACCTCGACGGCTTCTGGGAGTTGCTCGATGACATGCTCAACGCCCTGCTGTTTGCACTGATCGGCATGGAACTGCTGCTGTTGCCGTTCAACTGGCTGCACGTACTGGCCGCCAGCTTGCTGGCCGTGGCGATCCTGGCCTCACGCCTGCTGACCGTGGCCCCGGCGATCCTGTTGCTGCGCCGCTGGCGCACGGTGCCACGCGGCACTATCCGCATTCTCACCTGGGGTGGTTTGCGCGGTGGCGTCTCGGTAGCACTGGCGCTGGCCCTGCCGCTTGGCCCGGAACGCGACTTGCTGTTGAGCATCACCTACATCGTGGTGCTGTCGTCGATCCTGTTGCAGGGTTTGAGCATCGGCAAGCTGGTCAAGCATGTGACCAAAGATGAGCCTGCACCGCCAACCGAGGCTCACTGATTGAGGCCGGCGGCGGATTCATTTCGCCGCCGGCGCCTGCGATCAATGGGCCTGCACGATGATCTGGCTTTTGAGGTCATTGAACATCGCCTCGATCATCGGCTGCATACTCTTGAACCACTCAGGGCTGCACACCGCTTCGGGGTGGTTAAAGGCAAGCGTGCGGGAAACCAGCACGGTATTGCCGCTGCGCTCATAACGGGCGTCGTAGGTTACATCCGCGCCCTTGAGCGAAACGGTCTTGGGCAGCGCCAGAATAGTCAACGACGCGGGGAACTCGAAGCGGGCCTTTTCAACGCTCTCGCCGGCAAAGCAGGTGAAGTTCTGCACCCGCTTCTTTTCTACCGACAGGGCCTGCACATCCTGGGCGATATAGCTTCCCAGGCGACTGAGTGCCGGTACACCGATCGGCCCAGGCACGTTGACGAGGTTTTCCGTGCGCCCGGCCAACGTGGTGTTGAAGCCGGACGCATCACCGTCCAGCGCATCTGTTTGCAGGGTGCCGTTGCCCGCCTGGCCTGAGCTGCGCAGCATTTTCTGGATCATCTGATCACGCTCCGCCGGCTGCTGAGACCTGATCCAAAAACGCGTCGCTTCGGTACGCCAACCCTCGGCGAGGGACGTTTGCGTAAAGTCTGCCGCGCCCTTGTCATCGACCTTGAACACCAGTTCACTCGATAGCTTGCTCGGCTGAGTGGCCGGGGTACGTGCCATCTCGCCAGTACGCGTCAACAACACCGGCTTGTCCAAGTCCTGCAGTGGCAAGTAACCGGCAGCGATGAAACTGGCGGTGGAGTCCAGGTAGAGGTCCAGGCTTGGCACATAGGTGATCGCATGGTTGAGCACGCGTAACGCCGCCACCTTGGGCAAAACATAGGCATTGCCGGCGTTGATCAACACCGGTGAGCTGTCGATGCCAACGGCCTTGAGCATGGCTTCCAGCAGGGCCACATGGTCCTTGCAGTCGCCGTAACGGTTGTCCAGCACCGATTGCGCCGGGTGCGGCACCACGCCGCCGGCGTCGATGTACACCGCCACATAACGGATGTTCTTGCGCACCCAATCGCTGAGCACCAGGGCCTTGGCCCGAGGCGTTGGCTGGTCGGCGGTGAGCCTGTGCGCCAATTCGGTGATTTGCGGTGTGACCTCAACCTTGGCACGTGCCTCATAAGCCCTGGCCAGGTCTTTGTAGGTTGCAAAGGTCGAAACAGCGAGGAGTTGGCCATAGTCGGTGTAGGCCACCGCGCCTTGTTCGGGCCGGGTTTTGTCGGCCGGCACGTAGTCCCATCGGTACACCTTACGCCCAACCGCTGCGGCCGAAGTGGAGGCTTTGAAACCCCGGGCCTCGGCGTACAAAGGCTTGTCGGCCGGCAAGTCGTAGATCAGGGAGTAATCCAGCGTGGGGCTCAAGCTCGCCGTGGAGAAGTCGGTAAACTCGCCAGGAAACAGCGCCGTGTGGCGTATTCGCTTGTAACGCAAGCTCAGACGATCACCCACTGCCACCTCAGGAAAAATCACCACCTTGACCCGCGAATCCTGAAACATCGGAGCATTGGCCGAGGCCTGCTCCTGTTGCTCCCTGATCTGCGGCGCGGTGACCATTACCCTGCGCCCATCGGGCTTGAGCGTGAACGCCTCGATAATCTCCAGGCTATCCAATGAGCGGTTATAACTGACCGCTTGCTGGGCACTGGACCTGATGGCCCGCTCTTCGTTGATCAGCACGACCTTATCGGCATCCACCACATAGCTGCCGTCGGTATTGATCACGTAGCGCTGAGTTTGCTTTTCGATGGTCACGGAGCGATCCGCAGCATCATCCTTGGCCTGTGCCACGCCGAAAACGCCCACCGCCAATACCAGCGTGCACCAACTGCGCCCCCGCAAAAAAGGGAAAGTCCGCATAAAGATCCTTCTTTCATGAATGGAAAACCGCGCAGCGACTTTGCCATTCATTTATGACGAATCAGCTTACTCGTCCTTGTTCACCCGCTGGGGATGGCGCGGGTCTGCGGGCTTGCCCGGCAAGCTGCTCTCACTGCGAATCTGCGCATGGCTGATCAGCGCAAAAATAAAACTGCCGCCGATGATATTGCCCGCCAGGGTCGGCCCGGCGAACACCAGCCAGAAGTCCTTCCACGGCAGTTCGCCGGCAAACACCAGGTACGACACTTCCGCCGAACCGACGACGATGTGGGTGAAGTCCCCCAGCGCCATCAGGTAAGTGATCAGGATGATGATGAACATCTTCGCGCTTTCCATGGACGGGATCATCCACACCATGGTGGCGATCATCCAGCCGGAAATAATGCCCTTGGCGAACATCTGGCCGGGGTCGTTTTCCATGACCTTGCGTCCGATTTCGAGAAAGGCCATGTCGGTCTTGGTGTCGAAGATCGGCAGGTGCAGCATCACGTAGGCCACCAGCAAGGTGCCGCACAGGTTGCCCACCAGCACCACCGTCCACAACCGCAACAGGCGGCCGGCATTGGCCAGCGTCGGCTTGCTCATCACCGGCAGCACGGCGGTCAGGGTGTTTTCGGTGAACAGTTGCTGGCGCGCGAGGATGACCGCGAGAAAGCCCGCGCAATAGCCAAAGCTGGCGATCACCTTGAAAGCTTCGCCATCCGGCAGGCGCGAGTTGAGCAACCCCATGCCCATCAGCGACAGGCCCATGGTCAGGCCGGCCGCCAACGCCGACCACCACAACGCAGCCACATTGCGTTCCAGTTCCTGATCGCCCTGGGTGCGGATGATTTCGTGCAGCACCGCCGCGCGGGGCGGCTGGTTGTTGTCGACGTCCTGTTGCTCTTCCTGCGACAGGTTGGGGGTTTTGCCGTCTGCTTGAGTCGCCATGGGTGTACCTGAACAGGTGGGTGTTGTTCAGGTACGACCTGTCGCCAGCCGCCAGCGTTCAATGCCCGCCGCCGCTGGGTTCGCGGTTACTCGGTTTCGTCTTTGAACTGGTCTTTGACGTACCTGATTTCTGTACGCCCGTGCGGTGCCGGCAAACCATCTTCGCCCAGGTTGACGAACACCATTTTCTCTACGGTGAGGATACTTTTGCGGGTGATCTTGTTGCGCACTTCACAGGTCAGGGTGATCGAGGTGCGGCCGAACTCGGTGGCGGTGATGCCCAGTTCGATGATGTCACCCTGGCGCGAGGCACTGACGAAGTTGATTTCGGAGATGTACTTGGTCACCACGCGTTGGTTGCCCAGTTGAACAATCGCGTAGATCGCCGCTTCTTCGTCGATCCAGCGCAGCAGGCTGCCGCCGAACAGGGTGCCGTTGGGGTTGAGGTCTTCGGGTTTTACCCATTTGCGGGTGTGGAAGTTCATGGTCACTCCAAAGCGTCTTGCCGAATGATGGGCAACATCATGGCAGAGCCCGCGCCCAAGCTCTATGCACCATTGCCTATCATGCCCATGCACGATCTGCATGTGGCCGACAGAAAGGCTTGGGAAGTGCCGCGCACACGGCTATAATCGCCACCGCTTCAAAACGGTCATCTTCGATTGATACCGTTCTCCCGCCACCTGTCCGAGGGGCGCTGCAGCAGGTTCAACCTGTCAGGCTCGGATGGGGCGTTGTTCGGCCTGGTTAGCCAGCTGGATACTAAACGCACAACGGCGCCCATTCGCACACTACGAATGGAGGCTCTTCATGAGCGCTGTAATCACGCCTGCAGGTTTTACCGACTACAAAGTCGCCGACATGTCCCTCGCTGCCTGGGGCCGTCGCGAAACCTTTATCGCCGAATCCGAAATGCCAGCCCTGATGGGCCTGCGCCGCAAGTACGCCGCTGAGCAGCCGCTCAAAGGCGCGAAGATCCTCGGCTGCATCCACATGACCATTCAGACTGCCGTGCTGATCGAAACCCTGGTTGCACTGGGCGCCGAAGTACGTTGGTCGTCCTGCAACATTTTCTCGACTCAGGACCAGGCCGCTGCTGCTATCGCCGCTGCCGGTATCGCGGTTTACGCCTGGAAAGGCGAGACCGAAGAAGAGTACGAGTGGTGCCTGGAGCAAACCATCCTCAAAGATGGCGCGCCATGGGATGCCAACATGATCCTCGACGACGGCGGTGACCTGACCGAGCTGCTGCACAAGAAATACCCGCAGATTCTGGACCGCGTTCACGGTGTGACCGAAGAAACCACCACTGGCGTACACCGCCTGCTGGACATGCTGGCCAAGGGCGAGCTGAAAATCCCGGCCATCAACGTCAACGACTCGGTGACCAAGAGCAAGAACGACAACAAGTACGGCTGCCGTCACAGCCTCAACGATGCCATCAAGCGCGGCACCGACCACCTGCTGTCGGGCAAGCAAGCCCTGGTAATCGGCTACGGCGACGTGGGCAAGGGTTCGTCCCAGTCTCTGCGTCAGGAAGGCATGATCGTTAAAGTCTCCGAAGTTGACCCGATCTGCGCCATGCAAGCGTGCATGGACGGTTTCGAAGTGGTTTCGCCGTTCATCAACGGCCAGAACGACGGCACCGAAGCGAGCATCGACAAAGCCCTGCTGGGCAAGATCGACCTGATCGTGACCACCACCGGTAACGTGAATGTTTGCGACGCAAACATGCTCAAAGCCCTGAAGAAGCGCGCTGTAGTCTGCAACATCGGCCACTTCGACAACGAAATCGACACCGCTTTCATGCGCAAGAACTGGGCATGGGAAGAAGTGAAGCCGCAGGTACACAAGGTTCACCGTACCGGCGCTGGCGATTTCGACCCGCAGAATGACGACTACCTGATCCTGCTGGCTGAAGGCCGCCTGGTTAACCTGGGCAACGCCACCGGCCACCCAAGCCGCATCATGGATGGCTCGTTCGCCAACCAGGTACTGGCGCAGATCTTCCTGTTCGGCCAGAAGTACGCCGACCTGTCGCCGGCCCAGAAAGCCGAGCGTCTGACCGTGGAAGTACTGCCGAAGAAACTCGACGAAGAAGTGGCCCTGGAAATGGTCCGCGGCTTCGGCGGCGTGGTGACTCAACTGACCAAGACCCAGGCCGACTACATCGGCGTGACCGTCGAAGGTCCGTTCAAGCCGCACGCTTACCGTTACTGATCGGCCCAGTGCCAGCTGCCATAGGGGAGCTGGCTTTTGTAGGAGCTGGCTTGTCGGATCGCCGCACCGCTGCGATAGCATCGCCTCGGTATTGCTGAAAAACCGAGGTGCCTGCATCGCGGGCAAGCCCGCTCCCACACCGGTATTCTGAGTTTCCATAGGTACGACCATGTCCCAAGACCGTCGCTACAGCTTCGAGTTTTTCCCGACCAAGACCGATGCTGGGCATGAAAAACTGATGGCGACTGCCAAGCAGTTGGCCAGCTACAACCCCGACTTCTTCTCCTGCACCTACGGCGCCGGCGGCTCGACCCGTGACCGCACGATCAACACCGTGCTGCAGCTCGAAAGCGAAATCAAAGTTCCCGCCGCTCCGCACTTATCGTGCGTGGGCGACAGCAAGGCCGACCTGCGCAGCCTGCTGACCCAATACAAACAAGCCGGCATCAAGCGCATCGTCGCCCTGCGTGGCGACCTGCCGTCCGGCATGGGCATGGCCAGCGGCGAGCTGCGCTACGCCAATGACCTGGTGAGCTTCATCCGTGAAGAAAGCGGCGATCACTTCCATATCGAAGTGGCGGCTTACCCGGAGATGCACCCACAGGCGCGTAATTTCGAAGACGATTTGCAGAACTTCGTACGCAAGGCCAATGCCGGTGCCGACAGTGCGATCACCCAGTACTTCTTCAACGCCGACAGCTACTTCTACTTTGTCGAGCGTGTACGGGCCATGGGTGTGAATATCCCTATCGTGCCGGGCATCATGCCGATCACCAACTACAGCAAGCTGGCGCGTTTCTCCGACGCCTGCGGTGCTGAAATCCCACGCTGGGTGCGCAAGCAACTGGAAGCTTATGGCGATGACGTCAAGAGCATCCAGGCGTTCGGCGAGCAGGTGATCACGCAGATGTGTGAACAATTGCTGCAAGGTGGCGCACCAGGGTTGCACTTCTACACCCTGAACCAGACTGAACCCAGCCTGGCTATCTGGAATAACCTCAAGCTGCCACGCTAAGGCTTGTTTGGTAATGCCAAGGCCCTCGTTTATACGAGGGCCTTTTGCTTTTAATGCGCCATATCAACTTGCCCGCGAATGCGTGTGCCAGAGCTTCTCTTTAGCGCAGGAGCATCGTAACCTCAGGGGATGCCCGTCATTCTCAAGCTGTTGACCGCTGTGCTTTTTGCTTGCCTGAGCTTCACCGCTTACGGCGAGAAATTGCGCGTTGTCACCGAGCCTTGGGCACCTTATGTGTACGACGACAACGGCAGCATGCGCGGCCTGGATTACGAAACCACGATGATCGTGTTCCAACGCCTGGGGGTGGAGGTGGAGTGGCAATTCCTGCCCTGGAAACGTTGCCTGGCCATGCTGGACCAGGGCCACGCCGATGGCGCACTGGATATTTTCCACAGCCATGAGCGCGATGCTTTGCTGCTTTACCCCAGCGAACCGTTGTCGGCTGTCGAGTTCGTGCTGTTCTATGCCAACGACCGCCCTCATCCGGCCCATACCCTGGATGACCTGCGCGGGCTGACGGTCGGCACGTCGCCGGGTTATCTGTATGGCGAGGCCTTCAGCGAATCCAGCCTGTTCGACCGCGAGCCGGCGCCCAGCCATGAGGCCAACTTCGGCAAACTGTCGCTGGGCCGCATTGACCTGGTGATTACGGACCGTCGAGTCGGCCAGCATGTGATCAAGGCCATGGGCCTGGAAGGCAAGGTCAGCCAGGCGCCGCTGGTGGTCAGCCGCCAGCCGCAATTTTTAGCCGTGCGCCGTGGCGCCGGCATGGACCTGCTGGTGCAACGCTTCGCCGCCGAGCTCAAGCGCTTCAAGCAAGAGCCTGCCTACGCAGCCTTAAGCGCCAAATATGGCGGAATCCAAGCCAATACAGCCCCTGAACACACCGTTGAGCAGCAGGAAAGCGGCGCGCCGTGATTGCTCTGTTATACTCCGGCCTTTCCGCCAGGCTCACGCCCGGCCGCTGAGGTCTTGAAAAAGGCACCTAACCCAGCTACTGCGCAGCTTTCAGCCCGCGCGAGCCGGTGGAGTGCCCGCCAGACGCAGCAGGACCGGACGGGGTTGCGCTCCCCTAAGCGCCATTCACGCCCGGCAAGATTATCCCTTTGGGCCAAGCCCTAACTAAAACAGGATTACTCATGTCCTTTGCTTCCCTCGGTCTCTCCGAGGCTTTAGTCCGCGCCATCGAGGCAGCGGGCTATACCGAGCCTACTCCGGTGCAACAGCGGGCCATTCCCGCCGTGTTGCAAGGTCGCGACCTGATGGTTGCGGCGCAGACAGGTACTGGTAAAACCGGTGGTTTCGCCCTCCCGATTCTGGAGCGGTTGTTCCCCAACGGTCACCCGGACAAATCCCAGCGTCACGGCCCGCGCCAACCGCGCGTACTGGTCCTGACCCCAACCCGCGAACTCGCCGCCCAAGTGCACGACAGTTTCAAGCTGTACGCCCGCGACTTGAAGTTCGTCAGCGCCTGCATCTTCGGCGGCGTCGGCATGAACCCACAAGTTCAGGCCATGTCTCGTGGTGTTGACGTGCTGGTAGCCTGCCCGGGTCGTTTGCTCGACCTGTGCGGCCAAGGCAGCGTCGATTTGTCCCACGTGGAAATCCTCGTGCTGGATGAAGCCGACCGCATGCTCGACATGGGCTTTGTCCATGACGTGAAAAAGGTCCTCGCCCGCCTGCCGGCCAAACGTCAGAACCTGCTGTTCTCGGCAACGTTCTCCCAAGACATCACCGCCCTGGCCGGCAAGCTGCTGCACAACCCGGAACGCATCGAAGTCACGCCGCCGAACACCACGGTCGAGCGTATCGAGCAACGCGTATTCCGCCTGGCCGCCAGCCACAAGCGTTCCCTGCTGGCGCACCTGATCACCCACGGCGCGTGGGAGCAGGTGCTGGTGTTTACCCGCACCAAGCACGGCGCCAACCGCCTGGCCGAGTACCTGGACAAGCACGGCCTCACCGCCGTCGCCATTCACGGTAACAAGAGCCAGAACGCGCGCACCAAAGCCCTGGCCGATTTCAAGGCCGGCACTGTGCGCATCCTGGTCGCCACCGATATCGCCGCGCGCGGCCTGGATATCGACCAATTGCCACACGTGGTCAACTTCGAGCTGCCGAACGTCGATGAAGATTACGTGCACCGTATCGGCCGTACCGGCCGTGCCGGTCGTTCGGGCGAGGCCATTTCCCTGGTCGCTCCGGACGAAGAAAAGCTGCTGAAAAGCATCGAGCGCATGACCAAGCAGAAAATCGCCGACGGCGACCTGATGGGCTTCGACTCCAGCGCCGTGGAGGCCGAAAAGCCTGAAGCGCGCGAGCGTCCGGACGTGCGTAACCCACGCAACCCACGCGGTCCGAAGGGCGATGGCCCGAACGGCGGCGGTGGTGGCGGTGGCCGTCGCGACAAGGGCAAAGACAAAGGCGGCAAGGAAAAAGCGCCTACCAACGGCCGTGGCGAACGCCCAGCCCGTGAGCAGAAGCCCCGTGAAGGCACCCCGGCCCGCGAACAGCGCCAGCCGAGCCAGCCGCCACGTGCCGCTGCCGACCGCGCCCCGGACGAGTTCCTCGACGACGATGTGGATAACTTCGGTAACCGCGTTGACTACGTGCCTCAGGCCAAGCCGGCCCAGGGCCGTGGCCGCCGTCCTGGTGCCCCGGCACAAGGTGCGGGCGCAGGCACGGGTGCTCCACGTGGCGGCCAGCCACAGGGCGGTCGTCAAAATGGCCCGCGCAACAGCAGCGGCGGTACCACCGGTACGCCACCTGCCAAGCGCAACGGCCCGCGTAATGGCGCCCCCCGTGACGGCCAGGCCCGTCGTGAAGACTCGCGCAGTAACAACCGCCGTCCGGCTCGTGACGACCAGCCACGCTTGTCGGAACCCGCCGTGCAGAACCCGCGCGGTGGTCCGGCGCCGAAGATCATCCACAAGGAGTCGAAAGCGGATCGCTTCCCGACACCTGAGCAGCTGGATCAACTGCCAGGCCGCCCTCGTGGTGAAAAACCAGCGCTGCTGACCCGCAACCGCTGAGTTTTCGACGCTAACAAAAACGCCCCGATTAATCGGGGCGTTTTTGCATCCAGGCGTTAGCTTATTGATCAGCCACTTCACCGGCCTTATGAAAAAGCTTGGCAAAGATCATCCAGCGACCGTCAACTTTCATCAGGTTCAAATAATCAACCATCACGTTATTGAACAAGCGCAAGCGCACTTTGACGATGGCCATTTCCGGCGACATCACGTCAATCATCAATACCTCATCAAGCTGCGGAAAACCGCCTTCCTGCGGCGACTTTCGGCCTTGAACCATGGTCCGGTATTCCTCGAACGGCCGCACGACCACGGTCGAGTTCTGTGCGCTGTATAACACGCAGCCACGATGAAAGACTTGATCGAACGTATTCAAATCCTGAGTTTGCAACACACTAAAGTAATCGTTCAGAAACGCTTGAATCTCATCAATCATGGCGCACAACTCCCGACAGTTTCAACACGGTGTTATTTGAATAAATAACTTGCCGCCATTATTGATAGTCCACTCATTTCACGTATAGCGGCTATTATTAGGCTTTTCTGTGAAAGGAATTCACACTTTGAAACTGCCTCCCCTTGCCGCGCTGCGTGCTTTCGAGGCCTTGGCCCGACTGGGCAAAGTGAACCTGGCCGCCCTCGAACTGCACGTGACCCACAGTGCCGTCAGCCATCAGATTCGCGCCCTTGAAGAGTACCTGGGCCTCGCTTTGGTCATGCGCAACAAGCGCACGCTGATGCTGACGGATGAAGGCCGCGTGTATGCCTACCAGATCAGGCAGGGGCTGGGCGAGATCGCCGGGATCACCGAAAAACTGATGGCAAAAACCAGGCACCCACAGCTGACCGCTTCGGTGCTGCCTTCCTACGCCATGCATTGGTTGTTGCCGCGCCTGCATGATTTCAGGGCGGCTCACCCCGAGCTGCACTTGCGGCTGGAGTCGAGCATGGAGTTCGCCAGCTTCGAGCAAGGCCCGCTTGATTGCGCGATTCGCTTCGGTCATGGCCAGTGGCCGGATGTGCATTGCGAAACGCTGATGGGTGACTCATTGCTGGTGGTCGCCGCGCGCGACTTCAACCACGGCGTGCTGCCGGACACGGCGCAAGCCGTCCTTGAGCAGCCATTGCTGCACGCCAGTGAGAGCTGGCCGATCTGGCTGGGCGCCGCAGGTATCGAGGGGCAACGTCCGCAAGCGCCGCTGGAGTTCACCGATTCCACGTTGATGCTCGAAGCCGTGCGGCTCGGGCACGGCGTCGCGCTGACACGCCGCTCGATTGCCCATGCACTGATTCAACGCGGGGAGCTGGTCCGGCTCACCGACATTGAACCGGCGCACACCTCACGCTATTACATAGTCTGGCCTGCGGGCAGCAAACCGTCGGCGCAGTTGACCTTGTTGCACACTTGGCTCAAGGGCCAAGTGACGACGTATCAAGAAAGCCTTTGAACAGCGCACAGCAAAACGCCGACCCTGAGGTCGGCGCTTGGCGTTTGAAACAGCGAAATAATTACTTCGCTTTTACGCCTTCAAAAGTCACGTACAGCTCAACAGTGTTGGACGCTGGGCCCAGGTCCATCTGCTTGCCGAAGTCCTGACGGTTGAAGCTGGTAGTGCCTTCAAAACCGGCACGGTAGCCGCCCCATGGATCCTTGCCTTCGCCCAGGAAAGTGGCTTTGACCACGATCGGCTTGGTCACGCCATGAAAGGTCAGGTCGCCAGTCACGTCGGCAGTAACTTGGCCTGCAGCATTTTTACCGGTGGTTTTGACACTGGTGGAGACGAACTTGGCATCGGCAAACTTGCCAACGTCCAGGAAGTCTTTGCTGGCAATGTGCTTGTCACGTTCGGCGTGGTTAGTGAACACGCTGGCGGTACGGACGTTGAACTCGATTTTGCTGTCTTCAGGCTTGGCGGCGTCAAAGCTGAACTTGCCGTCCAGATCCTTGAAAGTACCGGTGATGAAGCTATAGCCCAAGTGGCTGATTTTGAAGTCAACGAAGGCGTGCTGGCCTTCCTTGTCGACAACATAATCAGCGGCCATCGCCGAACCTGCGGACAGCAGTGCGGAACCGATTGCCAGAGCGGCGAGAGTCTTTTTCAACATGCTTTCTATTCCTTGTGAGTCGAGGTTGAACATCAGGCTTTGCGTCCCAGCATTCGTGTCAGGGTCGCATCACGATCGATAAAGTGGTGTTTAAACGCGGCCACGCCATGCAAACCGGCGAAGACCACCAACACCCAGGCCAGGTACAAATGCACCAAGCCGGCGTTGTCTGCCTGGTCCGGTAGCCCGGAAACCACAGCAGGAATCTCAAACAGGCCAAACACCGGGATACCGACACCGTCTGCGGTGGAAATCAGGTAACCGGCGATCATCACGGCAAACAGCCCGAGATACAGGAACGCGTGGCCAAACGCAGCGCCAATACGCGTCATTCGGCTGTAGCTGGCCAACGGTGGTGGCGGCGGGCTGACAATGCGCCAGACGATACGCACCAGCATGATGGCGAACAGCGTGATGCCAATGCTCTTGTGCAGGTCGGGCGCGTCTTTGCGCCAGGCGCTGTAGTAGTCGAGGCCGACCATCCACAGGCCCAGCGCGAACAAACCGAACACCACCAGGGCTACGCCCCAGTGCAAAACAATGCTGACCCAGCCATAACGGGCCGATGAATTACGTAGCTGCATGTCCCAAATCCCGTAAGAACTGTGCCCAAGACTAGCGATTTACCTATCGAATTAAAGCGGAAAATTTCGCTTTGAAATATCGAGAAATACGATCAAGAGAGTATGCACAGTACGTTAACAATGGATTAAGGACTATTCCTGATAAACGTGACAGATCGTCCTGCCTTTACTGCCAATTCATCCGTAATGGGTTGTGACGCCGCCTGGCATTGCATAGGCTTGCGCGATTGTTTCGCCTGCGCCGGGCGCAGGGCCGCTTCGAGGAGATAACCGATGGGCTTGAATAACCAGTGGATGCAACGCGACCTCGCGGTGCTGTGGCATCCCTGCACCCAGATGAAAGACCACCAGCAACTGCCGCTGATCCCGATCAAACGTGGCGAAGGCGTATGGCTGGAAGACTTCGAAGGCAAGCGCTACCTCGATGCCGTCAGTTCCTGGTGGGTCAATGTGTTCGGCCACGCCAACCCGCGCATCAACCAGCGCATCAAGGACCAGGTGGATCAGCTGGAACACGTGATCCTCGCCGGTTTCAGCCACCAGCCAGTGATTGAGTTGTCCGAACGCCTGGTGGCGATGACGCCTGAAGGTTTGACCCGTTGCTTCTATGCCGACAACGGCTCGTCGTGCATCGAAGTCGCGCTGAAGATGAGCTTTCACTACTGGCTCAACCGTGGCCTGCCGAACAAGAAGCGCTTCGTCACCCTGACCAACAGCTACCACGGCGAAACTATTGCCGCGATGTCCGTGGGCGATGTGCCGTTGTTTACCGAAACCTATAAAGCCTTGCTGCTCGACACCATCAAGGTGCCAAGCCCGGATTGCTACCTGCGCCCCGAGGGCATGAGCTGGGAAGAGCACTCACGCAACATGTTCCTGGCCATGGAACAGACCCTGGCCGAAAACCACGACAGCGTCGCCGCCGTGATCGTCGAGCCGCTGATCCAGGGCGCCGGCGGCATGCGCATGTACCACCCGGTGTACCTCAAGCTGCTGCGTGAAGCCTGCGACAAATATGGCGTGCACCTGATTCACGACGAAATCGCCGTCGGCTTCGGCCGCACCGGCAGCATGTTCGCTTGCGAGCAAGCCGGCATCCGCCCGGACTTTTTGTGCTTGTCCAAAGCCCTCACCGGCGGTTACCTGCCATTGGCGGCGGTCGTCACCACCGACGATGTGTACGACGCCTTCTACGACGACTACCCGACGTTGCGCGCCTTCCTGCATTCCCACAGCTACACCGGCAACCCGCTGGCGTGCGCGGCAGCCTTGGCGACTTTGGATATTTTCGAAGAAGACAACGTCATCGAAAACAACAAGGCCCTGGCCCAGCGCATGGCCACCGCCACCGCGCACCTGGTGGACCACCCGCACGTGTCGGAAGTGCGCCAGACCGGCATGGTGCTGGCCATCGAGATGGTTCAGGACAAAGCCACCAAAACCGCCTACCCGTGGCAGGAACGCCGTGGCTTGAAGGTGTTCGAGCATGCCCTGGAGCGCGGTGCGCTGCTGCGGCCGCTGGGCAGCGTGGTGTATTTCCTGCCGCCGTATGTGATTACGCCGGAGCAGATCGACTTTTTGGCTGAAGTCGCCAGCGAAGGGATTGATATCGCCACCAACAGCACTGTCAGTGTTGCGGTGCCAAAAGATTTTCACCCAGGCTTTCGGGATCCGGGTTAATTGAGTTCACTCAACTGATCGGGCGTCGGGTCCACCGCCATCGCGGGCAAGCCCGGCTCCCACAGGTTTTGTATGATCGTTCCCACGCTCCGCGTCCGCTCTGCACACCACTTCCAGAGAACAGAAATGAGACTGTCCCGCTTTTTCACCGACACCCCGCTCAGCATCGGCGACCATGAATTGCCCGAAGCCCAGGCGCATTACATCAGCCGCGTATTGCGCATGGGTGAAGGCGACGCCGTACAACTGTTCGACGGCTCCGGCCAGGAATTCCTCGGCACCTTGCTGGAAGTCGGGAAAAAACGCGTTACCGTGCAACTCACGGAACGCTTTGCGGGCCAGACCGAATCACCGCTGCACATCCACCTCGGCCAAGGCCTGTCCCGGGGCGAGCGCATGGATTGGGCGATCCAGAAAGCCACCGAACTGGGTGTGAATGAAATCACGCCGATTTTCAGCGACCGCTGCGAAGTACGCCTGAAGGACGAACGCGCCGACAAACGCCTGCTGCACTGGCGCCAAGTGGCGATCAGCGCCTGCGAGCAATGCGGGCGTTCGACAGTGCCAGTGATTCACCCGCCGCTGTTACTGGCCGACTGGTTGAAGCAAGCCGAGGCGGATTTGAAGCTGGTGCTGCACCCGGTGGCCGAGCCGATGGTCAGCCACGCCAAGCCATCGAGCCTGGCGTTCCTGATCGGGCCTGAAGGTGGGTTGACCGACGCAGAAGTCGCAACCGCCCAAGCTGCCGGCTTCCACGCCGCCCGCCTCGGCCCGCGGGTGCTGCGCACCGAAACCGCGCCAGTCGTGGCATTGAGCGTGGCCCAGCAACTCTGGGGCGACTTCTAACCTCGCCCGATCGTTCCCACGCTCTGCGTGGGAAAGCCTCCTGTGACGCTCTGCGTCACGACCTCAAATTGGGACGCAGAGCGTCCAAGGCTGCATTCCCACGCGGAGCGTGGGAACGATCATTGCGGCTATCACTCCACCGGGTCACTCACCGGCTTGGCAATAATCGCCTTCAACTCGCTGGTCATCGGAAACTCCAGGTTCAGGCCCTTGGGCGGAATCGGCTGTTCAAACCAACGCTGGTAAATCCCGTTGATCTCCCCGGAGCGGTACAGGTCGGCGAGCGTTTCGTTGACCACCGCGAGGAACTGCGGGTCGTCCTTGCGCAGCATGCAGCTGTAGATCTCCCGCGACTGCTCCTTGCCCACCACCACCCAGTGGTGCGGGTCACGGGCCTTGGCACGCTCGCCGTAGAGCAACGCATCATCCATGTAGAACGCCACTGCGCGACCGGTTTCGAGCATCTTGAACGCTTCGCCATGGTCCTTGGCACTGATCACAAACATATTGGCTTTGTGGTCGGCGTTGTAGCGCTTGAGAAAGCGTTCATTGGTGGTGCCGGCCGTGGTCACCACATTCTTGCCCTTGAGGTCTTCAAAACCCTGGATGCCACTGTCCTTGGCGGTCAGCAGTTGGCCCTTCACATAGATAAACCCGTAGGAAAACGCCACCTGCTTCTGCCGCTCGGCGGTGACACCGGTGGAACCGCATTCCAGGTCGACGGTGCCGTTTTGCACCAGCGGAATACGGGTCTGAGAGGTCACCAGGTTGTACTTAACATTCAGCTTGGCCACCCCGATTTTCTGCTGGATGCGCTCAACGATCTTGCTCGCCAACTCCACCGAATAGCCCATGGGCTTGCCACTGTTGTCGCTCACGTAGGAAAACGGCACCGAGGCATCGCGATACCCCAAGGTGATCGACTTGGCATTCGCGATTTTGCTCAAGGTGCCGTCCAGCGGGGCTTCATTGGCCTGAACCTGTGCGCCAAACAGCAGCCCCAGAGTGCAGCCGGTCAACAGGATTTTTTTCATTGTTATTCTCCGTTGCTGGTGATGAATCCAATTATGCAGCGCGGGGCGTGAGGCCCTGCATATCAATGGAAGGCGCGTGCTCGCTGATCAGTTCGGCCAGCAATTGCCCGCTGCCGCAGGCCAGGGTAAAACCCAGGGCACCGTGGCCCAGGTTCAACCACAGGTTTCGATAGGCGCTGGCGCCGATCAGCGGCACGCCGGTGGGCGTTGCCGGGCGCATGCCGGCCCATTCGACCGCGTGGGTGTAATCGCCGGCCGTTGGGAATGTCTCCATGGCCTGGCGTTTCATCAGCGCCAGACGCTTGGGCTCAAGGCCTGCATCAAAGCCGACGATATCCACCATGGCCGCGACCCGCAGTTGCTCGCCGATGCGCGCATACAAGATCTTGCGGTCATAGTCGGTGACACTCACGTTCGGCGCCTGGTGATGCGCGCCAATCGGCACGTTCAGGCTGTAGCCCTTGAGCGGATACAGTGGCAATGACAACCCTGGCAAACCCAATTGCGCGCTGCGATGCCCGGCCGCCAGCACCAGTTGATCCACCGCCATCACCTCGTCACCCAACTCGATGGCCTGCACCGCGCCGTCGGCGTGGCGTATGCGAGTAACCTCGCGGCCCAGCAAAAACCTGCAGCGCCCCGAGGCTTCGAGCCGGGCCGCCAGCCGTTGGCAGAAGGCGTGACAGTCAGCCACCTCCTCGTTCGGCGTGTAGATGCCACCGAGAAAGTCGGCGCCCATTAACGCTGGCTCCAAGTGTGCGCAATCGGCCACGGACAACACTTGCTGCTGCACGTTATTGCTGACCTTGCTGCGCGCATGCTCAAAGGAGACGGCGTTACGAAACGTCACCAGTTTGCCGTTGCGGCGCCAATCGAAGCCCTCCAGGCGATCGCCTTCGCGCCATTGCTCCAGCGTGGCCTGGCTCAAGGACGCCAGGCGCAGCAGGTGCGCGGCATTGCGCGTGTTCACCGAGCCACGGCAGGCGCCGATAAAGGCCGCCATCCAGCGCCATTGCTGCGGGTCGAGACGCGGGCGCAGCTTCAGCGGCGAATCACCGCGCAGCAACCAGCCGATGGCTTGCAGCGGCACACCTTTGTCGGCCAACGGCGCGACATAGCGGTAGGACAGTTGCCCGCCATTGGCGAAACTGGTCTCGCTGCCGAGGCTGTCCCGCGTGTCGATCACTGTCACCTCATGGCCTGCACGCACCAGGGCATAGGCGCTTGCCAAGCCGATAACGCCACCACCGATGATGCAAACCCGCTTGGCCATTGCTGCCACCCGCTATTGAATTGACTGGCACCAAGCCTAGGGCCAGGTGACAGGTCGCCGACAATGAATAAAGATGGGTCATCTATAAACAAAGGTTATGGACTTGCCATGCGCCTGCGTCATATCGAAATCTTCCAGGCCATCCGCCAGACCGGCTCCGTCAGCGCCGCCGCGCAGCTGTTGCACGTCTCGCAACCGGCGGTAACCAAGGTGCTGCAGCACGCCGAGTTGCAGCTGGGCTTTGCGCTGTTTTTACGGGTGCGCGGCAAACTGCAGCCCACACCGGAAGCGCTGGCGCTGGAAAGCGAAGTCGAGAAAGTCACCGAAAGCCTGCAAGGCGTGCGGCGCCTGGCCAAGAGCTTGCGCCGCAAGCCGGGCCAAAGTGTGCGTATTGGTGCGATTCCGGCACTGGCCCTGTCGTTGCTGCCGCCGGCCATTCTGGAATGGAAGCGCGACTACCCGGACATTGCCTGTGAGCTGTCCAGCGACCACAGCCGCGAGCTGGTGCAGAAGCTGTTGATGCGTGAGATTGACCTGGCTCTGACGCTGAACTTCTCCGGCCATCCGGGGCTGACCACGCAGGTGCTGGCCAATGGCGTGTTGGTGGCGCTGGCGTCAAAGGGTTATTGGTCGGATGCCGAGCTGAGCAAGCCCCTGCCATTGGCGGACCTGGCGGGTGCGCCGTTGATTGGCCTGTCGAGTGCCGACCCGTTGGCCGCCAAGCTCGACAGCTACCTGGAAAACGTCGACCCACCGCCACGGGTGAGCATTGCCGTACAGACCTATTCCCTGGCCCGGGCGATGGTGGAGTCAGGTGCCGGGTTGACGGTGATCGACCCGTTTACCGCCCTCGGCGCGTCAACGGCGACCACCTGCATTCGCCCGCTCACGCCGCCGTTGCCGATCACCCTGTACGCCCTCACCCGCGCGGATGAGCCGCCGCCGCATATGTTGGCGAACCTGTTGGACATTTTCGGCAACCGAGCGCGAGAGCTGCTGGAACGCTTGTAATGTGGGAGCTGGCTTGCCTGCGATAGCGGTATTGAATGTGCCGACGCTATCGCAGGCAAGCCAGCTCCCACAAAAGCCAGCTCCCACAGGTCAGAGCACGTAGTGCATGATCGCCACAAAGTGCAGCAAACTGCCGCCGATCACAAACAAATGCCAGATCCCATGGGAATGCCGCAGGCGATCCTCCAGGGCAAAAAAGATGATGCCGACGGTGTACAACACCCCGCCCGACGCCAGCCAGATAAACCCCGCCGTGCCCAGCGCGGCAATCAGTGGCTTGACCGCCACCAGCACAATCCAGCCCATCACCGCATAGATCACAATCGAAAGAATCCGCGCCTCGGAACGCGGCTTGATCTCCTGCAAAATGCCGATCACCGCCAGCCCCCACACGATTCCAAACAGCGTCCAACCCCACGGCCCGCGCAGCGTCACCAGGCAAAAGGGGGTGTAGCTGCCGGCAATCAGCAGGTAGATCGAAAAGTGATCAACCTTCTGCATGATCTCTTTTCGCCGCCCCTGCACGCTGTGGTACACGGTGGACGCGCTGTACAGCACCAGCAGGGTAAAACCATAAATCGCCACGCTGACGATCTTCCAGGGGCTGCCGTCCAGGCTCGCCACCACCAACATCCACACTGCGCCGACAAACGCGGCGACCGCCCCGGCCAAATGGCTCCAGGCGTTGAATCGTTCCCCGTGATACATGTGTCACTCACCTCGAATAACCGTTACCACATGGTTGTGCCAGGACCATTGTGACGCTACCGGCACTGTTACAGGTAACACGCATTTCTGCCTTTGCCCAACGACCCCGTGCCGATGGATCACTCACTGAGTCCTGTGGGAGCTAGCTTGCCTGCTCCCACATACGGCAATCTCCATGGCCCGGCCCCAATATCGCCACCTGCATGGCTTGCCGGGTGCGATTGTGACCGTGCGCGGGCTGTACCTGTTCCCTTCGGTACACCCGCCTGGTGCTGGGCCTGTGCAGCGCATCGCTGGGAGTGAACGGGTTTTAGGGGCACAATCGACAGCATTCGAACCCGAGCCACGGCCATGCTGATCGACGAAGAGTTCACCCTCAAGAAACTGGAAATCTTCCTGGCGTTCATGCGCACCGGCAACCTGGCCCGCGCCGCTGCCGAGCTGCAAACCAGCAACGTCAGCGTGCACCGCGCTATTCACTCGCTGGAAAATGCGCTGCGCTGCCCGTTGTTCAAACACGAAGGGCGCAACCTCACGCCGCTGGAAAGTGCCTACGTGCTCGAAGAACGCGCGCAGAAACTGGTCGCCGATGTGGTCGACAGCGTGCGCCTGACCCGCGAAGCCGCCGGGTTTTCCGCCGAGCGCTTCAAGCTGGGCTCGCTGTATTCGCTGACGGTCAAAACCGTGCCGCAATTGATCATGGGCCTTAAAATCAGGCGCAGCGAACTCAATATCGACCTGATCCTGGGTTCCAACTTTGACTTGCTCTACAAACTCAAGAACATGGAAGTCGACGCGATCCTCATCTCCCTCGATGACCACGCCAACGACCCCGACTGCGAACAGATCGCGCTGTTTTCCGACGACATCTTCCTCGCCACTCCAGCCGATTCACCCTTCGACCGTGAGCAGCAAATCGACTTGGCGGATGTGCGCGACGCTACTTTCATTACCCTCACCCAAGGCTTCGCCACCCATCAGGACGGCAATCGGGTGTTCAAGCAGGCGGGCTTTGAGCCGAAGGTGGCGATGCAGGTCAATGACATTTTCACGCTGCTGAGCATGGTCAGTTCAGGCGTGGGTTATGCGTTGCTGCCAGGGCGGATTGCAGCGGTGTATGAGAACCGCGTGAAGCTCATACCGCTGCAACCGCGGTATCGGTTGCAGCAGCATATTGGCGTGGTGTTTTTGAAGGCCAAGGAGCGTGATCCGAACTTGCTGGCGTTGCTGGCGGAGTGTCGGATGTATGCCAACCGCCAAACCTGACACCGATCGTTCCCACGCTCTGCGTGGTAATGCAGCCCTGGACGCTCCGCGTCTGCTCTTAAAGGCGTGACGCGGAGCGTCACATGAGGCATTCCCACGCGGAGCGTGGGAACGATCATTGATGAGGCCGGCTCAGGTCAGCCCACCAACCCGCGCATCAGCAAAAACAGCAACGACGGTCCCAGCAGACAGCCCAGCGCCGTGTAAAACGCCGCCGTCAGGCAACCATATGGCACCAGCTTCGGATCGGTCGCTGCCAAACCACCGGCCACGCCGCTGGACGTGCCCATCAGCCCGCCGAAAATCACCGCACTGCGTGGGTTATTCAGCCCGATTAACGGCGCTACAAACGGCGTCATCACCATCACCAGAATGGCCTTGATCAACCCTGCGGCAATCGACAGCGCCATGACCTCGGAGCTGGCACCAATCGCCGCGCCCGTCACCGGGCCAACGATGTAGGTCACGGCGCCCGCACCAATAGTGGTGAGGCTTACGGCATCGGTATAACCAAACGCCAGCGCCACTCCAACGCCAGCCACGAACGAGGAACCCACGCCGACAAACAGCGCCAGCACGCCCACATAACCGGCGCGCTTGAGTTCATCCACACTCACGCCAAACGCCGTGGCAACAATGGCAAAGTCCCGCAGCATCGCGCCGCCCAGCAAGCCGATGCCCGACAGCAACGGAATATCCACAACACCCTTGGCGCCGCCGGTAAACGCGCCGCCCACATACGACAGCACCAGCCCGAGCAAAATGGCGATGGCCGAACCGTGCAGCCGGCCTTTGGTGAAGGTGTCGGAGATCCAATAGGACACCCACATGGTCAAGCCGATCACGGCAAAACCACTGATCAGGCCGTAGCCGGTGATCACTTTCATCATGGATTCGTACATGGCGATCACCCGGCTTCTTTAGTGGGAACAACCGCAACAGGCTTGCGGTTGCCGATGCGCACTAACACCGGTACCAGGGCAAAACCCAGCACTACAGCGAGCGTGCCGGCCAGAATCGCCATCGGCCCGCCCTTGATTGCGCCGTACACGTTTTGTTGGGCCGCCATCGCTACCACAATAGGGATATACACCGCCGCCCAGAAGCTCACGCCCTGCTCCGACTTGCCGGTAAACAGCCCACGTTTACTGAGGTAACTGCCCAGGCCGATCAACAGCAACATGGCGATACCCACCCCGCCGACGTTGGCCGGAATACCCATCCACTTGCCCAGCAACTCACCGATAAACAGGCCGATCAACGTACACAGCGCCAGAAACGCCACACCGTAAATAATCATTGTTGTTGTCCTCGAAGTGCTTCATCGAAATTGTTGTTTTTGTGCTTCGAAAGCCTTGGGTGGTGCTTTATCGGTGGCGGCGCTCCTCCTCTTGCAGCAGGGCCTGCAAGGTGTCCAGGCGTGCGCCTTCATAGGCGATTACGCTGCCTTGCTCGAAGACACGGCGGGACAGGCCGGTGAGTACCGCGCCAGGCGGCAATTCGATTTGCAGGCGCACACCACGCTCGTAGGCGCTTTGCACGGTGCCGCGCCAGTCGACGATGCGGCACATGTTGAAAGCCAGGTCGTCGCGCAGTTGCTCGGGGTTGTGGATCGGCCGCGCGCGGGTGCTGCTCAGGTAGGTGATGCGCGGCGCCTTGAGCGTTACAAACGCCTGCGCCAATGCCTCGGCGGGTTCGTTCAGCAGCACGCAATGGGATGGCACGCTCACGGCCAGGCGCTTGGCCACGCCGTTGCCTTTGATCCGTTGCGCGACACGCTGCATGGCTTCGTCACTGCCGGCGATGACGGTCTGGTTGTCGGCGTTGATGTTGGCCAGGTACACCGGGGTTTGCGGGCTGTGGATTTCAGCCAGCAGCGTTTCGACTGTGGATAACTGCGGGCCGAGAATCGCGGTCATGCCAAAGCCTTGTGGATAAGCGTTTTGCATCAGTTCGCCGCGCAGGCTCACCAGCTTTACCGCATCGGCAAACTCCAGCGCACCAGCGATGACGGCTGCCGGGTAGGCGCCGATGGACAGGCCCGCCACGTAATCAGGCGTGCGTTGCAATTGGCGGGCGTGGGCCACACCGGTGATCAACAGGCAGAGTTGCACGGCACGCGTGCTGGCCAGGGCTTGGGCCGAATCGAGCAGGCTTGCGTCTTCGCCCAGTGCATCACTGGCTTCTTCCAGGACGTGGGCAGGCAACCCTTGCAGCATGCCCGTGCGCTGGGCGCCCTGCCCTGGAAATACCAGAAGGCTGCTCATGCCACGGCCTGCCAGGGATCGAGTACAAGGTGCGCGCCGTGGGTGGTTTTAAGCAGCACCCGGGGTGATTCGCCAGCCCATTCACGCAAGGCGACAGCGCCAAACGGGGTTTGCAGTTGCAGGTCGACAGCGCATTCGGCCGAGTCCAACAACGCCAACAGATTGCGTGCGGCGTTGCGCTCAAATGGCTCGGGTGCGCACAGCATCAAATCCAGATCGCTTTGGGCATGCAGTGCTTCAATGCCGCTGGCCAGCTCGAACCCTGCACTGCCGGTGACGCCCCAGTCCTGCTGCGCCAGCACTGGGCGCAGTTGATCAAGCGCGCGCAATGCCGGTAGATCCCGCGACGAGACCACACTGCGCAAATCTTGCGGCGTCACGCGTCGTTGCACTGCCACAAGGGGCATCAGCGCCGCAAAGCGCTGCTCACGCAAGCGCCCGCGCACACCCACAGCCACGTCACCCGGCTCGACCGTGGCGCGACGCACCACCACCGGGTGACCGGCGCTGATCACCTCCAGCACCCAGGCCGGCGCATCAGCGGGCAGATGCGCCGGGGTCATGCCCCAGAGCAAGTCGTGGGCGTTCACCATTGCTCCCGCAGCAGTTGGCGTACGTGGCTTGAGGCGGCGCGATTGCTCGCACCGAGGCGCCCTTTCAGATCCGGGCTGTGGATATCTTCAATGGCCTGCAACAGGCAATCGCTGACCTGCGCTACGTCGCCCGCCGTGGGCTGTTCAATCTGGCTGACCGACAGGGTTTCCGAGAGCAAACCCAGGCTGGCATAGCTGTCAATGTCATAGGCCATGGGCGGCACGCTGGCGGCCAGGACCTCGAGTTCTTCAACACTGCGCAAGGTCACCCGCGCCGCCGAGGCCTTGCCCATGGCGTGCACCATCACGCCAGGGTCACGCAGGGCGATCATGCGGTTAGCCTGATAACCGTGAGCAAGGAATGCACCGGACATGGCTTTGCCCACCAGCAGCGCAATCACCGGGTGCCCGGCCAAGCGAGCACGGGCATAGCTGTCGGCGGCGGCGGCCAGGGCCTGATGGATGCCGAGGGCTTCTTCGCGACGACCATAGGCTTGGCTCGGCACATCGACGATAGCGATGATGGGGCGTTTGTCGCCCTTCTCGATGGCTTCGTCGACAGCCTTGGCAAGACCCCAGCCCTCCAGTAAACCGACTTCGCCGTTGCGCGCACGCGGGAAACGATTTTGCGCATCGGTGACCACGGCAATAAAGCGCACGGCCTGTTCACCCACTACGCCGTCTGCAACCTTCAATGAGTCGGGCAACCCTTCGACAGGCGTTGCGCCGGAGCTCAATGCGTTGAACCACTGCAAGCCTCTCATGGACGTTCTCCTTGATACAGGTCGCACACCGTCGCGGGATCTATTTGCGGCGCAGCGTCCAGCTCAGTGAGGCGCGCCAGGTAGAAATCGATCTGACGGCTACGCTGTTGCTCGGGCAAACCCTGTTGCAGCAAGGCGCTGACGGTCTGTTGGATCTGCGCCACATCGTCGGCCACATAACGGTCGGCCAGGCCGCTGTTAAAACGCTGCTCGCCGCCGGTAAGGCTCCAGATAAACGGCCGGTCGCGGGAGTCGTACTCTTCCAGCCCCGCTTCCTGCTCGATCACTTGCGGGCCATTCAAGCCCAGGCGTGCTTCGCGGGTGACCACCAGATAACTGCACAACCCGGCGGCGATGGACATGCCACCAAAACAGCCGACGCTGCCCGCCACCACGCCGACTACCGGCTGGTACTGGCGCAGGTCGACAATCGCCGCATGGATATCGGCAATCGCAGCCAAACCGAGGTTGGCTTCCTGCAAGCGCACGCCGCCGGTTTCCAGCAGCAGCACGGCACGGGTCGGAACACCGTTGCGGTTGTCTTCAGCCGCCAGTTCGAGGGCACCGGCGATTTTTGCGCCGCCCACTTCACCGAGGCTACCGCCCTGGAAATTGCCTTCAATGGCAGCAATCACCACCGGCAACCCGGCGATGCTGCCTTTAGCGATCACCACGCCGTCATCCGCTTGCGGCACCACGCCTTGGCGGCTGAGCCAGGGCGACATCACGCGTTGGAACGGGTCGATCAGTTCGCGGTAAGTGCCGCTGTCCAGCAACGCCTTGGCTCGCTGCCGCGCACCGAGTTCGACGAAGCTGTGCTTGTTGAGTAAATCAGTCATGGCCGATCTCCTCGAAACCCTGTTCCAGGCGCAAACGCACCACGCCGGGGGTGGCGCCGAAGTCGTGAATATCAATCTTCAAAGCCGGTGGCGTCTGCTCCTGGAAGATCCGTTCGAACAGATGCTGCCAGCGTTGCTCGGCGCCATTCACGGAGGTCTGCACTTGAATGGTCAGCGTGCCGGGCGTGCCCGGTTCCAGCAACACTTCCAGGTCGCCGGAGCCGACGCAACCCACCAGCGCACGGCCTTTGGGCGGCTGCCCGGCGGGGAATTCAAAGGATAAGGTTTCCATCACAACGCTCCGTCGAGGCGGTCGATAAACAGGCAGGCGGCCAACAGGTCGGCGGCGCCGCCGGGGGAGGCATTCAGGGCCAGGAGTTGCTGGTCAAGGTCGTGCAGTTGGCGGCGCCCGGCGAGGCTTGCGCTACCGCCAGCGTCCAGCACCGCCTGGGCGCCGCGTTGCATGGCGCGCAGGCCTTCGGTGCCGGCTCGGTAGAGCACGCAGGTGTCGGCCAGGTCGGTCATGATCGCGAGCAAGGCGTCCAGGCGCGCATTCTGTTCACCGGCGTTTTGCCGGCGGCTTTTGTGCAACTGCGGCAGGCCGCGTTGCACCACGGCAGGGAAGCCCAATTGCGCTTCTTCACGGGCACCGCGTGCGCCGTAGCGTTGCGCGACTTGCGCGCCATGGCTCAGCGGTTGCGGGGCGTAGCGGTCAGTGAGCAAGGCCAGTTTGGCGGCGGTGAGCGTGACAGCGCGTGGCTCCAGAGCCGCTGCGGCAGTGAGCAAACCGAGGGCCCAGATCGCGCCGCGATGGGTATTCACGCCTTGGGTGGTGGCGAGCATGGCTTGCTCACCTTCGCGCCCGATACGCCCGAGGGCTTCGCGCAAGGGCAAACCCACTTCACCGAACTCAAGCGCCGCTTCGGCCATTTCCTTGAACATCGGCCACAACGACAGCGCCGAGGCGTGCATCAGGCCCAGGTGCAAATCGCTATGGGCGCCATTGCCGCGACGGTCTACCAATGCGGGTTTGGGTGACAGGTCAGCCTCATCAATCAAGGCATCCACAGCCATATCCGCCAGGCGATCGGCGAGGCTCAGTTCATGCAGTTTGAGGGCGCGCATTTACCAGCTCCTGAACTTGGCGGGCGGGTTATACAGGCCACCGGACCAGTCCACCAGGTCAGCCACGCTCTTCGCTGCCAACAGCTCGCGGGTGGCGTCGGTGCGGCGAATCCCCAAGTCTTCGGGCAAGGCGATCAAGCCTTCGCGGCGCATGCGCGCAGTGTCCTTGGGGTTGTGGCGCATGCCGATGGCGGTGACGCCTGCAACGGCGGCGATCATCGCCTGGCGCTCTTCCAGCGAGCGTGCCTTATACAAATAGGCGATGCCTTCTTCGGTGAGCAGGTGAGTGACGTCGTCGCCGTAGATCATGATCGGCGCCAGCGGCATGCCGCTTTTGCGCGCGACTTCCACGGCGTCGAGGGTTTCGACGAAGGTGGGTTTGCCACCTTCCTGGAAGGTCTCGACCATTTGCACCACGAGCTTTTTGCCGCGTTCCAGCAAGGCCTCCGGCGCGTCGTCGTGGCGCATATCGAGCCAGGCAGGCGTACCGTGACGGCGGCCGCGTGGGTCGTGGCCCATGTTCGGCGCGCCACCAAAACCAGCGAGACGGCCACGGGTCACGGTGCTGGAATGCCCGTCGCCATCCACTTGCAGCGTGGCGCCGATAAACAGGTCCACCGCGTATTGGCCAGCCAGTTGGCAGAACATCCGGTTGGAGCGCATCGAGCCGTCGCGGCCGGTGAAGAACACATCCGGGCGGGCGGCGATGTAGTTTTCCATGCCCAGTTCGGTGCCGAAGCAATGCACGCTTTCCACCCAGCCGCTTTCAATCGCGGGGATCAGGGTTGGGTGCGGGTTGAGGGTCCAGTTGCGGCAGATCTTGCCCTTGAGGCCCAGGGACTCACCGTAGGTCGGCAGGATCAACTCAATGGCGGCGGTGTTGAAACCAATGCCGTGGTTGAGCGACTGCACATTGTGTTTTTCGTAGATGCCACGGATCGCCATCATCGCCATCAGCACATGCACCGGCTTGATATGACGCGGGTCGCGGGTAAACAGCGGTTCGATGTAGAACGGCTTGTCGGCCACCACCACAAAATCCACCCAGCTCGCCGGGATGTCGACACGGGGCAAGTCAGTGACATCGTCGACCAACTGGTTGACCTGCACGATGACGATGCCATCGCTGAACGCAGCGGGTTCGATCAGCGCCGGAGTGTCTTCGGTACTGGCGCCGGTGTAGATATTGCCGGCGCGGTCGGCCATGAAACCGGCCGAAAGCACCACGTTGGGGATCAGGTCAACCACCAGCCGTGCGTAGAGTTCGATGTAGGTGTGGATCGCGCCGATTTCCAGCAGGCCATCTTCGAGCAACTGGCTGATGCGCAGGGACTGGGTGCCGGCGAAGGAGAAATCCAGCTTGCGCGCGATGCCCTTTTCAAACAGGTCCAGGTGCTCGGAACGGCCGACACTGGGCATGATCATGTGCAAATCGTGGAGCTTGGTCGGGTCGGCCTTGGCCAGTGAGCGCGAGAGAAAATCGGCTTGCTTCTGGTTATTGCCCTCCAGCACCACCCGGTCACCGGGAAGGATCAGCGCTTCCAACGCCTCGACGATTTTGTCACTGGGCAACACTGCCCCGTCTGCGTACTTTTTGACCAGCCCGAGCCGCCGCTGCTTCTCGTCGCGCCGCCGCGTCCAGCGCGAATCGGGGGTGATGGTTGTTGTCATGGTCGCTCCACGGGGTTTGCTGTCGTGGGCTGTACCTTAGGAGTGAATGTGGGGGGCATCAATCAAGCCCGGCGGTGGATCGTTACGGCTGGAGTAACGGAACATCAGTGAATGCTGGATTCAAGCCAAATGAAAATCAAAGGTGGGAGCTGGCTTGCCTGCGATAGCGGTGGGTCAGCAATGAAGTTGTGGGCTGACAGTCCGCTATCGCAGGCAAGCCAGCTCCCACATGTGTTCGGTGGTGTGTGTTAGATAGCGGTTCCAATCAGGGACCGCTTAAGCAGGGCTGACTTGTTCCAGTGCTCTATCGACCAACAGTTGACTCAGCTCTGCCATTTGCTGGATCGCCAACATGCTCGCACGCTGGGCCGGGTCCAGGTCGAAGGCCAAGTTGCAGGTCAGTGCGTTGAGGGAGCACAGGGTTTCACTGGCGTTGGCCAGCAGAGCTTCGGTGTTTTGGTGGGGGTTTACGGTGAAGAGGGGCGGATTTGGGGTAGGTTTGATCATGATGAAGCTCCTAAACAGTTAGTAAGGAGCACCACCGTTCGCTTGCACGCGAATGAGGGTGGCGACCGTGCGCAGGTGTGCAAGACCGGGCCTGTTTAGGACACCCAGCAGGTCCGAAGACCTCCTGCGCGCAGCCGCCATAAAGCAGCAAGCACAAAAAACGCCCGTGGTTGGCTGGGCGTTTGTACGCCTAAACAGTTTCGTCGGACTTGCACGTCCGTGTCACCGTTTTTCGATGACGGGACGAAGACTAGCCGCCATGACTACCCACAACAAGTTCATGCACAGCTCGAAATCTTGCAGGAAAATTCCGAAGGCTGCCTCCTCAAAGCGCCATCACCACCTTGACCGACCCCAAGCCTTCCAGGGCAAAGCTGTGGTACTCGTAGACCTCTCCTTGAATATGAAGAAGTAGAGCGCTTCCCTCATCACTCACCTGAACATCAGGTTTCTTTGTTTTCAGAAAAGGATGAGCAGACACCAATGCAGCGAGTATTTCCTTATCACTCCCCAAATCCTCATGGACGAAGTACCTATAGGAAAAACCCACCGTCGCTCCACCCTGACCGTCTCGAGCACCATAGATGGAGGTACCGTTGCCCAAGGAATGCTTCAACACCACTTCATCCAGATCCGGTGTTCCGGCAGACATGATCCAACTGGCGCCGATATAGAGAAGGCAGACGATGAGCAGGCAATTGCGCAGTAACGGTCCGAGGCGTTTAGTGGCCTTGGGAAATTGCATATTCAATCCCTCTTCTTATCCAATATTGGTCCCGTGGATCATCACCAAAAGGCTCACAGCCCCACCATGTATCGAAATCCGGGAGTGTCGTTTTTGCAACGGTTTGCGCCACGCCGGCAGCCCGCAGCAACACATGCTCGGGAATGCCCAACACCGTACCCGTAGCACCGTAATTGAAGTTACCAAACGCTTCGTACTCGCTCCCTCTCTTCTTGTAGTTCCAAGGTCCGGCTGCCCGAACCTGAGAGTAAAACCATGAGTAGGCGAATGCCGAGCCGGGTTTTAGGTGGGTGCGTTTACATCGAGAAATCGCCATGTTTTCAAAAATTGAAACACCCGGCGGCATTAGCGGAACAGCCATTTGCGGATCCTTGCTGGCAGTGAGGAGCTCAGAAACTAGCCACTCCCCTCAGGCCTGAAAACCCGCTTAATCCAAATGCAGAACTGACCTACAGCAACTCCATCCCATTCCGACATGTGAGCGGTCAATCCGCATCATTAGCAGATCCGAAACGGCGAAAAGATACGGTCATCAAAAACAATTTTTAGTCAAGCCAGCTCCCACATTGGATTGACGGTGCTGCGAGGACTCGCGTCATTCCCACCGATGAATAGCCAACACTTCTTCCACTTTGCCCAGCAGCATCGTCGCGCCGTCCATCAACTGTCCAAGCAACGCCTCATCCTCATCCATATATCCTT
This sequence comes from Pseudomonas sp. PA-6-3C, assembly GCF_021605825.1. Taxonomy (NCBI): domain Bacteria; kingdom Pseudomonadati; phylum Pseudomonadota; class Gammaproteobacteria; order Pseudomonadales; family Pseudomonadaceae; genus Pseudomonas; species Pseudomonas sp. PA-6-3C. Next base: position 95,756 of record NZ_WKDV01000013.1, read on the forward strand.
CATATTCCGCCAGGTTGCGGCGCTCATGACACAGCGCCAATAACCTCACCTGCACCTTGTTCGCGTCGACGGTGTGGATCAGGCATTGAAAAACCAAATAGCGTTTGTCCGAGCGATAACCGCGCAGGCGCAGAGCTGTGAGCGAGATAGCGTGGGCGGCGTTGTATGCCAAGTCGAAACGACTGGCGAAGGCTAATTGCGGGTTACCTGCATCCCTCAACCGATCTCGCGCCGAGCGCATCAGCCCATCACACTCTTTGCGATCCGGCGGCTCAGCCTTCAAGCCACCGCTACGTTGCAGGTTCTCCAGGTTTGCCTTGCTGTCCATCCATGGACTCCTGAGGGTTGCCCCCCATCAGATTGATCTTGTCCTGCTGCACGACCCGCTGCACAAAACTGTTCCCGGCATTCCATTTGCTGGTCCAGTCGTCAGGGGTGTAAAGCGTCGGGTTGATGGTGCGGCCCAGTTGCTCTTCCAGCGGCATGAGCTGTTCCATGACTTCACTGTAGTTGAGGCTTTGGCCGATCAGCATCAGATCTATGTCACTGGATGAGTGCGCCTCGCCCTTGGCGATGGAGCCGTAGATAAAGGCCCAGGTTATCTGCTCCGCGAACGGTGCCAATGCATTGCGCAAGGGTTCGTCCAGACTGAGGGTTTTGCGCACGATGGCCAACAACTCCGAGTAAATCGGGCATTGGGGGTTGGCCTGGTAGTGGGTCTGATTGCCTTGGCGCGTCATGCTCAAGATGCCCGCCAACTGCAAACGCTCCAGCTCGCGGGTGAGGCTGCCTTTGCCCACTTGAGCCGAGCGTGCGATTTCATTGGTGTAGAAACTTTGACCAGGCTTGCCGAACAGCAGGCCCAGCACTTTTTGCTGGGTGTTGGTGAAGAGTGCGGTGCTAAGCGGCAAGGTTTGCATGGCAGCGGCCAAAGAGTCCCAAAAAGGGAACGATAGGTCCCTTTTTGGGAACGATCAAGTCATCCCCGACCTGCGGCTACTTTCAGGCTGCCGCACAGAGCCCCTGTGGGAGCTGGCTTGCCTGCGATGGCGGTGGGTCAGCTACGAAGGTGTCGGCTGACAGTCTGCTATCGCAGGCAAGCCAGCTCCCACATGTGTTCGGTGATGCTAGTTAGATAGCAGTCCCCTTTTGGGACTACTCAGGCAGGGCTGACGTGTTCCAGTGCTCTGTCGACCAACAGCTGACTCAGCTCTGCCATTTGGATCGTTCCCACGCTCTGCGTGGGAATGCCGCCTGGGACGCTCCGCGTCCCGCCAGGCAGCACAAGACTCAAGACCAGCGCAAGGGTTACGCGGAGCGTCACGGGATGCATGCCCACGCGGAGCGTGGGAACGATCATCTCAAGTAATCCGCGACCTGCGGCTACTTTCAGGCTGCCGCACAGAGCCCCTGTGGGAGCTGGCTTGCCTGCGATGGCGGTGGGTCAGCAATGAAGTTGTGGGCTGACAGTCTGCTATCGCAGGCAAGCCAGCTCCCACATGTGTTCGGTGATGCTAGTTAGATAGCGGTCCCCTTTTGGGACTACTCAGGCAGGGCTGACGTGTTCCAGTGCTCTGTCGACCAACAGCTGACTCAGCTCTGCCATTTGGATCGTTCCCACGCTCTGCGTGGGAATGCCGCCTGGGACGCTCCGCGTCCCGCCAGGCAGCACAAGACTCAAGACCAGCGTCACGGGATGCATGCCCACGCGGAGCGTGGGAACGATCATCGCCGTCAGGCCAGGCCGGACTCGACCAACAACGCTTCCAACCCCATCAAATCCGGCACCTTCGCCACGTGCTCGCCCACCTGCACGGCCGCGAGTTCCAGCGGGCAGAGTGGCACGTCCACGTAGCTCAATTCGCTGTCGAGCTTGTACGAGCGGGGAATGCCCTGGATCACCAGCGCAATAAACTTCAACGTCGGCCGCCCGCCCAGCGCATTCAGCACCACGATGCGCGAGCGCTCGGCGGTCAAGATCGCCTCGCCGCACACCGCTTCAAAGCTGATCAGGGGTATTTGCCGGTCACGCCAGGTCACTTGCCGCAGGTACCACGGCGGCGCATCGCTGGCCGGTTCGCCGCGCTGGAAGTCGATCAGCTCGGCCACGGCCACATTGGGCAGCAGCAGATGGCGGTCAGCCAAGGGCAACAACAGGCCAGTGAGTTGGCTGGTGCGGTGGTCAAGCATGGGACTTGCTCCAGTAGGCGATGCTTTCCAGCAGCACCGACTCCTGGTACGGCTTGCCGAGGTAGTCGTTGACGCCGATGGCCATGGCGCGGTCGCGGTGTTTCTGGCCGGTGCGCGAGGTGATCATGATGATCGGCAGGCGCATCAGGCGCGGGTCGTTGCGCACCTGAATCGCCACCTCGAAGCCGTCCATGCGCGGCATTTCGATGTCGAGCAGCATCAGGTCCGGGGTGTGCTCTTCGAGTACGGCGATGGCGTCGATGCCGTCTTTGGCGGTGAGCACGTTCATGCCGTTGCGCTCCAACAGGCGGCTGGTAACTTTGCGCACGGTGACCGAATCGTCCACCACCAGCACCAGCAGCGGGCGTTTTTTCAGCGGGTCGTTGAGGATCAGCGGCGCGTCAACCGCCTGGGCCGGCGACACGGGTTGACGTGCCCGGATGTGCGCAAGCAGATCGATGATCAGCACCACGCGGCCATCACCCAGGATGGTCGCGCCGGACAGCCCCTGCACGCCCGCGAACTGCGGCCCCAGGCCCTTCACTACAATCTCCCGAGTACCGGCCATGGCATCCACATGCACCGCCACGCGCCGCTCGTTGCATTGCACCAGCAGCACCGGCACGGGCTGGTATTGGCCGAGCAATTTCGGGCGGCTGACGGTATGCAGCAGGTCGCCAAGGTAGAACAACTCATAACGCTGGCCGCCATATTCATAGCGCGGCGGGTCTTGCTGATAGTGCCCAGCCAACTCGTGGGGCAGCACACGCACCACGCCTTCAATGGTGTTGAGCGGGATCGCATATTGATCGTCCGCGCACTGCACCATCAGCGCCCGGTTAACCGACACGGTAAACGGCAGGCGAATGCGAAAGTGCACGCCCGCACCGGGCGTGGAGTCAATCACCATCGAGCCGCCAAGCTGGCGCACTTCTTCGTGCACCACGTCCATGCCCACGCCGCGTCCGGATATCTGGGTGATCTTTTCCGCCGTCGAAAAACCCGGCTGCAGGATAAACTGCAACACGTCGCGGTCGCTGATCTCTTGATGGGGGTCGAGCAGGCCGCGCTTGATCGCCTTGCGCCGCACTGCGTCCAGCGGCACGCCGGCGCCGTCGTCGCGCATATCGAACACGATATCGCCGCCTTCGTGGGTCAGGTCCAGGGTGATACGACCCTTTTCCGGTTTGCCCGCCAGCACACGTGCTTCGCGCGACTCCAGGCCATGGTCGACGGCGTTGCGCAGCATGTGTTCCAGCGGCGCGACCATGCGTTCGAGCACGTTGCGGTCCATCTCGCCTTCGGCATTGCCAACCACGAACTCCACGTCCTTGCCCAATTCCTCTGCCACCTGCCGCACGATGCGCTTGAGGCGCGGCAGCATGCGCTCAAACGGCACCATGCGCGTGCGCATCAGGCCTTCTTGCAACTCGGTGTTGATGCGCGCCTGTTGCTGCAACAGGTTGTGCGCATCCTGGTTGCGGCGGTCGAGGGTTTCCTTGAGGTCCAGCAGGTCGGAAGCGGACTCGGACAGCGCACGGGACAGTTGCTGCAACTGCGAATGGCGGTCCATTTCCAGCGGGTCAAACTCTTCATAACCCAGGCGCTCGGCCTCGGCTTGCTGGCGGCTGAGGATACGACCCTGGGTTTCGCTGTCGAGGCGGCGCAGTTGGTCGCGCATGCGCTCGATAGTGGTTTCGACCTCGCTGAGGGCCGTGCGCGCATCGTTGACCTGCTGCTCGATGCGCCCCCGGAAAATCGAGGTTTCACCGGCCAGGTTGACCAGGTCATCGAGCAAGTCGGCGGAGATTTTCACCATGTCCGCAGCCGGGTCCATAGCCGCTTCGGCCTTACCGGCGGGCAGTGCAACCGGCGCCAGCGGCTCATCGCTCGGGTGTACCAGGCTCTTGATCCGCTCGATCAGCTTGTCCACCGAGCCCACCGGTAAACCGTCTGCCACCGCGTCGATCATCTGCGCCAAGCGGTCGTGGCAACCTTGCAGCAGCGAAAACAGTTCCGGCGACGGCGCGAGCAAACCAGCGGACAGCCCTTCGTAGAGAAACTCCAGCTCATGGGCCAGATCGCCAATCGGCCCGATCTCGACCATGCGCGCACCGCCCTTGAGGGTGTGCAGGTCGCGCAGCAGGGTTTCCACTTCCTGGCGATTGTTCGGCTCGGCCTGCCAACGCACCAGCGCGCTGCCGGAGCTGTCGAGAATATCGGCGGCTTCTTCGAGGAAAATTTCCAGCAACTCGGGGTCGGCGGTCGCCACTTCGGGTGCTGTGGCCGCGGCTGCGGGCGTGCTGCTGTGACGCAACTCGCGCAGTTGCGCGATCAAGTCGCTGGAGTCACTCAGCGGTTGCTGGTCTTGCAGTTGATCCAGTTGCAAGGCCAGCCGCTCGTGACTGGCCATCAACACTTGGGACAACTCGGTGGAGTAGCTGTAACGGCGGTCTACCAGGCCTTCGTAGAGGCCTTCCAGCTCATGGGCCAGGTCGCCAATCGGGCCGATTTCGGCCATGCGCGCGCCACCCTTGAGGGTGTGCAAGTCGCGCTGCAACGAAGACAACGGCGCTGCGCTGCCGGGCTCCAGCAGCCAACGTTTGAGCGACTGGCCGGCGCTGTCGAGGATGTCCACGGCTTCTTCGAGGAAAATCTCGACGATCTCATCGTCCATTGCCGTGTCCTGGTTCAACTGCGCCGTGGCCGCGCCCAATTCAGCGATGCTGAGGGCACGGCTGCCGTCGCTTTTGATCAGGCCGGTGGCCGACGGGTCGAGGGCTTCATCGAGCAATTCGCGCAGGGCCTGCACCCGCGCCGGCGCCGGGCTGATTTCCTGCCCCGCAGCCAACTGGTCGAGCATGTTGATCAGCGCGTCATGGGCCTGTTCGGCTTCTTGGAAAAACCGCTCGCTGACCGCCAGGCTGCTCTCCTCCACCGCCCCGTACAGGTCAAGCAAAGCTTCACAGAGTTCGTCGATGCTGTGCAGGTCGGCGATATGCGCGCCCTCGCCCAAGGTGGTCAACTCGTCCAGCAGTGCGGTGAGTTCCTGACGCTCACCGGGGTGCTGCTGCCAGCGGCGCAACAGGCTTTCGGCGTCGAGCAGAATGTCCATGCCTTGGGCCAGGAAGTTGGCGATCAACTGCGGGTCGCGTTTGATACGCAGGCCCGTGTTCGGCGCGTCGAGCAAGGCTTGCAGTTGTTGGTCGAGCAGGCTTTGAGTGCGGCTGATCAGGTCCGGCGCGCCCTTGATTGGCACCAGCGGGTCACTGTCCAGTTGGTGCAGGCCGCGCTGGAACAAGCCTTCGGCTTCCAGCAACAGCTCCACTTCGTCCAGGTCCAGCGGCAGGCGGTGGGCCTTGTATTCGCGGGTCAGGTGATCCAGCGGCCGCGCCAGTTCGGCAATCGGCAGCACACCGGCCATGTAGGCACTGCCTTTGAGGGTGTGCAGGGCACGTTGCAGCTCATCGCTGACTTGCAGCGGCACATGCTCGGCGGCCTGTTGCAGGAAGCGGTTGATGCTCTCCAGGTGGCTCTGGGCTTCGTTGCGGAAGATCTCCAGCAGCATTGGGTCGTGCGGCTCGGCGGTGGCTGTTGCAGTGCCACTGGCTAGGGCATGGGCACGGGCGGCCAGGGCGTCGACTTCATCGCGCTGGTGTTGGTCGTCGGTGGCGAAGTCGGCGATCAATTCGGGCAGCAGGGCCACCGCTTCATCCAGTACGTGTTGCACATCGGAGCTGAGGGCCACGCTGCGTTCGAGCACGCGATTGAGCAGGTTTTCCACCGCCCAGGCCAGTTCGGCCAGCACCAGGGCACGGACCATGCGGCCGCTGCCTTTGAGCGTGTGAAAAGCCCGGCGCATTTCGCCTTGAGCAGTTTTGTCGGCGCTGTTGGGCAGGTTCCGGTGCAGCACGTCGAGGACTTCGTCGGTTTCTTCGAGGAAGACTTCGCGCAGCTCATCGTCGATAGGTTCTTCATCGGCCGGCGGCGGCAGCAAACTGCCGGGGCGATGCAGCGCCGGCGGGTTCAGGCGCGTGATCGGGCTGGCCAAGGCATCGAACTGGGACTGGCTCGGCGTGCTGTCGGCCGACAATGCGCCATCCGGCGCAACCAGCGCCTGACGCCAGGGCTTTTCGGCGGGCAGGTAACCGAGCGCGGCCAAGCCTTGGGTGGCCAGTTCCAGCACGCGTTCACCAGCGGCGTCAGGGTCCTGGAGCATGCGTTCCAGGTAATACTCAAGGCTGCTGATCACGTCGGCGAAATGCGCCAACTGCGCCTGGGTCGGCGGCGCGTCGTTGACCATCAACTGTTCGTCGACGTAATCGGTGCAACCCCGCATCAGGCTCGCTGCGCGTGGCAGTGGAATCATCGCCAAGGCGCCGCGCACCTGGCTGAGCAGCTCCGGCAGCGATTCCAGGCGTTGGCGGTCCCAGTCGGCTTCAATGCAGTCGATCACCAACTCTTTGGCTTGGCGCAGGCATTGGCAGGACTCGCGGATCACCAGTTGATGAATCTGCGTCAGGTCGGTGGTGGGCAGGCGGCTTTCTTCGCGGCTTTCCGGTTCGACGGTGCCGACCATGCCGGCCAGCGTGGCCTCGACATAGAGCAAGGCGCCGGCGACGTCCATCAGTACGGCGTCGTTGGGTTCGCGGTGACCTTGCACCAGGCTCAACACCACGGCGAGCTGGTCGATGATCACCTTGCGCGGCTGGCCGAAACCCAGCACGGCCAAGGTATCGGCGATCTGCCGCAATGGCGCCAGCAGCGCATCCAGGTCGTCGGTGTGTTGGCGGTCGCTGCGCACGAACAAGTCGAGGCGCTCCTTGACCCGCACCAGTTCCTCACACAATGCGCCAAGCACCGACCCCATGGCATTGCGATCCGGTCCCGCCAGCCGCGCCCGTTCGGCATCGACCACGGCACTGTCGGGCAAGGCCTCATCCAGGCCGTAGCGTTCCTTGAGACTTTGCATGCGCGGCGTCGGACGAGTGACCTTGGCCACATAAAACAGCAGGCTCTTGAGCAGTTCGTCGGGCGCCGGCTGGTTGATACCGCCGATGCCCTGGGCCAGCAGGCGCTTGAGTTGCTTGTCGCTGGCCTTGAGCAGGCTGCGCAGCGCCGGGCTGTTGGCGATCACGCCGGTGAGCATGCCTTCGACCAGCGCCGAGGTGACTTGCCACAACGGCAACAGCGGCGCGCCCTGGCACAGCGCTTCGAGGCGCGCAAACACCCGCGCCATGTCTTCCAGGTTGCTCGGGCCATGGTCTTCGCGCAGCAGGCCAGCCAAGGCTTGTTGGAGCAATTTGTGCCACTGGTGCAATTGTTCGTGCAGTTCTGGCACTGCGCGCTGGGCCAGGGCTTCGTCGGGCAGCGGTGCAATCGACAAGAGCTGTGGGCTGAACAGACTGGTTTCCGACAACAGGCTTTCGCCGCGGGCGCTGCGCAGGTCGTTGAGCAGCGGCAACACCACCAGCGGCAGGTCGCGGCGGGCGCTGTGTACGCGGTCCAGATACAAGGGCAATTGGCTGAGGGCTTGTTGCAGCAGGCGGATGCTTTCATCGCGCTGGCCGACGCGCTCGGCTTGCAGGGCCAGGGTCAATTCTTCGATTTCTTCGGCGAGCAACGCCGCACCGTAGAACTCGACCATTTGCAGCGCGCCATGCACTTGGTGGATGGCGGCCAGGCACTCGGCGATGGCGTCGCTGTCGTGGGTTTCGACAAACGCATCCAGCGCCGAACGGGCCTGCTTCAGGGTTTCGGCAATGTCGCCCTTGACCCATTCAAGGGCCACGTAGTCGTGCCGATCAACCATAACTGCTCCGCTTAAAATTTATGAGTTGCTGGTGTTGCCAAGAACAATCGAGATCACCTGTGGGAGCTGGCTTGCCTGCGCTGGCGGACTGTCAGGTGATACCTGTGCAACTGACCCACCGCTATCGCAGGCAAGCCAGCTCCCACATCAGATAGCATTTCAATCATCGGCCTGTTTAGGCGGCGGCAGGGTGAAACCCGACACCGACCGGCGCAACTGACTGGCCATCTTTGCCAAATTGCCGATGCTCTCCGCCGTGGCCGTAGAACCCGACGACGTCTGCGTGGTGATCTGCTGAATCACATTCATCGTCAGCGAGATCTGCCCCGCCGATGAGGTCTGTTGCTGCGCCGCATTGGAGATGCTCTGAATCAACGCCGCCAGGGTTTTCGACACGCCTTCGATCTCTTCCAACGCCACCCCGGCGTCCTGGGCCAGCCGTGCGCCACGCACCACTTCGGTGGTGGTTTGTTCCATGGAGATAACCGCTTCGTTGGTGTCGGCCTGAATCGCCCGCACCAGGGTTTCGATTTGCCGGGTGGCGGCGGATGAGCGCTCGGCCAGCCGCTGTACTTCGTCGGCCACCACCGCAAAACCGCGCCCGGCGTCACCGGCCATGCTCGCCTGGATGGCGGCGTTGAGGGCGAGGATGTTGGTCTGGTCGGCAATGTCGTCGATCAGGCTGACGATATCGCCAATCTCCTGGGAAGATTCGCCCAGGCGTTTGATGCGCTTGGCGGTGTCCTGGATCTGTTCGCGGATGTTGTCCATGCCATGGATGGTGTTGTGCACCACCTCGTTGCCCTTGTTGGCGATTTCCACCGAGCGCTCCGCCACGGCCGAAGATTCGGCGGCGTTGGCCGACACTTGATCGATGGACTGGGCCATCTGGTTGATCGCCGTGGAGGCTTCGGCGATCTGCTGGGCTTGATGCTCCGAAGCCTGGGCCAGGTGCATGGCGGTGGCCTGGGTGTCCTGCACCGCACCGGCCACTTGCCCGGCGGTGAGGTTGATGGTCGCGACCAGATCGCGCAGTTGGTCGACGGAGTAGTTGATGGAGTCGGCGATGGTGCCGGTGAAGTCCTCGGTGACCGAGGCGGTCACGGTGAGGTCGCCATCGGCCAGGTCTTCGATTTCATCGAGCAGGCGCATGATCGCGTTCTGATTGCGCTCGTTCTTCTCGGCGGTTTCATGCAGTTGGCGGTTGGTTTCGCGCACCATCACCAGGCCGATCAGAATGATCGAGGCCAGTGCCAGCAAACCCAGCACGTAGCCACCAATGGTGTCGAAACTTCGCCCGCTGGCGAGGTTTTCAAAACCGGTGGCCAGGTGCGAGGCCTCATCGAGCAGGGTTTGCGACAGGTTGAAGATATTGCTCGCCGAGGCCCGCACCTGGAACAGCTGCGGCGAGGTTTCGAGGATTTCATCCACGGAGCCGGAGACAAACTCGAACAGCTCCGAAATTTCCGCCAGCCGCGCGCGCGCGTCATGGTCTTCGACCTGGGTAATGCGCAAGCCCGGGTTGCCATTGAGCATGCCGTTGAGCACCACACCGAAGCGGCTGGCATCGCGGCCAAAGGCATCGGCGGCTTGCACGGCGGTTTCGTCGCCCGCCAGCACGGTGTTGACCGCGCCGAGAATACGTTCGGCCAACAGCGATTGGCGTTGAGCCAACGCTACCTGGCTGGCCGGTGCGCCACGTTGCAGCAGGATATCGACGACCTTTTCCGATTCCATCTGCAATTGCGGCACGGTTTCGGCGAGGGTCGCGGCCACTTGATGCAGGGACAACACGGTTTGTTCGCTAGCCAGAATCGCGTCGGTGTTTTTCAGCAGCGCTTCCCAGTCGGTCTGCACCGCGCGCATTTCCGCACGAACCGCACTGGGCGCGGCGGGCAGGCCGGTTTCGGTATCACCTTTTTTCAGGTAGCCCCAGCGCTGGGCAAAGTCGTTGCGCGCATCGCCCAGCAATTTGAACGCGGCGGCCTTGCCGGCAGCGGCCTCGGTGGCGTTTTTGGCGATGCGTTGGGACAGCACACGCAGCTCACCGGCGTGGCCGATGTACTGCTTGTCATAGGTGGACTGAGTGTTGAGGTACGCGAAGTTGGCGAACAACAGCATGATGAACACGATCAGCGCAATAAACAGCACGATGATCTGTGAGCGGCTGCGCGATGCGGCCTGGGGTTTGGGCGTGGTGACGGTGGTCATGCGGCAACATCCATGAAGCCTGGGGCCTGGGCCAGAGCGAAGGGGCTGAAGACCTGCCACAGCGGGTCGCCGTCGAACTGGCCGAGGATAAACGGCGCGCCGGGTGCGGCGCTGGTCAACAAAGCGTCTTGTGCGAAATGCTGCATGCCCACCACCTCGTCTACCAGCAGCCCGACAAACAGGTCGTTGTACTCGACCACCAGCACCCGCCGTTGCTTGCGTGCCTTGGACAATTCAAGGCCAAGAAAGCCGCCCAAGTCCATTACCGGCAGCAAACGCCCACGCAGGTTGGCCACGCCCTTGACCCACGGTTTGACACCGGGCATCAAGGTGCAACGCGGCTCATGCAGCACTTCGGCGACTTCGCCCATCGGCGCCACGTACCAGTGTGGCCCCAGGCGAAAGCCGATCCCGCTCCAGCGTTGCAGGCGAGCTTCCTGGGACGGCAGGTCGGCGGCCAGCAGGCGGCAGCGGCGGTCGATGTCCAGCAGCAGCTCGAAGGCGGTTTGCGACTCGGTCATGATCGCGAGCCTTTAGCCGGCCAGTACCTTGTTCAAGGTGGCGATCAGGGTGTCTTCGTCCACAGGCTTGGTCAGGTAATCCTTGGCACCCTGGCGCGCGCCCCAGATTTTGTCGGTTTCCTGATCCTTGGTGGTGATGATGATGATCGGAATGCCGTTGGTTTCCGGCTCCTTGGACAGTTGGCGGGTAGCCTGGAAGCCGTTGAGGCCCGGCATCACGATGTCCATCAGCACGGCGTCGGGTTTTTCCTGGCGGGCCAGGGCCACGCCGTCCGCGCCGTTTTCGGCCTTGAGCACCACGTGGCCGTGCTTTTCCAGCATGCCGGTGAGTTTGTACATTTCAGTCGGCGAATCGTCGACGATCAGAACGCGTGCCATGGTTTTCCCCACTACATTGGTCGGCGCCAGCCCTTGTGAGGCGGCGTCAGTGTGCTTGTTCTACTGCGGCAAACCCAGGCACGTAAGCCTTGATTGCGCCCAGCAGTTCTTCCTTGCTGAAAGGCTTGGTCAAAAACTGATCGACACCAACGATGCGCCCCTTGGCCTTGTCGAACAGGCCGTCTTTAGAAGACAGCATGATCACCGGGATCGACTTGAACGCCGGGTTGTTCTTCACCAGGGCGCAGGTCTGATAGCCATCCAGGCGCGGCATCATGATGTCGACAAAGATAATGTGCGGGTGATGATCAACAATCCGGGCCAGGGCATCGAAACCGTCGATAGCCGTGATCACATCGCAGCCCACGTTCTTCAACAGCGTCTCGGCGGTGCGGCGGATCGTTTTTGAATCATCGATCACCATCACTCTCAAGGCGTTGGAATGCTGTTCCATATCTGCTCTACCATCGCCACAGCGAATCGGTTTTCGGTGTGTACTGCCTGATGTTGCACAGGATGAGCGCCGCAAGCCTTGGAATTCAAGGGCTGCTGCGCCGTGGCAGTCTTTTTAGCACAGTCTCCGGGCGCAATCTATCGAGCAACCGGCCAGGTGGTTTTTCCTTGACCCACAACAGCCGCAGCGCCACTCTGACGCCACTTTTATGCGCCCTAATTTGCTAGAGGAAATCCCCCATGAGCGTTCGCGTCGGCATTGTCATGGACCCTATCGCCAGCATTTCCTATAAAAAGGACAGCTCGCTGGCCATGCTCCTGGCCGCCCAGGCCCGCGGCTGGAACCTGTTCTATATGGAGCAGCGCGATCTTTACCAGGGCGACGGCGAGGCCCGCGCGCGCATGCGCCCGCTGCAGGTGTTTGCCAACCCTGAGAAGTGGTTTGAGCTGGCGGACGAGATCGACAGCCCGTTGAGCGATCTGGACGTGATCCTGATGCGCAAGGACCCGCCGTTCGACATGGAATTCGTCTACTCCACTTACCTGCTGGAACAGGCCGAGCGCGCCGGCGTGCTGATCGTCAACAAGCCGCAGAGCCTGCGCGACTGCAATGAAAAGCTGTTCGCCACGCTGTTTCCGCAGTGCACGCCGCCGACCGTGGTCAGCCGCCGCGCCGACGTGCTGCGTGAATTCGCCGCCAAACACGGTGATGTGATCCTCAAACCGCTGGACGGCATGGGCGGCACGTCGATCTTCCGTCACCGCGCCGGTGACCCGAACCTGTCGGTGATCCTGGAAACCCTGACCGCGCTGGGCACCCAGCAGATCATGGGCCAGGCTTATATTCCGGCGATCAAGGATGGCGACAAGCGCATCCTGATGATCGACGGCGAACCGGTGGATTACTGCCTGGCGCGTATTCCAGCAGCCGGCGAGACCCGTGGCAACCTGGCGGCCGGTGGTCGCGGTGAAGCACGCCCGTTGTCGGACAAAGACCGTTGGATCGCCTCTCAGGTTGGCCCAACCCTGCGGGAAAAAGGCCTGCTATTTGTAGGACTAGACGTAATTGGTGAGAACCTCACCGAAATCAACGTCACCAGCCCGACCTGTATTCGCGAGATCGACAATGCATTTGGCACGAACATCGGCGAAATGCTGATGGCGGCCATTGAGCGCAAGCTACAAGCCAAGTGACATAGAACAGCCGGACATAAACCAACATTGCGTTATCATGCGCCACCTGTGAAACGCGCGATGTTGGTTTTTTTGTCATGACACTCCCGTCCGATCTGCCCTACGAACTCTCCCATAGCGGCGTGCGCCCGGCTGATCGGCTCGGATTTACCCTGTTCCTGGCCGCCTTGATCCACCTTGCCCTACTGCTCGGCCTGGGCTTCACCTACGTCGAGCCCAAGCAGATCAGCAAAACCCTGGAAATCACCCTCGCCACGTTCAAGAGCGAAAAGAAGCCCGAAAAGGCCGATTTTCTTGCCCAGGACAACCAGCAAGGCAGCGGCACCCTCGACAAGAAAGCCGTGCCCAAGACCACCGAAGTGGCGCCTTTCCAGGACAACAAGGTCAATAAAGTCACGCCCCCACCCGCCCCCAAGCCCGAGGTCAAGCAGGCCGCACCCAAGGCCGCCGTGACCACCGTTGCGCCCAAACCGCAAAAAGCTGCGACCCAGCGCGAGAAAGCCAAGACCGAACCTACGCCTGAGCCGGTGAAGCCTGCGCCGACGTTCGACAGTTCGCAGCTCTCTGACCAGATCTCCAGCCTCGAAGCGGAACTGGCCAATGAGCAACAGCTGTATGCCAAGCGCCCGCGCATCTACCGCCTGAATGCCGCGTCAACCATGCGCGACAAAGGCGCCTGGTATAAAGACGAGTGGCGCAAGAAGGTCGAGCGCATCGGCAACCTCAACTACCCGGATGAAGCGCGGCGTCAGCAGATTTACGGCAATTTGCGTCTTCTGGTGTCGATCAACCGCGACGGCTCGCTTTATGAAGTGCAGGTGCTGGAGTCCTCCGGCCAGCCACTGCTGGACCAGGCCGCCCAGCGCATCGTGCGCCTGGCTGCGCCTTTCGCGCCGTTTACCGGTGACTTGAACGACATCGACCGCCTGGAAATCATCCGCACCTGGAAGTTTGCCAGGGGCGATCGGCTGTCGAGCAACTGAGGATCGTTCCCCCTCGCCACAGGTACGAAGTACATCCTTTAATGCAGGATAAGGATCGTTCCCACGCTCTGCGTGGGAATGCATCTCAGGACGCTCCGCGTCCACTTTTAAGAGCGCGACGCGGAGTGATCACTAACTCCAGCTTGTCAGTTCGCCCCTCCAACGCCACACTAGTGGGCATGAAAAATGTCAGCCCGACCTACCTCAAGCACCAATTCCTGATCGCCATGCCCCATATGGCCGACCCGAACTTTGCGCAGACCTTGACCTACATCGTCGAGCACACGGCCAATGGTGCAATGGGGTTGGTGGTCAACCGCCCGCAAGAGCTGAACCTGGCCGATATCCTTGAGCAACTGCGCCCCGAGATCGACCCACCGGCGCGTTGCCAGGGCGTGCCGATCTACATCGGCGGGCCGGTGCAGACCGATCGTGGCTTTGTGCTGCACCCCACCGGGCCGAAGTTTCAGGCCACGGTAGACCTTGAAGGCGTGTCGCTGTCGACCTCCCAGGACGTGTTGTTTGCCATCGCCGACGGCGTCGGCCCCGAGCAAAGCGTGATCACCCTCGGCTATGCCGGTTGGGAAGCCGGGCAACTGGAAGCCGAACTGGCCAGCAATGCCTGGCTGACCTGCCCGTTTGACGCCGACATCCTGTTCAACACCGCCAGTGAGCTGCGCCTGGAAGCAGCTGCCGCCAAGCTTCGGGTCAACCTCAGCCTGCTGACCAGCCAGGCGGGGCACGCCTGATGGCTTTGCGCTTGATCCTCGGTTTTGACTACGGCACCAAACAGATCGGCGTAGCGGTCGGCCAGGTGATTACCGGCCAGGCCCGCGAGCTGTGTACCTTGAAAGCCCAGAACGGCGTGCCGGACTGGAACCAGGTCGAAGCCCTCATTAAAGAGTGGAAGCCCGACGCCGTCGTGGTCGGCCTGCCGTTGAACATGGACGGCACCCCCAGCGACATGTGCCTGCGCGCGGAAAAATTCGCCCGCCGCCTCAATGGCCGCTACAACCTGCCCTTCTATACCCACGATGAACGCCTGACCACCTTTGAAGCCAAGGGTGAGCGCCGCGACCGTGGCGGGCAAAAAGGCAGCTACCGCGACAACCCCGTGGACGCCATTGCCGCCGCCCTGTTGCTGCAGGGCTGGCTGGATGAAAACACCGCTTTATTTGAATCCTGACTGACGCGGCTTGCCGCGTCTTTTTACGTTTGAGTCCGGACCTTGCTGCGCCCACGCCGCGCAAGCCCTTGAAGGAGCCACCATGAGCCTGCCCAATCCCGCCGAACTGATCAGCCAGATGGCGATTCGCCTTAAGGCCCACTTGGAACACCGCGCCATCAGCGAGCCGCGTTTTATCGGCATCCGCACTGGTGGTGTGTGGGTGGCCCAGGCGCTACTGGAAGAGCTGGGCAGCGATTCGCCGCTGGGCACCCTGGACGTGTCCTTTTACCGCGACGACTTCAGCCAGAATGGCCTGCACCCGCAAGTGCAGCCCTCGGCGCTGCCGTTTGAGGTCGAAGGCCAGCATCTGGTGCTGATCGACGACGTGCTGATGAGCGGCCGCACCATCCGCGCCGCCCTTAACGAGCTGTTCGACTACGGCCGCCCGGCCAGCGTGACCCTCGTATGCCTGCTGGACCTGGACGCCGGCGAATTGCCGATCAGCCCGGACGTGGTTGGTGCAACGCTGTCGCTGCAAGCCCATCAACGGGTAAAATTGTCCGGTCCCACGCCGCTCGAACTCGAACTGCAAGACCTTGCCCTTTAAACCGCCTTGTACAGAGTCCCCGCGATGACGCCTCTAGATGCCAAGCGCCCGCTGCAGCTCAATGCTCAGGGCCAGTTGCAACACTTCTTGTCCCTCGACGGTTTGCCCCGCGAACTGCTCACCGAAATCCTCGACACCGCCGACTCGTTCCTCGAAGTCGGTGGCCGGGCGGTGAAGAAAGTCCCGCTGCTGCGTGGCAAAACCATCTGCAATGTGTTCTTCGAGAACTCCACGCGCACCCGCACCACCTTTGAACTGGCGGCCCAGCGGCTGTCGGCCGACGTGATCACACTGAACGTGTCCACCTCGTCGGCTAGCAAGGGCGAAACCCTGCTCGACACCCTGCGCAACCTGGAAGCCATGGCCGCCGACATGTTCGTGGTACGCCACGGCGACTCCGGCGCCGCGCATTTCATCGCCGAACATGTGTGCCCGCAGGTGGCAATCATCAACGGCGGCGACGGCCGCCACGCCCACCCGACCCAGGGCATGCTGGACATGCTCACTATTCGTCGGCACAAGGGCAGCTTTGAAAACCTCTCGGTGGCCATCGTCGGCGACATCCTGCACTCGAGGGTGGCGCGCTCGAACATGCTGGCCCTGAAAACCCTCGGCTGCCCGGACATTCGCGTGATCGCGCCGAAAACCCTGCTGCCGATCGGCATCGAGCAATACGGCGTGAAGGTCTACACCGACATGACCGAAGGCCTCAAGGATGTGGACGTGGTGATCATGCTGCGCCTGCAACGTGAGCGCATGTCCGGTGGCCTGCTGCCGAGCGAAGGCGAGTTCTACCGCCTGTTCGGGCTGACTACCGCGCGTTTGGCCGGCGCCAAGCCGGATGCCATCGTGATGCACCCAGGCCCGATCAACCGTGGCGTGGAGATTGAATCGGCGGTGGCCGATGGCCCGCAGTCGGTGATCCTCAACCAGGTGACTTATGGCATCGCCATCCGCATGGCCGTGTTGTCCATGGCCATGAGCGGGCAAACCGCGCAACGTCAATTCGAGCAGGAGAACGCCCAGTGAAGCTCAGCATTCTAGGCGCTCGCGTTATCGATCCAGCCAGCGGGCTGGATCAAGTCACCGACCTTCACCTGGAAGCCGGCAAGCTCATCGCCATTGGCGCCGCGCCCGCCGGCTTCAGCGCCAGCCAGAGTATCGATGCCAACGGCCTGGTGGCCGCGCCTGGCCTGGTGGACCTGAACGTCGCCCTGCGCGAGCCGGGTTACAGCCGCAAAGGCAGCATCGCCAGCGAAACCCGTGCCGCTGCGGCCGGTGGCGTCACCAGCCTGTGCTGCCCGCCACACACCAAGCCGATCCTGGACACTTCGGCGGTGACCGAGTTGATCCTCGACCGCGCCCGTGAAGCCGGTAATTGCAAGGTGTTCCCCATCGGCGCCCTGAGCAAAGGCCTGGAAGGCGAACAACTTGCCGAGCTGATCGCCCTGCGTGACGCCGGTTGCGTGGCGTTCGGCAATGGCCTGGAGAGTTTTCGCAGCACCCGCACGCTGTGCCGTGCGCTGGAATATGCGGCCACGTTCGATCTGACCGTGATCTTCCACTCCCAGGACCGCGACCTGGCCGAAGGTGGCCTGGCTCATGAAGGCGCCGTGGCCAGCTTCCTCGGCCTGCCGGGCATTCCGGAAACTGCCGAGACCGTGGCCCTGGCCCGTGACCTGTTGTTGGTGGAACAAAGCGGCGTGCGCGCGCACTTCAGTCAGCTCACCAGCGCACGCGGTGTGGCCTTGATCGCTCAGGCCCAGGCACGTGGCCTGCCGGTGACGGCGGATGTGGCGTTGTATCAGCTGATTTTGACCGATGAGGCGCTGATCGACTTCTCCAGCCTGTATCACGTGCAGCCACCGCTGCGCACGCTGGCCGACCGTGAAGGTTTGCGGGCGGCGGTGAAGTCGGGTGTGGTTTCGGCGATTTCCAGCCATCACCAGCCCCACGAACGGGATGCCAAGCTGGCACCGTTTGGCGCAACAGAGCCGGGCATCAGCAGCGTAGAGCTGTTGTTGCCACTGGCGATGACGCTGGTGGAAGACGGCTTGCTGGACTTGCCGACACTGCTCGCCCGCCTGAGCGCTGGCCCTGCCGAGGCCCTACGCCTTCCAGCGGGCAAGTTGGCGGTGGGTTCGGCGGCGGATCTGGTGCTGTTTGACCCGGCCAGTTCCACGGTTGCCGGGGAACACTGGCTGTCCAAGGGCGAGAACTGCCCGTTCATCGGCCATAGCCTGCCGGCGACGGTGCGCTACACCTTGGTGGATGGGCGGATTACTTACCAGGCCTGATAGATCACACAGCTAGTGTAGGCACGGTCAATGTGGGAGCTGGCTTGCCTGCGATGCGGACACCTCGGTCTTTCATCCCTACCGAGGTGATGCTATCGCAGGCAAGCCAGCTCCCACATTTGCATCTCTACATGACTTAAGTGCTTTATCGTCCAGCACTGCGCTCGGCATTGCGGATCGAAATCTGCGTATTCAACGTCCAGAAGTCATACAGCACCCCGATCAGGAACAAACCGCCGGTCAGCAGGTAGATCAGGCCGGTGATCCATTTGCCCTGGTACATGCGGTGCAAACCGAATACACCCAGGAACGCCAACAGAATCCAGGCCACGTTGTATTCGATCGGGCCAGCGGTAAAACGCAGGTCTGCTTCACGGTCCATGGCCGGGATCAGGAACAAGTCGATCAGCCAACCGATACCGAACAGGCCGAAGGTGAAAAACCAGATCGTCCCGGTCACGGGTTTGCCGTAATAGAAGCGATGTGCCCCGGTAAAACCAAAAATCCAAAGCAGGTAACCGATCACCTTGCTGTGGGTGTCTTGCTGCGTAACATCCTGTCGATAGGTGTTCATGGAGTACCTCTTTTGCCTCGATAGATAAATTTTTTCATTTTCTTTGTGACTTTTTTACGGGCGCCCGACGCACGGCAAATGGTATCTTCCCTCCCGCAAAGCCTTATGCCACCTGACTTCTGTAGGACAATAGCGGCAATTCGTCGCGTTTTTCCTGAGTTTGACCCCAGAGTTCAGTCGACAAACGGCCTGAGAACGACACAAAAAGCTGTTATAAAGTTGCGCGCAAACCTAAAAGAGCCACGCCTAATGCGACCATTTTTCAAGACATGGCTAACCATTTGCCTATTAATGCCACTGGCCGCCCACGCCACCAATCGTGAGCAACGTCTTCCTAACGTTAACGGTTTCACCCCTAAAGTTCACAGCACACCCAGCACTGCCAAGTCGGTAAAGCTGACCGTCAACCGCCCGACTCAAGTGAGCAAGGCCCACGGTAAAGCGATCCACACCCAACTGGCCGTCAACACCAAACAAAGCAGCAATGTCCTCAGCCGTGCCGTTAACGTGCTCGGTACTCCTTATCGTTGGGGCGGCAGCAGCCCAAGTAAAGGGTTCGACTGCAGCGGTTTGGTGAAATATGCGTTTAATGATGTAAAAGCGGTGGATTTGCCCCGCACCTCCAACGCCATGGCTGCCGGCCACGGCTTGAAGGTTGATCGCAAGGATTTAAAACCGGGCGACCTGTTGTTCTTCAAACTCAAGAGCCGCCAGGTCAACCACGTTGCCATCTACCTGGGCAACGACCGCTTTATCCACGCACCGCGCCGTGGCAAGTCGGTGAGCATCGACACACTGAAAAAGCCGTTCTGGGACAAGAACTACGTGATTGCCAAGCGTGTTCTGCCTAAAGAGCAGAATAACCTGCGGGTTGTTCAGCGCTGATCCCAGGCTGAATGCACTACAAAATGTGGGAGCTGGCTTGCCTGCGATAGCGAACTGCCAGGCGACATCTCTGTCGACTGGCACACCGTCATCGCAGGCAAGCCAGCTCCCACACTGATTTCATCGGCGTTCAGATATCTGTCGGCACCCGCGCCAGCCCCCGCGCATCCTCCCGGCTGATCAGCCCTGCGCTGACCAACGCCTTCAAGCTCATATCCAGCGTTTTCATCCCCAACGCCCCGCCGGTTTGAATCGCCGAGACCATCTGCGCCACCTTGTCCTCGCGGATCAGGTTACGGATAGCTGGCGTGCCCAGCATGATCTCGTGCGCCGCCACCCGGCCGCCGCCGATTTTCTTAACCAGCACCTGGGACACCACCGCCTGCAGCGACTCCGACAGCATGGCGCGCACCATGGCTTTTTCCCCCGCAGGGAACACATCCACCAGCCGATCCACGCTCTTTGCCGCTGAAGTGGTGTGCAGCGTGCCCAATACCAAGTGCCCGGTCTCTGCCGCCGTCAGTGCCAGGCGGATGGTTTCCAGGTCACGCAGCTCGCCCACCAGAATCACATCCGGGTCTTCACGCAGGGCCGAGCGCAGCGCCGCCGAAAAACTATGAGTGTCGCGGTGTACCTGGCGCTGGTTGATCAGGGCCATTTTCGGCCTGTGGATAAATTCGATCGGGTCTTCCAGCGTGAGAATGTGCTGGCGCCGGTGCTGGTTGAGGTGGTCAATCATCGCCGCCAGGGTCGTCGACTTGCCGGAGCCGGTTGCCCCAGTCACCAGTACCAGGCCGCGCGGCAACTGCGCGATACGGCGGAATACCTCGCCCAATCCGAGGTTCTCCAGGCTTTGCACTTCGGTCGGGATAGTGCGAAACACTGCGCCCATGCCGCGATCCTGGCGGAACACATTTGCGCGGAACCGCGCCAGGCCCGGCAGCGCGAACGCAAAATCCGTTTCAAGAGATGTTTCGAAATCCTTTTGTTGGTGCTGGTTGAGCAAAGGGCTTAATAAGTCCGCAACTTGCGTAGGCGAAAGCACCGGCCCCTCCAATGGCCAGATTTCGCCATCGACACGCAGCATCGGCGCCAGGCCAGCCGATAAATGCAGGTCGGAGGCGCCACGGCGCACGCTGGCCGTCAGCAGTTCAGTGATATCCATAGGGCTTTCCATTTCCAGTAGAATGCCGCGGACTCCATATCCACGGGTGCATCTTGAATGTCGACGATAGCAGACAACATTGGCCAGGTTAGCCAGCGCATCCGCGCCGCGGCCCACGCCGTGCAACGTGACGAAAGCAGCATCCACCTGCTGGCCGTGAGCAAGACCAAACCGGCCCAGGCCGTGCGCGAAGCCTATGCCGCCGGCATGCGCGACTTTGGCGAGAACTACCTGCAGGAAGCCCTGGGCAAACAGGCTGAATTAACCGACCTGCCCTTGAGTTGGCACTTCATCGGCCCCATTCAATCGAACAAGACTCGTGCGATCGCCGAGCACTTCGCCTGGGTGCATTCCGTGGACCGCCTGAAAATCGCGCAACGCCTGTCTGAACAACGCCCGGCTGACCTGCCGCCGCTGAATATCTGTATTCAGGTCAACGTGAGTGGCGAAGCCAGCAAGTCCGGCTGTACACCCGCCGACCTGCCGGCCCTGGCCGCTGCAATCAGCGCCCTGCCCCGTTTGAAGCTGCGTGGCTTGATGGCGATCCCCGAGCCGACTGAAGATCGCGCTGCACAAGATGCAGCCTTCGCTGCGGTAAAAGACCTGCAAGCCAGCCTGGACCTGCCGCTGGACACACTTTCCATGGGCATGAGCCACGACCTTGAGTCGGCCATCGCCCAAGGGGCCACCTGGGTGCGGATCGGTACCGCCCTGTTTGGCGCCCGCGACTACGGCCAGCCGTAAAATGGCTGACATCCCTCTAAGTAAGGACCTGTCATGAGCAACACGCGTATAGCCTTTATCGGCGCCGGCAACATGGCGGCCAGCCTGATCGGCGGCCTGCGGGCCAAGGGCCTGGAAACCACGCAGATCCGCGCCAGCGACCCCGGCGCCGAGACCCGCACCCGCGTCAGCGCCGAGCACGGTATCGAAACCTTTGCCGATAACGCCGAGGCCATCCAGGGCGTCGACGTGATCGTGCTGGCGGTAAAACCGCAAGCCATGAAGGCCGTGTGCGAAAGCCTGCGCCCGAGCCTGCAACCGCACCAACTGGTGGTGTCGATCGCCGCCGGCATCACCTGCGCCAGCATGAACACCTGGCTCGGTGCCCAGCCGATCGTGCGTTGCATGCCCAACACTCCGGCACTGCTGCGCAAGGGCGTCAGCGGCTTGTACGCCACCTCCGAGGTGACTGCCGAGCAGCGCGACCAGGCTCAGGAACTGCTGTCTGCCGTGGGCCTGGCCGTGTGGCTGGAACAGGAGCAGCAGTTGGACGCGGTCACCGCCGTGTCCGGCAGCGGCCCGGCTTACTTCTTCCTGCTGATCGAAGCCATGACCGCCGCAGGCGTGAAACTGGGCCTGTCACATGAAGTCGCCGAGCAACTGGCCGAGCAAACTGCTTTGGGCGCCGCGAACATGGCGGTCGACAGTGATGTAGACGCTGCCGAGTTGCGCCGTCGCGTGACCTCGCCAGGCGGTACCACGCAGGCCGCCATCGAATCCTTCCAGGCCGGGGGCTTTGAAGCCCTGGTGGAAAAAGCACTGGGTGCCGCAGCACACCGTTCAGCCGAGATGGCTGAGCAACTGGGCAAATAGTCATCCCTTACCAAGGTAATCAAACATGCTCGGAATCAATGACGCTGCCATTTTCATCATCCAGACCCTGGGCAGCCTGTACCTGCTGATCGTGCTGATGCGTTTTATCCTGCAACTGGTGCGGGCGAACTTCTACAACCCGCTGTGCCAATTCGTGGTCAAGGCCACCCAACCGCTGCTCAAGCCACTGCGCCGGGTAGTGCCGAGCATGTTCGGCCTGGACATGTCCTCGCTGGTGCTGGCACTGCTGCTGCAAATCCTGTTGTTTGTAGTGATCCTGATGCTCAACGGCTACCAGGCGTTCACCGTGCTGCTGTTGCCATGGGGCTTGATCGGAATCTTCTCGCTGTTTTTGAAGATCATTTTCTGGTCGATGATCATCAGCGTGATTCTGTCGTGGGTCGCACCCGGCAGCCGCAGCCCGGGTGCTGAGTTGGTAGCCCAGATCACCGAACCGGTGTTGGCACCGTTCCGTCGCCTGATCCCGAACCTGGGCGGCCTGGATATCTCGCCAATCTTCGCGTTTATCGCGATCCAGCTGCTGCAAAGCTGGGTGATTCCGCGCTTGGCCTACTATGCGTTCATGCCTAAAGAGCTGTTCGGCCTGATCTGATAGGTGGGAGCTGGCTTGCCTGCGATGCAGGCTCCTCGGTGTGTCAGTCTCACCTTGGTGATGCAATCGCAGGCAAGCCAGCTCCCACACAAGCCAGTGCTGATATCTGTATCTGCGTACTGGTGCAGGCCTTTGCTTGCCGCTGGGGTCACCGCTCTTTAGACTTACGCCTCATTTAAACGAGAGCAGGGTCGATGCCAGCTGCCTTCCCCCCCGATTCTGTTGGACTGGTCGTGCCCCAAGTGGCGCACTTCAGCGAACCGCTGGCCCTGGCCTGCGGCCGTTCGCTGCCTGCCTACGACCTGATCTATGAAACCTACGGCCAGTTGAACGCCACGGCGAGCAACGCCGTGCTGATCTGCCACGCCCTGTCCGGCCATCATCACGCCGCTGGCTTTCACAGTGCCGACGAGCGCAAGCCCGGCTGGTGGGACAGCTGCATCGGCCCCGGCAAGCCCATCGACACCAACAAATTCTTTGTGGTCAGCCTGAACAACCTCGGCGGCTGCAATGGTTCCACCGGCCCGAGCAGCCTCAACCCGGAAACCGGCAAGCCGTTCGGCGCCGACTTCCCGGTGCTGACCGTGGAAGACTGGGTGCACAGCCAGGCGCGCCTTGCCGACTTGCTGGGCATCAACCAATGGGCCGCCGTGATCGGCGGCAGCCTGGGCGGCATGCAGGCGCTGCAATGGACCATCTCTTATCCGGATCGCGTGCGCCATTGCCTGGCCATCGCCTCGGCCCCAAAACTGTCGGCGCAGAACATCGCGTTCAACGAAGTGGCACGCCAGGCCATCCTCACCGACCCCGAGTTCCACGGCGGTTCGTTCCAGGAAGCCGGTGTGATCCCCAAGCGCGGCTTGATGCTGGCGCGGATGGTCGGGCATATCACCTACCTGTCCGATGACTCCATGGGCGAAAAATTCGGCCGTGGGCTCAAGAGCGAAAAGCTCAACTACGACTTCCACAGTGTCGAGTTCCAGGTCGAAAGCTACCTGCGTTACCAGGGCGAGGAGTTCTCGGGGCGCTTCGACGCCAACACTTACTTGCTGATGACCAAGGCGCTGGACTACTTCGACCCGGCCGCCAACCACGACGACGACCTGGCGAAAACCTTCGAGCACGCCACGGCCAAGTTCTGCGTGATGTCATTCACCACCGATTGGCGCTTCTCGCCAGCGCGTTCGCGTGAACTGGTGGACGCCTTGATGGCCGCACGCAAAGACGTCTGCTACCTCGAGATCGATGCTCCGCAAGGCCATGACGCCTTCCTGATTCCGATCCCACGCTACCTGCAGGCTTTCAGCAACTACATGAACCGCATTACTTTGTGAGAACGCCATGAGAGCCGACCTGGAAATCATCCAAGACTGGATCCCCGCCGGCAGCCGCGTGCTCGACCTGGGCTGCGGTGATGGCGAACTGCTCAGCTGGCTGCGCGACAACAAGCAAGTCACCGGGTATGGCCTGGAAAACGACCCGGACAACATCGCCCAGTGCGTGGCCAAGGGCATCAACGTGATCGAGCAGGACCTGGACAAGGGCCTGGGCAACTTTGCCAGCAACAGTTTCGATATCGTGGTGATGACCCAGGCCCTGCAAGCGGTGCATTACCCGGACCGCATCCTCGACGAGATGCTGCGCGTGGGCCGTCAGTGCATCATTACCTTCCCCAACTTCGGCCACTGGCGCTGCCGCTGGTACCTGGCGACCAAGGGCCGCATGCCGGTCTCGGACTTCCTGCCATACACCTGGTACAACACGCCGAACATCCACTTCTGTACGTTTGAAGACTTCGAAGCCCTGTGCGGCGAGCGTGAAGCCAAGGTGATCAACCGCCTTGCCGTCGATCAACAGCACCGCCATGGGTGGGCGAGTAAGCTATGGCCTAATCTGTTGGGCGAAATTGGTATCTACCGGGTCAGCAGCCCTGGCCTGACCGACCACAAGATTGCCGTCTAATTATTTCAAGAGGGACGCTTATGAGTCGTTTGGCTATTTTTTTATTGACTGCACTGCTGGGCGCCAACGCCATGGCCGCCGATGTTATCGACCCTAATCGCACCAAAGAATTTGGTGATATCACCGTGCGTTACAACACCTTTACCTCCAGCTTCCTGCAACCCGAAACCGCTCAAGCGGTGGGCGTGGTACGCAGCAAGAACAAAGGCTTGATCAATGTGTCGGTGTTCAAAGGCGTGACGCCTGTGGTGGCGCAAGTCACCGGCACCATCAAGGACTTGAGCGGTAAGAGTGAAGTGCTGACGTTTAAGCAAATCACCGAAAAAGGCGTGACCAATTACCTGGCCCCTTACTCAGTGCCGCAACAAGAATTCAAGACCTTCACTATCAATGTTGAAACTGGCGGCAAGGCCCACGGTTTCAGTTTTGTCCAAGAACTTTTCCCGGCCGAATAATGAACCTCACCCAACTCGTACTGGCCAGCCATAACGCCGGCAAACTCAAAGAACTCCAGGCCATGCTCGGCGACTCCGTGCAACTGCGCTCGATCGGAGAGTTCAGCCAGGTAGAGCCGGAAGAGACCGGCCTGTCGTTTGTTGAAAACGCCATCCTCAAGGCCCGCAATGCCGCACGCATCTCCGGCCTGCCGGCACTCGCGGACGACTCGGGCCTGGCCGTGGACTTCCTCGGCGGCGCACCGGGCATCTACTCGGCGCGGTATGCCGATGGCAAAGGCGACGCGGCCAACAACGCCAAACTGCTGGACGCCCTCAAGGACGTGCCGGACGCGATGCGCGGCGCACAGTTTGTCTGCGTGCTGGCGCTGGTTCGCCACGCTGATGACCCGTTGCCGATTCTGTGCGAAGGCCTGTGGCACGGGCGCATCCTGCATGCCGCCAGTGGCGAGCATGGCTTTGGCTATGACCCGCTGTTCTGGGTGCCGGAGCGCAATGTCTCCAGCGCCGAACTGAGCCCGGCCGACAAGAACCAGATCAGCCACCGCGCCCGCGCAATGGATTTGCTGCGCCAACGCCTGAGCCTGAAATGACCCAAAACACCTCTGCGCAGCCGCTGATCCACGGCGGCGCGCAAACGCCTCGGGCGGCCTTGTCGGTGCTGCCGCCCCTGGCGCTGTACATCCACATCCCGTGGTGCGTGCGCAAATGCCCGTATTGCGACTTCAACTCCCACACCGCCAGCAAAGTGCTGCCGGAAGAAGAGTACGTAGACGCATTGCTGGCCGACCTTGATCAAGACCTGCATGCGGTTTACGGCCGTGAACTAAGCTCGATTTTCTTCGGTGGCGGCACGCCCAGCCTGTTCAGCGCCGCCGCGCTGGGGCGCCTGCTCAAAGGCGTGCAAGCCCGTATCCCGTTTGCCAACGACATCGAAATCACCCTGGAAGCCAACCCTGGCACCTTCGAGCAAGAGAAGTTCGTGGCGTACCGCAAGCTGGGGATCAATCGCCTGTCCATCGGCATCCAGAGCTTTCAGCAGGAAAAGCTTGAAGCCCTGGGCCGTATCCACAATGGCGATGAAGCCGTACGCGCCGCCGGCATGGCACGCCAGGCCGGGTTCGATAATTTCAACCTGGACTTGATGCACGGCTTGCCCGATCAGTCACTGGACGATGCCCTGAGCGACTTGCGCCAGGCCATCGCATTGAAGCCAACGCACTTGTCCTGGTATCAGCTGACGCTGGAACCCAACACCGTATTTTGGAACCAGCCGCCCGCGCTGCCGGAAGACGACACGCTGTGGGACATTCAGGAAGCTGGCCAGGCACTGCTGGCCGAACACGGTTACGCGCAATATGAAGTGTCGGCCTATGCCCAACCGGGCCGCCCGGCACGGCATAACCTGAATTACTGGAGCTTCGGCGACTTTATCGGCATCGGCGCGGGCGCCCACGGCAAGCTCAGCCATCCGGACGGGCGCATCGTGCGCACCTGGAAAACCCGGGCGCCAAAGGACTACCTCAACCCGGCAAAAAGTTTCCAGGCCGGGGCGAAAGAACTGACCAATGAGGAGCTGCCGTTCGAGTTCCTGATGAACGCTTTGCGCCTCACCGAAGGCGTTGAATCCAAGCTGTACGCCGAACGCACCGGCCTCGACCTGGCCAGCCTCGACGAAGGCCGCCAGCAGGCAGAACAAAGTGGCTTAATGCAGGTCGAACCGTCACGCCTGGCGGCCACCGACCGTGGGCAACTCTTTCTCAATGACCTGTTGCAGAAGTTTTTGAGCTGACGCTCTAAGGAAATCACATGGATTTGGTACTCGACCTGCTCGCCACCGTGTCCCGCTGGAGCCGTAGCAACCTGTCGGAAATCTCCCTGGCCCTTGTCGGTTGTTTGCTGGTGTTGTTTGGCGCGGATATCAAAGGCTGGATCGAAGGCCGCTTGGGCAGCATCGCCGGAGCATTGCGCGTACCGTTGATGGCGCTGGTATGCATGATCGGCAGCGGCGCAGCCTTGCTGTATGCCACGCCGTGGATTGTGCGGGGGCTGAGCCAGTTTAATAACTACAGTTTGGCGCCAGTGTTGGTGGTGGTGCTGGTGTTGATTGGCGTAGTCGCCGACCGCCGCTGATTCCAAAGCCCAACACAAAACAACTGTGGGAGCTGGCTTGCCTGCGATGCAGGCACCTCGGTGTATCTGTGATACTGAGGTGATGCTATCGCAGGCAAGCCAGCTCCCACAGTTGATTGCACTCCAAGCCGGCTATTGGCTTGTCAGTCAACCTTCTCGAACTTCAAATCCCAAACCCCATGCCCCAGTCGCTCGCCGCGGCGTTCGAACTTGGTGATCGGGCGCTCGGCCGGGCGCGGCACGCATTTGCCGTCTTCGGCCAGGTTGCGGTAGCCAGGCGCTACGTCCATCACTTCCAGCATGTATTCGGCATACGGCTCCCAGTCTGTGGCCATGTGCAGAATGCCACCCACTTTCAGCTTGCTGCGCACCAGCTCCGCGAAGGAAGCCTGGACGATACGGCGTTTGTGGTGACGCGATTTGTGCCATGGGTCCGGGAAGAACAGCATCAGGCGGTCGAGGCTGTTGTCGGCGATGCAGCGGTTGAGTACTTCAATCGCGTCGCAGTCGTAGACTCGCAGGTTGGTCAGGCCTTGGGTCAGTACGCCGTTAAGCAGCGCGCCGACACCTGGGCGGTGCACTTCCACCCCGATAAAGTCCTGGTCCGGCGCGGCCGCGGCCATTTCCAGCAGGGAGTGGCCCATGCCGAAACCGATTTCCAGGGAACGCGGGGCCGAACGGCCGAACACCTGGTCGTAGTCCACCGGCGCGTCGGCCAATGGCAACACGAACAGCGGCGTACCTTGCTCCAGGCCCTTTTGCTGGCCTTCGGTCATGCGGCCGGCGCGCATCACAAAACTCTTGATGCGGCGGTGCTTGGACTCGTCGCCTTCTTCCACGGTGTTCGGCGTTTCGTTTGATTCAGTCATCAATGGCTCTTACTTGATCAGACCATCCAGCGGCGAGGAGGCGCTGGCGTACAGTTTTTTCGGCATGCGACCGGCGAGGTAGGCCAAGCGGCCCGCGACGATTGCGTGTTGCATGGCTTGGGCCATCATGACCGGCTGCTGGGCATGGGCGATGGCCGAGTTCATCAGCACCGCGTCGCAACCCAGCTCCATGGCGATGGTAGCGTCGGAGGCAGTGCCCACGCCCGCGTCCACCAGCACCGGAATCCTGGCTTCTTCGAGGATGATTTGCAGGTTGTACGGGTTGCAGATGCCCAGGCCAGAACCGATCAGGCCGGCCAGCGGCATCACGGCGATGCAGCCGATTTCGGCCAATTGGCGAGCGATGATCGGGTCATCACTGGTGTAGACCATCACGTCGAAGCCTTCCTTGACCAGGGTTTCGGCGGCCTTGAGGGTTTCGATCACGTTGGGGAACAGGGTTTTCTGATCGGCCAGCACTTCCAGTTTCACCAGGTTGTGGCCGTCAAGCAGCTCACGGGCCAGGCGGCAGGTGCGCACGGCTTCGATGGCATCGTAGCAACCGGCAGTGTTCGGCAGGAAGGTGTAGCGATCCGGCGACAACACTTCGAGCAGGTTCGGTTCGCCTTCGATCTGGCCGAGGTTGGTGCGGCGCACGGCAAACGTCACGATCTCGGCACCCGAGGCTTCGATGGCCAGACGGGTTTCTTCCATGTCGCGGTACTTGCCGGTGCCAACCAGCAGGCGGGACTGGTAGGTACGACCGGCCAGGACGAAGGGCTTGTCGCTACGAACGATGCTCATGGGAAATCCTCGAATTGGGGTGAGGTTCTGCAGAATGCGGGTTGACGCCCTTGAGCGCCGGGCGGCTAGCCGCCGCCGATGGCGTGGACCACTTCGACCTGATCACCTTCGGTGAGCGCGGTTTCGGCATGCTGGCTACGCGGGACGATATCCAGGTTGAGCTCCACTGCGACTCGGCGTCCGGTCAGGTCCAGACGGGTCAGCAGGGCCGCAACGGTTTCACCGTCGGGCAGTTCAAAGGATTCGCCGTTCAACTGAATGCGCATGCCACGGGCCGCCATCGTTTTTAGGGGCCAGCATTCTAGCCCGATCAGCGTGGCTGACCCAAGTCCCTTGGTCAGGCTACCTGTAGACGCCACGCAGTCAAACCGAGGAAGAACCAGCCGAGCAAGAAGGCCAGACCACCAAACGGCGTGATGATGCCGAGCTTGCTGATGCCGGTCAGGGTCAGCGCATACAGACTGCCCGAGAACAGCAGGATGCCGACGGTAAAGGAGATGCCCGCCCAGCTGACCAATCGGCCAGGAATATGCGCGGCCAGCAACGCTACGCCGAACAGCGCCAGGGCGTGCACCAACTGGTAGGTGACGCCCGTATGGAAGATCGCCAGGTACTCGGCGCTCAGGCGGTTTTTCAGGCCGTGGGCGGCAAAGGCGCCCAGGGCGACGCCGGTAAAGCCGAAAAAGGCAGCCAGCATCAGAAAGCTACGCAGCATGAGGAACTCCAGTCAGACTCGAGGGGCAGGGTCTGTATAATGGCCCGCTCAACGGGTTCGGCCAAGCCATCTCTATGCTGCGTCTCCTCTTCAAGCGCTTTCTTAAAGTCATTAAATGGTTTGCCATCGGCAGTGTGCTGCTGGTGCTGCTGTTTCGTGTGGTGCCGCCGCCGTTCACCGCGTTGATGGTGGAGCGCAAGATCGAATCCTGGATCGACGGCGAGCCGATCGATGTGCAGCGCACCTGGGTGCCGTGGGATGAGATATCCGACGAACTGAAAGTGGCGGTAATGGCGGGTGAAGACCAGCGTTTCCCGCAGCATTGGGGTTTTGACTTCGGCGCGATCCAGGCGGCGCTGCTGCACAACGAGCGCGGCGGTTCGATTCGCGGCGCCAGCACTCTGAGCCAGCAAGTGTCAAAGAACCTGTTTTTGTGGACCGGTCGCAGTTATCTGCGCAAAGGCCTGGAAGCCTGGTTTACCGCACTGATCGAAGTGTTGTGGCCCAAGCAGCGGATTCTTGAGGTGTACCTCAATAGCGTGGAGTGGGATGAAGGCGTGTTTGGCGCAGAGGCCGCCGCGCGGCATCACTTTGGCGTGAGTGCCAAAGCGCTTTCCCGTCAGCAGGCCAGCTATCTGGCGGCGGTTTTGCCCAACCCTCGAGTGTGGAGTGCCAGCCATCCAACAGCCTATGTGGCACGGCGAGCGGCATGGATTCGGCAGCAGATGAGCCAGTTGGGCGGGGATGGTTACTTGGTGGAGTTGAATAACTCCCGCAAAGCCCCCTGGTCCGATTGACACACTGCACTACCCATGTGGGAGCTGGCTTGCCTGCGATAGCGGTGGGTTAAACTACCCATGTGTTAGCTGATACTGCCTCATCGCAGGCAAGCCAGCTCCCACAGTGGACCGAGTTGAGCTTGAGATTTTCGACTGCAAACAAAAATGCCCCAATCTTTCGATCGGGGCATTTTTTTGTCTTATCGCAGCGTTTTAAGCGGCGATCGACAACTTCAGCTTGTTCATCGCGCTTTTCTCAAGCTGACGAATCCGCTCGGCCGACACGTTGTACTTCTGTGCCAGGTCGTGCAGCGTGGCTTTTTCTTCAGCCAGCCAGCGCTGATAGAGGATGTCACGGCTACGGTCGTCCAGCACTTCCAGCGCTTCGTGCAGGTTCTGGTTGGAGTTGTCGCTCCAGTCGGCGTCTTCCAGTTGACGCGCCGGGTCGTACCGGTGGTCTTCCAGGTAGTTGGCCGGCGATTGGAAGGCGCTGTCGTCGTCCGCTTCAGCGGCCGGGTCGAAGGCCATATCATGGCCGGTCAGGCGACTTTCCATCTCGCGCACTTCACGCGGCTCCACGCCGAGGCTTTCGGCCACGCGGTGGACTTCCTCGTTATTCAGCCACGCCAGGCGTTTTTTCTGGCTGCGCAGGTTGAAGAACAGCTTGCGCTGGGCCTTGGTGGTCGCGACTTTCACGATGCGCCAGTTGCGCAGGATGAACTCGTGGATTTCCGCCTTGATCCAGTGCACGGCAAACGATACCAGGCGCACGCCCATCTCAGGGTTGAAGCGCTTTACAGCCTTCATCAGGCCGACGTTGCCTTCCTGGATCAGGTCAGCCTGGGCCAACCCGTAGCCGCTATAGCTACGGGCGATATGTACGACAAAACGCAGGTGGGCGAGCACCATCTGCCGAGCCGCCCCCAAATCCTGCTCATAGTAGAGACTCTCGGCCAGTTCACGCTCCTGCTCGGGCGTCAGCAATGGAATGCTGTTGACCGTGTGCACATAGGCCTCCAGGTTCGCACCCGGGACCAGAGCATAAGCAGGTTGCAAAGAAGTGGTCATACGAAAAAACCTCCGACTCACATAACTCGTGCAGTTCAGCACTGCGAAAATTGACCGGGAACCGTAGGACAAGTTCCCTAAACCACCAATACGGTAAATACAAACGAAACCACATTAATCTGACATTAACTACTTCGGTGCCAGCTCACGTAAATGACGAGCGACCGCAATCCAGGCACCGATATACCCCAACAAGACGGCACCAAGCAAGAGACTCAGACCGTCGGCGACCGGCACGCCGGCCAGGGCAAAATCGCTGCCGTACAAACCGGCCAGCCCTACTACCGCGTCGTTGAGCCAGTTCAAGCCAAAAGCCAAAACGCCCCAGGACAAAATCCCGGCACCGAAGCCATAAAGCGCGCCCATGTACAGAAAAGGCCTACGCACATAGCTGTCTGTGCCGCCGACCAGTTTAATCACTTCTATCTCGGTGCGGCGGTTTTCAATATGAAGACGAATGGTATTACCTATCACCAAAAGTAATGCAGACACCAACAACACCGTGAGACCGAACACAAAGCGGTCGCCCAACTTGAGAATGGCCGCCAGACGCTCTACCCAGACTAGATCAAGTTGTGCCTGTTGTACCTTGGGCATCTCTGCGAGTTTTTGTCGCAGGGCCTCAAGCGCTGGCTTGTCGACTTCGTTCGGCGTCACCAGCACCACGCCCGGCAGCGGGTTCTGCGGCAGCTCTTTAAGCGCCTCACCCAGGCCTGATTGCTGCTGGAACTCTTCAAGGGCCTGATCGCGGCTGATGTATTCGGCATCCGCCACGCCCGGCAGGTTCTTGATGTCGTCGCGCAGGTTCTCGCCATCTTTGGCGCTGGTGTCGAGGTCCAGGTACAGCGAAATCTGCGCCGCGCGCTGCCAGGAACCGCCCAGGCGCTCTACATTATTAAGCAGCAGCGACAAACCCATCGGCAGGCTCAGTGCCACGGCCATTACCAGGCA
The DNA here is from genome assembly GCF_021605825.1 of Pseudomonas sp. PA-6-3C. Classification (NCBI taxonomy): domain Bacteria; kingdom Pseudomonadati; phylum Pseudomonadota; class Gammaproteobacteria; order Pseudomonadales; family Pseudomonadaceae; genus Pseudomonas; species Pseudomonas sp. PA-6-3C. The sequence goes on from NZ_WKDV01000013.1 coordinate 128,139, forward strand.
GGTGAAAAAGCTGCCGATCGGCTGCTTGCCCAGGCGGCGCAGGCTGTCGACCAAGCTGGCACGATGGCTTTCGATCCAGGCGCGCAGCAGCGTGGCGAAATCCGGGCCATCATCTTCGTCGCGTTTTTTCTTCGGCGGTTGCGGGTCGGCGGCTTTTGGCGCCACACGCTCGGAAACCTTGGGGCTGCGAGTCGCACTCATACGCCAGCCTCCCCGTCGCCGATCAGGCGGCCGCGTTGCAGGGTCAGCATGCGGTGGCGCATACGGGCGATCAGTGCCAGGTCGTGACTGGCGATCAATACGCTGGTGCCCAGGCGGTTGATGTCTTCGAACACGCCCATGATCTCAGCCGCCAGACGCGGGTCGAGGTTACCGGTAGGTTCGTCCGCCAGCAACAAGGCCGGGCGGTGGACAATGGCGCGGGCGATGCCGACGCGCTGTTGTTGGCCGGTGGACAGGTCGCCCGGGTAAAGGTCGGTCTTGTCCGACAGTGCCACGCGCTCCAGGGCCGAATCCACACGCTTGACGACTTCAGCCTTGGACAAGCCGAGAATCTGCAGCGGCAAAGCAATGTTGTTGAACACCGTACGATCGAACAGCAACTGGTGGTTCTGGAACACCACGCCGATCTGGCGGCGCAGGAACGGGATCTGTGCATTGCTGATGGTGGCCAGATCCTGGCCGGCCAGCAGCAGCTTGCCGGTGGTCGGGCGCTCCATCGCCAGCAACAGCCGCAACAGCGTACTTTTACCGGCGCCCGAGTGGCCGGTTACAAACAGAAACTCGCCACGCCGTACTCGAAAGCTCAGCTCATGCAAGCCCACATGCCCATTGGCGTAGCGTTTACCGACCTGTTCGAATCGAATCATGAACGCTCCCGCTCGGCGAAAAGTGCCTGTACAAAGGGTTCGGCTTCAAAGGTGCGCAGGTCGTCGATACCTTCACCGACACCGATATAACGAATCGGCAACCCGAACTGTTTGGCCAGGGCGAAGATCACACCACCCTTGGCCGTGCCGTCGAGCTTAGTCAATGCCAGGCCGGTCAGTTGCACCGTCTGGTTGAATTGTTTGGCCTGGCTGATGGCGTTCTGGCCAGTGCCGGCGTCGAGCACCAGAAGCACTTCGTGCGGGGCGTCGGCGTCGAGCTTGCCAATTACGCGGCGCACTTTCTTCAGCTCTTCCATCAGGTTGTCTTTGGTGTGCAGGCGACCGGCGGTATCAGCGATCAACACATCGATGTTACGGGCCTTGGCAGCCTGCACGGCATCGAAAATCACCGAGGCGGAATCGGCGCCGGTGTGCTGGGCGATGACCGGGATCTTGTTGCGCTCACCCCAGACCTGCAACTGCTCCACGGCAGCGGCGCGGAAGGTGTCACCGGCGGCGAGCATGACTTTTTTGCCTTCCGACTGCAGCTTCTTGGCCAACTTGCCGATGGTGGTGGTTTTGCCGGCGCCGTTGACGCCGACGACCAGGATCACGAACGGCTTGTTCGGCGTGATCACCAGCGGCGCTTCCACCGGCTTGAGCATCGCAGCCAGTTCGGCCTGAAGGGATTTGTAGAGCGCATCGGCGTCGGTCAACTGCTTGCGCGCAACCTTCTGGGTCAGGCTCTGGATGATCACGGCAGTGGCTTCGACGCCCACGTCGGCGGTCAACAGACGGGTTTCGATGTCTTCCAGCAGCTCGTCATCAATAACCTTCTTGCCCAGGAACAGGCTGGCCATGCCTTCGCCGATACTGGCGCTGGTTTTGCTCAGGCCTTGCTTGAGGCGGGCGAAGAAGCCGGTTTTGCTGGTTTCAGCGGGAGCAACAACGGGCTCCGGGGCGACCGGCGGCTCGATAATGGCGGGGGCGGCAACCACCACAGGTGCCGGCGCTGGCTCTGGCGCTGGCGCTGGCTCTGGCTCTGGCTCTGGCTCTGGCTCTGGCTCTGGCTCTGGCTCTGGCTCAACAGTGACGGGCGCAGGCGCTTCGACTACCACTGCAACCGGCTCAATGACCACAGGAATCGGCGGCGTGACGTGCTCGGCTTGTACATCTTCAACCAGTGCCACAGGCTCTTCAGCCACCGGCAGTTCCAACCACGGTTTGTGCTCTGGCTCTGGCTCTGGCTCTGGCTCTGGCTCTGGCTCGGGCGCAGGCTCAACCAACGGTTGCAACACCGGCTCGGCCATCGGCAACACCACTGGCGCGGGCGGCTCAGCATCTACGATGGGCTCTGGAATCGGCTCAGGCTGAACCTGTGGCTGTTCGACGACGGTTTCCTGCGGCTTTTTGCGCAGCCATCCGAACAGGCCTTTTTTCTCGCCAGCCGCAGCTGGACTCTTCTTGTCGTCGTTGGAACCAAACATGGAGGACGGCTATCTCAAAGTAGCGATGCGCCAGGGCGCCTCGGTAAATAAATTCGATGCAGAACAGACTGCTTTAACGCTCGCTTGTTCATGCGCAACATTTTGTAAGGCGTAAATAAAGGCCTCAACAAATCGTTTCAATAAAGGACTGAAGCGACAAAATCGGCGAAAAGTAGAAGATCGTCGGGGAAACCCAGCGCCAATTCCTACATTCCTACGACTGAAACCGGGACAAGATGACTGCCACAGTGGCCCTGTCCAAACCGGATCAGTATCCTAGCACCTCCTCGCCCGCCTAGGCTAAGACCAAGCGGGTAGCCCAACAGGTTAAAACACGAATGATTGCTCTAGCCCGCCGCGCCGCAGGCCTGCTGCTCAGCACAGTTTGTCTGCCTCTTTCAGCCTTGGCTGCCGACCCACAACCCACCCATGAATTCACCCTCGATAACGGCCTTAAAGTGGTCGTGCGCGAAGACCATCGCGCGCCGGTGGTGGTTTCCCAGGTCTGGTACAAGGTCGGTTCGAGCTACGAAACCCCGGGCCAGACCGGTTTGTCCCATGCCCTGGAACACATGATGTTCAAGGGCAGCGCCAAAGTCGGTCCCGGCGAAGCCTCGCTGATCCTGCGTGACCTGGGCGCTGAAGAAAACGCCTTCACCAGCGACGACTACACCGCGTATTACCAGGTACTGGCGCGTGACCGCCTGGGCGTCGCTTTCGAGCTGGAAGCCGACCGCATGGCCAGCCTGCGCCTGCCGGCCGATGAGTTCAGCCGCGAAATCGAGGTGATCAAGGAAGAACGCCGCCTGCGCACCGACGACAACCCGATGTCCAAGGCCTACGAGCGCTTCAAGGCGATGGCCTACCCGGCCAGCGGCTATCACACACCCACCATCGGCTGGATGGCCGACCTTGAGCGCATGAAGGTTGAAGAACTGCGCCACTGGTACCAGTCCTGGTATGTGCCGAACAACGCCACACTGGTGGTGGTCGGCGACGTGACGCCGGACGAGGTCAAGAAACTCGCCGAACGTTACTTCGGCCCAATCCCCAAGCGTGATGTGCCACCCGCCAAGATCCCGCTGGAACTGGCCGAACCTGGCGAGCGCTTGCTGACCCTGCACGTGCAGACCCAACTGCCGAGCGTGATCCTCGGTTTCAACGTGCCGGGCCTGGCGACTGCCGAAGACAAGCGCTCGGTGCAAGCCCTGCGCCTGCTCTCGGCCCTGCTCGATGGCGGCTACAGCGCGCGTATCTCGGAACAGCTGGAGCGCGGTGAAGAACTCGTCTCCGGCGCGTCCACCAGCTACGACGCCTATACCCGTGGTGACAGCCTGTTCACATTGAGCGCCACGCCGAATCAGCAGAAGAAAAAGACCATTGCCCAGGCCGAAGCCGGCCTGTGGCGCCTGCTGGACGAGTTGAAAGCCAAGCCGCCGACCACCGAAGAACTGGAGCGTATCCGCGCCCAAGTGATTGCCGGCGTGGTTTACCAACGTGATTCCATCACCAGCCAGGCCACGGCCATCGGCTCGCTGGAAACCGTCGGCCTGTCCTGGAAACTCATGGACACCGAGCTTGCCGACCTGCAAAGCGTGACCCCGGAAGATATCCAGAAAGCCGCGCGCACCTACTTCACCCGCGAACGTTTGAGCGTCGCCCATGTTTTGCCCGAGGAGACCGCTCATGAGTAATCGCAAAAGCAGCCGCCTGATCTTCCCCGGCCTGGTCGTCGTCACCCTGATCGCCGCCAGCGCCGTGTACTTCCTGCGCCCGAGTGAATCGGTGGCCAGCCAGGCGCTGGACAAGGCGCAATCGGCCAACAAACTGCAATCTTTGGCAGAACTGGACGGCAAGGCGCCGACCAACCGCAAGCTCGACGTGCAAACCTGGACCACCGCCGAGGGCGCCAAGGTGCTGTTCGTCGAAGCCCACGAACTGCCAATGTTCGACATGCGCATCCTGTTCGCCGCCGGCAGCAGCCAGGACGGCAATACCCCAGGCGTTGCGTTGCTGACCAACGCCATGCTCAACGAAGGCATACCGGGCAAGGATGTCAGCCAGATCGCCAGCGGCTTTGAAGGCCTGGGTGCCGACTTCGGCAACGGCGCTTATCGCGACATGGCGTTGGTGTCCCTGCGCAGCCTGAGCGACAGCGGCAAGCGCGACGCGGCCCTGACGCTGTTTGACCAAGTGATCGGCAAGCCGACTTTCCCGGCCGACTCCCTGGCGCGCATCAAAAACCAGATTCTTGCCGGTTTTGAGTACCAGAAACAGAACCCAGGCAAGCTGGCCAGCCTTGAGTTGTTCAAGCGGTTGTACGGCGACCACCCTTACGCGCACCCGAGCGAAGGCACGCCTGAGAGCATTCCGGCGATTACCCTGGCGCAGTTGCAGGCCTTCCACGCCAAAGCATACGCAGCAGGCAATGCGGTGATTGCCGTGGTGGGCGATCTGACTCGCGCCGACGCTGAGGCCATGACGGCCAAGGTCTCCGCATCGCTGCCCAAAGGCCCGGCCCTGGCCAAGATCGCCCAGCCGACCGAGCCGAAAGCTGGCCTGAGCCATATCGAGTTCCCGTCCAAGCAAACCCATTTACTGTTCGCGCAACTGGGCATCGACCGCGCCGACCCGGACTACGCCGCCTTGTCCCTGGGCAACCAGATCCTCGGCGGTGGTGGTTTCGGCACCCGCTTGATGAGCGAAGTGCGTGAGAAGCGCGGCCTGACCTACGGCGTTTACTCCGGTTTCTCGCCGATGCAGGTACGTGGTCCGTTCATGATCAACCTGCAGACCCGCGCCGAAATGAGCGGCGGCACCCTGCGCCTGATTGAAGACGTGCTGGCCGACTACCTCAAGACCGGCCCGACGCAAAAGGAACTGGACGACGCCAAGCGTGAGCTGGCCGGTAGCTTCCCACTGTCTACCGCAAGCAACGCCGATATCGTCGGGCAGCTGGGCGCCATGGGTTTCTATAACCTGCCGCTGAGCTATCTTGAGGATTTCATGAAACAATCCCAGGCCCTGACCGTAGAGCAGGTCAAGGCTGCAATGAATAAACACTTGAGCGCCGACAAGATGGTCATCGTGACCGCCGGCCCGACGATTGCGCAAAAGCCACTACCGCCCCCCACTGATAAACCCGCCGAGCAGCCGCTCGGGGTTCCGGAGCATTAATGGCCAGTTCATCTCGCCCGAAAAAACCTGTCCACAACGTGCATAACGGTGTGGGCCAACTGCGCATCATTGGCGGTGAATGGGGCAGCCGCAAGCTGAGTTTCCCTGACGTCGTGGGCCTGCGCCCAACGCCGGATCGCGTGCGTGAAACCCTGTTCAACTGGCTCGCGCCGTATATCGGCGGCGCCAAGGTACTGGACCCGTTCGCCGGCAGCGGCGCGCTGTTCCTCGAAGCGCTGTCCCGTGGCGCCGCCCAGGGCCAGGCGCTGGATGCCAGCAATGTGGCGGTGTCCAGCCTCAAGGAACACCTGGGCACACTGCGCTGCACCACCGGCCAGGTGCAGACAGCCGATGCGCTGCGCTACCTGGAAACCCAGGCGGCCAGCGAATACGACGTGGTGTTCCTCGACCCGCCGTTCAACCAGAACCTGTTGCCGACGGTGTGTGCGCTGCTGGAAGAGCGCCAGTGGCTGGCACCCGATGCGTGGATCTACACTGAAAGCGAGACCGCGCCGTCTACCCTCGGCCTGCCGGGCAGCTGGCGCCTGCACCGAGAGCAGAAGTCCGGTCGCGTGTATTACGCGTTGTGGCATCGGTTGGTTGAAAGCGCCGCTTAACCTTAGGTAAATCTTGTAGTGAGCGGGCTTGTCGTGGCGGCCAGGATGGTTGTGGCGAGCAGGCTTGCCCTGCGTTGGGCTGCGAAGCAGCCCCCTTTACAGGCAACGCGAACCTACAAATAGAATGCGGCGACTTTACTGGGGCCGCTTCGCAGCCCAACGG
>NZ_WKDV01000014.1:0-134224 GCF_021605825.1 Pseudomonas sp. PA-6-3C
CGCTGCGCCAGCGAATGGCTCCAGCCAAACCCCAACCCGCAATCCACTTCCACCGCACTGGTGCGATACACCCGCGTCCACTCAAACGGCAAAATCCCGTCCAACGTGCCATCGGTGAGGGTCAGCAATTCCTCGCCGGTGACCATCGAAACGGGGCAACCGTGGGTGACGGTTTTGTCCGCAGGGGCCGCCGCATCGCCGTTCAGGTTCTTGCCCGAAGCCGGCACATCATCCACAGGTTCCTGGCGCACCAACGCGGTCTGCTGCGTCTTGCCGCGCACCGCCGGCACCGGGTTGGCAACCAACTGATCCCCAGCCTTCAGCGGCGCAACCGGCACGGTCTTGATCGGCGTCGGGGCACTGCTCAGCAACAAGGGTTTAACCGCCGCTACATGTGGCTCCAACGTCGGCCCCACATGCTGTTTTGCCAGCAACTCGAGCAAACTCCGCGCCCGTCCGGACTTGATGTGCCCGAGGACTTGAGTGCCCAGGCGTACTGCCACGCCCATGCCCGCCGTCGCCCGAATCAACAGCAAGTTGATCAACACCTCGCCGGTGATTTCGCCCATCAGCTCCTGCATGTCTTGCGGCGGCAGCAGGCGCATCCAGCTGACCATCGCCGACACGTAAATGAACAACAGCGGCTCATCGCTGAGTACCAGCAGGCCGTTGGCGATCGCGTCATTGCTGAGTGTCAGCAGCTCATCAAGCTCGGCCTGGGAGATGTACTTGAGCAACTTTTCGCTGTTGGGTTTGATGTCCGCCAACATGTCAAACAACTGCGTCAAGTTGTCCCAAAGGGTGTAGAGCGCCGTGCCCATGCCATTGAGAGCCGCTTTCTCCAGCATCCTGCGTTGATCAAGCGGTTTGGCGTCGGTATAAATTCTCCACTGCGCTTGGAAGGTGTCGTTCCACGCTTTACGCAGGCGCTCTTCCAACCCCGCAATCACTGTCTGATAAGACGCGTACAGTGCCTTGACGTGATCTTTGGAAACATCGGGATAAAAACTGATTCGGTACGATTGATTACGATCACACTCGGTGATTTCGAGAATGCCGCTGGGGCCGATGGTGTGGTGGATCGGCTCGCCCAATGGGCCGCCGTTGGGATCGACGCGTTGCAGCACCACCGGCGTATTGCCGATAGGCACGAAGCGCTTGCTTTGGAACATATGCACCAGGGTCAATGTGCCATTGGCCTGGCACGTGGCAACGGTGCTGCTGGGAATGATGGAGCGGTTGATCGGGGCGACCAGCGCCACCTCATCCCCGACCTTGAACACCTGCTCGACATCCAGCGCCGAGAAGCTCCAGAAGCTCGACGCCCATTCGTCAAAGGTATTCAGGCATTCGCGAAAATCACGGAAGACGCTTTCAACGTCGACCGTCTTCACGTCCATTGGGGTCAGGGCCAGCCTGCCAATGGCCGGGTTCAAGCGCTAGCCCCTTTGGCCTGGGCTCTAACTAACAAAACCATCTGCAATCCCTCGCACTGTGTGATCAGGCGAAGGACTTTGCAGCGGTTTTCAGGAAGGATCTGTAGAGCTTATCCGGGTGTTGGGTAGGAGGTTTCGCTAGTTCTTGTCAGCGCTGCGCAAACGCCAGGTTCAACCCCAACCCCGCAAAGGCTGCGGCAAAACTGCGGCGCAACCAATTCTGTACCCGTGGCGATTCGATCACGGCACGGCGAAACACATTGGCCAGCAGGCCGTACACCACAAACACCGCAAACGTCATCGCCATGAAAACGCCACTTAGTACCAGCATCTGCACAGCGGGCGCCGTGCTGCCGGGGGTGACGAATTGCGGCAGGAAGGCCAGGAAGAAAATCGTCAGCTTGGGGTTCAGGATATTCAGCAGAAAGCCGCGCAGCATCAGGCTGCGTGCAGTCGCGACCGCTGGTGTGTCGCTCATGACGAAGGCCGAGCGGTCACGCCAGGTGGCATAGGCCAGATACAAAAGGTAGGCCGCCCCAGCGAATTTCAACGCCTCAAAGGCCAGGGCGCTGGTATGCAGCAGGGCGGAAAGGCCCAATATCGATGCGAGCAAGTGGGGAATGATCCCGGCAGTACAGCCCAACGCGGCGAACAGGCTGGCACGCTTGCCGGCAGTGAGGCCGGTGGACACGGTAAAGATCACCCCAGTGCCGGGGATCAGCACGACGATCAGGCAGGTGACGAAAAAGTTCAGGCTGAGCATGGCATTCAAACTCCTTGTACGAATGGTCGATGACCGATCCTGTCACGTTCAGTGATAACTGGCGAGTGCAACAGGTCGGCGAACCCCGGTTAGACTTACCTGTCGATATCCGCACAACCGGCCCGTCGTTATTCAAGGAAACCCCATGTATTCAAGCCGCCTGATCCTGTGCCTCACCACCTTGCTGGTGCTGGCCGGCTGCTCCACTCCACGCGGCCCGCAGCAGCCTGAGCGCAGCGAGGCCGAGGTGAAGGCGCAGATTGTGCGGCTGTTACCGGCCACGGTGGCGGACCGCAACGGCTGGGCCAAAGACATCTACACTGCCTTCGACACCCAGAAAATCTACCCCAGCAGCGAAAATATCTGCGCTGTGCTGGCGGTGACCGAGCAAGAGTCCACCTATCAGGTAGACCCGCCGGTGCCGAACATGGGCAAGATCGCCCAGGATGAAATCCTGCGCCGCGCCGGCAAGGTCCATGTGCCGGCCTTTGTGGTGCGTACCACGCTGCAACTGCGTTCGCCGACCGGCAAGACTTACGCCGAGCGCTTGAATGCCGCGCGCACAGAGAAGGACTTGAGCAGCATTTTTGACGATTTCATCAGCATGGTGCCCCTGGGTAATACCTTGTTCGGCGGCTTTAACCCGGTGCACACCGCCGGCCCCATGCAGGTCAGCATCGATTTTGCGCAGCAACACGCCCGCGATTATCCCTACACCGTGGATGGCACAATTCGTCGCGAAGTCTTCACCCGTCGTGGCGGCATGTACTTCGGTATCACGCATCTTCTCGGTTACCCGGTGAGCTACGACCAGCCGCTGTACCGCTTTGCCGATTTCAACGCGGGGTGGTATGCCAGCCGCAATGCCGCGTTCCAGGCTGCTGTCAGCCGAGTCAGCGGCACCGAGCTGGCGCTGGATGGGGACCTGATTCGTTATGGCTCACTGCTGCCCGGCACCACCGAGTTGGCGGTGCGTTCCCTGGGCGCGAAGCTGGATATGCGCAACCCCAGCATCCGCAGCCAGCTGGAAAAGGGCGAGCAGCTCGACTTCGAAGAAACCACCCTCTACAAACGCGTATTTGCCCTGGCCGACAAAGCTGCCGGCAAGCCTGTGCCGCGCGCGATTTTGCCGGGCATCGTGCTCAAGAGTCCGAAGATCACCCGCAACCTCACCACCGCGTGGTTTGCCAAGCGTGTGGATGAGCGCTATCAGCGTTGCATGAAGCGTTAGCTGATTGTTGATCATTGGCTAGGCTGATCTTGATGGTGAACTTGGGGAGGCTGGGGTACACCTCGTGTTTTGGCCAAGGAAGAGCTCGCCATGATCACTTACACCGTGCCCGAAGGCTTTGTCTCGCTGCCACGCAGCAGCCCGTTGCTCGACCTGTTAGGTCCGGCGTATTGCCGGGGTGAAGGGTTGCAACTGGAAATCGGCCTGCGTGCCGACAACCGCCACGCCAATGGGCGCGGCACGGTGCACGGTGGGGTGTTGGCAACGCTGGCGGATGTCGGCATGGGCTATGCGATGGCGTTTTCCAGCGAACCGCCGTTACCGCTGATAACCGCTAGCATGACCCTGGACTACCTGGGTGCCGTGCAGGTGGGGTGGAGCACCACAAGCGTGGCAGGCAGATGGCGTTTGCCACCGTGAGCCTGCAAGTGGGGGACAAGGTGGTGGCACGGGCGAATGCGGTGTTTGCGGTACCTCACTCTGACGATGAAGATTAAATGTGGGAGCTGGCTTGCCTGCGATAGCGGTGTGTCAGCCAAGCAGTTGTTACCTGATACACCGCTATCGCAGGCAAGCCAGCTCCCACATGAGTATTGTTTTTTTTCAGGAAAACCGGGCAAAGAAAAGGCCCGATTTTTCGTGGAATCGAGCCTTTTCTCATGTTGCTCTTGTCGACAGGGGCTGCTGCGCAGCCCAACGGGAGCAAGCTCCCTCGCCACAATTAGCCTGTTGCTCTTTAGATCAACTGCGCTCGAGGGCCAGGGCTACACCTTGGCCGCCGCCGATGCACAAGGTGGCCAGGCCTTTCTTGGCGTCGCGCTTGATCATTTCATGCAGCAGGGTCACCAGCACGCGGCAGCCTGAGGCGCCGATCGGGTGGCCGATGGCGATGGCGCCGCCATTGACGTTGACCTTGTTCGCATCCCACTCCAGCTCTTTGCCCACCGCCAGAGATTGCGCGGCGAAGGCTTCGTTGGCTTCGATCAGGTCCAGGTCACCCAGGCTCCAACCGGCTTTGTCCAGGCAGCGGCGGGTAGCCGAGACCGGGCCGATGCCCATGATCGCAGGGTCCACGCCGGCGTTGGCGTAGCTGGCGATACGCGCCAGCACCGGCAGGCCGAGAGCCTTGGCTTTTTCGGCGCTCATCAACAAGACAGCGGCGGCGCCGTCATTGAGGCTGGAGGCGTTGCCGGCGGTGACGCTACCCTCTTTCTTGAACGCGGGCTTGAGCTTGGCCAGCGACTCGGCTGTGGTGCCGGCGCGCGGTTGCTCATCCACGGCGAAGGACAACGGATCACCCTTGCGCTGTGGAATCAGGATCGGAGTGATCTCATCGACAAACCGGCCGGCTTCGATAGCGGCGGCGGCTTTCTGCTGGGAGGCGGCGGCGAAGGCGTCCTGGGCTTCACGGCTGATGCCGTACTTGTCCACCAGGTTCTCGGCGGTGATGCCCATGTGGTAGTCGTTGAACGCATCCCACAGGCCGTCAGTGATCATGCTGTCGAGCATCTTGGCGTGGCCCATGCGCAAACCGGTGCGCGCAGCGGGTAATACGTATGGCGCCAGGCTCATGTTCTCCATGCCGCCGGCGATGATCACCTCAGCGTCACCACAACGGATGGCTTGGGCACCCAGGTGCAGGGCTTTGAGGCCCGAGCCGCAGACCTTGTTCAGGGTCAAAGCCGGCACCGCATGGGGCAGACCCGCCAGAATAGAGGCCTGGCGCGCCGGGTTCTGGCCGCTGCCTGCGGTCAGTACCTGGCCGAGGATCACTTCATCGACCTGAGCCGGGTCCAGACCGGTCTGCTCCAGCAGGCGACGGATCACGGCCGCGCCCAACTCCGGTGCCGGAATGCTGGCCAGCGCTCCTTGAAAGCTGCCCACGGCGGTGCGGGTGGCAGCAACAATCACGACGTCTTGCATGGAATCTGTCCTCACTGGAAGTGCATTTCTGGAACGTGGTCCGGGACGATCAGTTTACCGGCGGTCTTGCTCACAATCTCTTCAACGCTGACGCCAGGTGCGCGTTCCTTGAGGACAAAAGCGCCATTTTCGATTTCCAGGTACGCAAGGTCTGTCAGCACGCGCTTGATGCACTTGGCGCCGGTCAGCGGCAGGCTGCATTGGCTGAGCAGTTTGGACTCCCCGTCCTTGGACGCGTGGGTCATGATCACGATGATGTTTTCTGCACCGGCCACCAGGTCCATGGCGCCGCCCATGCCCTTGACCAGCTTGCCGGGGATCATCCACGACGCGATGTTGCCTTGCACGTCCACTTCAAATGCGCCGAGCACGGTGAGGTCGACATGCCCGCCGCGAATCATTGCGAAGGACTCGGCAGAGGAGAAGATCGAGGCGCCGATGCGTGCGGTCACAGTTTGTTTGCCGGCGTTGATCATGTCGGCATCGATGGTTTCTTCGGTGGGAAACGGGCCCATGCCGAGCAGGCCGTTTTCCGATTGCAGCATCACTTCCATGCCTTCGGGGATGTAGTTGGCCACCAGGGTCGGGATGCCGATGCCGAGGTTGACGTAGAAACCGTCCTGCATTTCGCGGGCGACGCGTTGAGCCATTTGTTCGCGGGTAAGAGCCATGTGTTGTCTCCTTATTATTTGGGCTGGCGGATTATTTGCGGACGGTGCGCTGTTCGATGCGCTTCTCGAAGGTGCCGCAAATGACTCGGTCGACGTAAATCCCTGGGGTGTGGATATGCGCCGGGTCCAGCTCGCCCGGTTCGACGATTTCTTCAACTTCGACCACGGTGATCTTGCCCGCAGTAGCCGCCAGCGGGTTGAAGTTCTGCGCGGTATGGCGGTAGATGACGTTGCCGAAGTGGTCGGCTTTCCAGCCTTTGACAATGGCGAAGTCGCCGGTGATGGACTCTTCCATCAGGTACGGGCGACCGTTGAACTCGCGGGTCTCCTTGCCTTCGGCCACCGGAGTGCCGACGCCGGTGGCGGTGAAGAAGGCCGGGATGCCGGCGCCGCCTGCGCGCATTTTTTCGGCCAGGGTGCCTTGGGGCGTGAGCACCACTTCGATTTCGCCGCTGAGCAGTTGCTTCTCGAAAAGCGCGTTTTCACCGACGTAGGAGGCGATTACCTTGCTGATCTGCTTTTCTTCCAGCAGTACACCCAGGCCAAACCCGTCGACGCCGCAGTTGTTGGAAACCACGGTCAGGTCGCGGGTGCCTTTGCGCTTGATCTCGGCGATGAGGTTTTCTGGAATGCCGCACAGGCCAAAACCACCGGAGAGCACGGTCATGCCGTCTTCCAGGCCTGCCAGTGCTTCTTCATAGGACGCCACGCGTTTATCGAAACCTGCCATATGCACCTCTTTTATTGTTTGTGGGCCAGCCAATGAACTGAGTGTTGCGCCGACGGATTGATTTGTTAAGTTGTTTTTTAAGGTTGATTGATTTAGAAAACAGCATAGTCCAATCGCCGCCCGGAGCAGCCTCATGACCGTCAAACAGATGCGCGCCTTTCTCGCCGTGGCCCAAAGCCTGAGTTTTGCCGCCGCCTGCGAGCGCCTGCACCTTTCCCAATCGGCGCTGAGCCTGACCATCAAGGGCTTGGAGGAGGGCCTGGGCGGCCGCCTGTTCAGCCGCAATACCCGCAACGTCGCACTGACGCCTGAAGGTGAATCGCTGCTGCCGTTGGCGCGCCGGTTGATTGCCGACTGGGACAATGCCGAAGACGAACTGCGTCAGCGTTTCACCCTGCAGCGTGGCCGCGTCACCGTGGCGGCGATGCCTTCGTTTGCGGGCAACCTGCTGCCACCGATTCTTAAGATATTCCGCGCACGTTACCCGCAGGTGAATGTGACGGTGCATGACCTGATCAATGAACAGGTGCTGGAAATGGTCCGCGATCGCCAAGTGGAGTTGGGCGTGGCGTTCGAGCCATCCGAAGGTTCGTCCCTGGCATTCACGCCTTTATACCTGGACCGGTTTATTGCGGTGGTGCCCGGTGATTCGCCCTTGGCGCAATGTACCGAAGTCGACTGGAAAACCCTGTTGGAACACCCGTTCATCACCCTGCAACGGCCCTCGACGGTGCGCGTGATGCTGGAGGAGCACCTTGGGGCCTTGCAGATGAAATTGCCGGTGGCGTTGGAAAGTCATCAATTGGCCACAGTCGGCAAGATGGTTGCCAGTGGCCTGGGTGTCAGCGCCGTGCCTGCGCTATGCGCGCGCCAGATGGAGGAGGCGGGCGCCCATTGCATCACCTTGAGCGATCCGGTGATCGAGCGGCCGATTGGCGTGCTCACCAAACCCGGTCACGAACTGTCGGCGGCGGCGCAGGTGTTGTTTGATATTTTTCGCGACGAAGCGGCGAAGGGACGTTTCCCGACGTTTTGAGCGTGCCACAAAACAAATGTGGGAGCTGGCTTGCCTGCGATAGCCAGTTAACATTCAACAAAAGTGTTGGCAGTTAAACCGTTATCGCCGGCAAGCCAGCTCCCACAGTGGGCAAGTTTTACTTAGTAGTAGCGGTCGATCACTTTAACTTGCGAGTTATCCTTGAAAGATGCCCAGGCATTGTTAAGTGTGTCGAATACTTGCTCAATGAAGTTTCGATCGGCCGCCGCTTTCTTGCCGACATAACCCTGGCCGCGGCGGTACATCTTCAGGCGCGCCGCAAGTTCACGGTGAGTGCGGTCAAACTCGGCTTCTTCGGTGTGGGGCGCCAGGCAGTCAATTTTGACTTCGCCCGACTTGCCAACCCACAGGATATGGTCGTCGAGTTTGTCTTTTTGCGCTGCGAACATCTCAGCCAATTCATCGATAGTTGGTTGGTTGTTCAGATTCATGTGTAAGCCCCTTGACCAGTTGGCGATCTATCAGTTGGTTCGTTAAAACTGCTTAGTTGTCTCCGGTTGCGAAAACCGGGCGTCAGTAACGGTCTGCCGAATACGGGCAGGGTCTTGAACCTGATGCATGTAGTCTTGCTGATGAGCGGCTACGTGATGGTTTCATCACGAAGACAAGCAGCGTTTGAGCTCCTTGTACCGATCCTTGCGGGCCGGTCAGCTTCATCAATCTGCCTTGTGGGCAGTGCACATCCGGAAAAAACAGCTCGGCGGTCAGACGAGCTTGTTCAAAACGCGTGTTACCAACGCTCCCGATCCGGGAGACGTCTCGATAATGCAAGGACAAAAAGGTTACGTCAACGATTATGTAGTGATTATTTTTAGTCACTACATAAATTGCTGTGGGGACGGGAGAATGCGGGAAAACGTGACTTGGGCGTCATTTTTTGTGCGGTGGGTCGTGGTGGGCAGATAGCCAATCCAACGCGCAATCCCTGTGGGAGCTGGCTTGCCTGCGATCGCGGTGTGTCAGCCAAAGACTTGTTAACTGATACACCGCTATCACAGGCAAGCCAGCTCCCACAGTTGGATTTTCGGTGGTTTTGCTAACTCAGTCGTTCGGCGAGCAGGGGCAACAACCGCTCGCATGACGCCTGGATTTTCACCTGCAACAGCTCATCCCCACGGGTCTTGCCCAGGTTGATGGCAATTACCGGCTTGCCTTGCTCCACCATCGCCTTGCACAGGCGAAACGCCGAATAGGCCATTAGCGAAGAACCCACCACCAGCAGCCCGTCTGCATGCCCCACGGCGGCCATGGCCCTGGCTGCCGTAGCCGGTGCCACGTTCTCGCCAAAAAACACAACGTCTGGCTTCAAGCGCTCGCCAT
This sequence comes from Pseudomonas sp. PA-6-3C, assembly GCF_021605825.1. Taxonomy (NCBI): domain Bacteria; kingdom Pseudomonadati; phylum Pseudomonadota; class Gammaproteobacteria; order Pseudomonadales; family Pseudomonadaceae; genus Pseudomonas; species Pseudomonas sp. PA-6-3C. Next base: position 9,132 of record NZ_WKDV01000014.1, read on the forward strand.
TGCAATGGGGGCAGCGAGGAACCTGGAAGCGTTCTTCAAAGGTCGGATCGAGCAGGGTGTCACCGTCGGGCGCCTGCACCGCGTGGACCTGCACCAGGTAAGGATTGTCGATTTCCATCTGCCGCTGAATCACATCGCGGGTACTGCGCTGCTGGCAGTCCAGGCACAGCACACGATGCAGGCTGCCATGCAGTTCGATCACATCATGGCTGCCGGCCTGATCATGCAGGGTGTCGACGTTTTGCGTGATTAGCCCGCTGATACGGCCACGCTGCTGCAGCGTGGCCAGCGCCAGATGAGCCTGGTTCGGCTGCGCAATACGCACCCGTGGCCAACCCAGCATGGCGCGTGCCCAATAACGGCGACGCGCTTGCGCGGTGGCGAGGAATTCCTGGTACATCATCGGCGCCTTGCCACGGCGCACGCCTTCGCTGTCGCGATAATCCGGGATGCCCGATGACGTGCTGATACCTGCACCGGTCAAGACCAAAAAGCGTCGTTCAGCCATGGCCCGGTACAGGGTGTCGAGGTGGTTTTCTTGATGGTCCAGCGTATCGAGCATGGGTTCCCCTATTCGCCGCGGATGTACTGCTCCAGCTGTTTGATCAAGTCGGTCTGTTCGGCAATGGCCTCTTTTACCAAGTCACCGATGGACAGCAGGCCCTTCAGTTCGCCGTCTTCGACCACTGGGAGGTGGCGCAAGTGACTGTCGGTCATGATGTTCATGCATTCTTCGACACTTTTATGGGTATCCACGGTGATGACCGGTGAACTCATCACCTCATGGACCTTTGTGGTAACCGAAGAGAGTCCCTTGAGGATGAGTTTGCGGGCGTAATCACGTTCGCTGATGATTCCGACAACCGCGCCGTCTTTGACCACCGGCAAGGCCCCGACGTTTTTCTCTGACATCCGCACCAGCGCCTCAAAGACCGTGTGGTCCCATTGAATGGTATGGACGTCCTGGTTCTTCTGGTCCTTGGCTTTGAGCAGTTGTGCAACGGTTTTCATGGCGGCCACTCCGGTGTTGTTATTAGGAAGTCAGCGAGTCCCTTACAGAATCCTAGACGGGCTACAGCGCCGCAAGGCCCAAAGCGGCGTTAAACCCGTCGAAAAACGTCATTCGCCGGATTATTTCGCTATTCAGCCGGCACTTTTCGGCTTTTTCGCCCGCTTTGGAGCGCCTGTCGTCTTGCGCGGTGCAGCCTTGCGCTTGTTTTTCCACGGCGTAGCACCTCGGCCTGCCGGGCTGGCTGGGCCGGTGATGGTCATGCGCATGCCATTGCAGCGTGCCACTTGTTTGCTCATCCAGGCCGCCTGCTTGGCGACGAATTCTTCCAGGCTCATTTCACCGCTTTGCACCATGTCCAGCGCCTGCTCCCAGATCGCGGTGGTGCCTGGGTCGGCAATCGCCCGAGGCACCGCGTCGATCAGGCTGAACGCCGCCGGAGTGGCTGACAGTGCCTTGCCGTTTTTGACCAGATAACCCCGGTCGAGCAAACCCTGGATAATCCCCGCGCGGGTGGCTTCGGTGCCGATGCCGGTGGTGTCCTTGAGCTTTTGCTTGAGCAGTGGGTCTTCCACCAGTTTGGCGACGTTTTTCATCGCCTTGATCAGGTCGCCCTCGGTGAAGGGCTTGGGCGGCTGGGTCCAGAGGTCCTTGAGGTTGACCTTGGCCACCGCGTAATTCTGGCCTTGCACCAAGGTCGGCAAGGCCTGCGGTGCAGGAGCTTCACGGCCTTTGGCAGGCGCCAGCGCCTCGGGCAGGGCGCGTTTCCAGCCCGGCTCGATGATGACTTTGCCTACCGCGCGCAAGGCTTGGCCGGCGCAATCGAAATCCGCCTGGGTGCGATCGTATTCATGGTTGGGCAGGAACTGTGCCAGGTAACGCGCGCGAATCAGCGTGTAGACCGCACGGTGTTTGCCGGCCAGTTGCGCGACGTCCTTACCGGCACCCGTAGGAATGATGCCGTGGTGCGCGCTGACCTTGGCGTCGTTCCAGGCCCGCGAGCGGCGTTGCGGGTTGATATGCGGTATCAACTCATTCACCGCCGCATCCGCGCGGGCCAGCGCGGCCAAGATCTTCGGCGCATCACTGTGTTGGCTGAGCGGCAGGTAGCCGCAATCACTGCGAGGGTAGGTGATGACTTTGTGGGTTTCGTAAAGGGACTGCGCGATGTCCAGGGTTTCCTGGGCGCCGAGGCCGAGCTTCTTGGAACAGATTTCCTGCAACGTGCCGAGGTCGAAGGGCAGGGGCGCCACCTCGCGCACGCGTTCGGTACGCAGTTTGACCAACCTGGCGCTGGCGGCGTTGGTCATCGCATCGGCAGCATCGCGAGCCAGTTGTGGGTTAAGACAGCGGCCTTGATCGTCGCAGGCATCCTCAGCGGCCCGCCATTGAGCCGTAAAGGTCATGCGCTCATGCCGCAAGTCGACATCAATGGCCCAGTAAGCCACCGGCACAAAGTCGGCGATGCTGCGGTCGCGGTCCACCACCAGGCGCAAGGTCGGGGTTTGCACGCGGCCCACCGGCAATACGCCTTGATACCCGGATTGACGCCCGAGCAAGGTAAACAAGCGACTCATGTTCATGCCGATCAACCAGTCGGCGCGTGAGCGGCCGAGGGCCGAGTGATACAGGCTGAAGGTTTCGGCGCCGGGTTTGAGGGCGGCGAGGGCTTTGCGAATGGAGGCGTCATCCAGCGCCGACAGCCACAAACGCTGGATCGGCCCGCGATAGCGGCAATGCTCCACCAACTCACGGGCGATCATTTCGCCTTCGCGGTCGGCGTCGGTGGCGATCACCAGTTCCTGGGCTTCCCCGAGCAAACGCTTGACGGCCTTGAACTGGCTGGCGGTCTTGGGCTTGACCAACATCTTCCATTTTTCCGGCACGATTGGCAGGTCGGCCAGCACCCAGCGCTTGTATTTGGCGTCGTAGGCGTCGGGTGGGGCGGTTTCCAACAGGTGACCGATGCACCAGGTGACTGTGACCCCGTTACCCAGCCAGCACCCGTCGCCACGCCGACTGGCGCCGAGCACGGCCGCGATATCCTTGGCCTGGGAGGGTTTTTCACAGAGGTACAGCCGCATGGTCATCACATCAGATCGGGTCGATGCCTTGCAGGATGCTCAGTCAAAGGCAATTGAGCAACTGTTATCTGTATGGATGTACAGCAATTTGTGTGGTCAGCACTCAGAAAAATGTGGGCACTAGCCTGCCTGCGATACGGACAACTCGGCACATCTGACACTCCGAGGTGATGCAATCGCAGGCAAGCCAGCTCCCACAGGGGGCTTCAGCGTTTTGAAGATCAGTTGTTATTGATATCCACGTTCTTGGTTTCTTTCAGGCAGAACAACCCCACAATCAAGCTCACGCCGGTTACCACCACCGGGTACCACAAGCCGTAGAAGATATCGCCGGTGTACACCACCAAGGCAAACGACACGGTCGGCAGGAACCCGCCAAACCAGCCGTTACCGATGTGGTAGGGCAGCGACATCGAGGTGTAGCGGATGCGCGTCGGGAACAGTTCCACCATCAGTGCTGCCAACGGGCCGTAGCACATGGCGGCGATCAGGATCAGCACCACGATCAGCACCACCACCATCACTTTGTTGACCTGGGCCACATCCGCCGAAGTCGGGTAGCCGGCCAGGGTTACCGCGCCGCGCAGGGCCGCTTCATCGTAACCGTCGATACGCACATCACCCACGCTCACCTGTACCGGGCTGCCGGCTGGCGCGGCGGCGCTGCTGTATGGCAGACCTTGCTTGACCAGGAAGGTCTTGACCTTGTCACACGGGCTGTCAAAACGCGCCTTGCCCACCGGGTCGAACTGGAAGGTGCAGGTGGCCGGGTCGGCCAATACGGTAATCGGCGCCTGGTGGCTGGCCTGGTCCATCGCCGGGTTGGTGTAATGCGCCAGCCCTTTGAAGATCGGAAAGTACAGTGCGGTGGCCAACAGCAAGCCGAGCATCAGCACCGGTTTGCGCCCAACCTTGTCCGACAGCCAGCCAAACAGGATGAAGAACGGCGCGCCGATCACTACGCTGATAATCAACAGCATATTGGCCAGGGCCGGGTCCATCTTCAGGAACTGCGTGAGGAAGAACAGCACATAGAACTGCGCCGCATAGAAGGTCACTGCCTGCCCGCCGTTGATACTGAACAGCGCAATCAGCACCACCTTGAGGTTTTCCCATTTACCGAAGGATTCGCGGATCGGCGACTTGCTGGCCTTGCCTTCCTCTTTCATCTTCAGGAATGCCGGCGACTCATGCAGGCTCATGCGAATCCAGGTGGAAATACCCAGCAGCACAATCGAAAACAGGAACGGAATGCGCCAGCCCCACACCTCGAACTGGTCACCGGTGAAGTAACGGCAAGCCAGCACCACCAGCAGCGACAGCAGCAAGCCAAGGGTGGCCGTGGATTGAATCCAGCTGGTGTGCAGGCCGCGTTTGCCGGCCGGTGCGTGCTCGGCCACATAGGTGGCTGCGCCGCCATATTCACCGCCTAACGCCAGGCCTTGCAGCATGCGCAGCACGATCAGAATGATCGGCGCCGCAATGCCGATGCTGGCATAGGTCGGCAATAGCCCGACACAGAAGGTCGCGACACCCATCAGGATGATGGTGACCAAAAACGTGTACTTGCGCCCGATCATGTCGCCCAGACGGCCGAACACCAACGCGCCGAACGGCCGCACCACAAAGCCTGCGGCAAAGGCCATCAAGGCGAAGATGAACGCCGTGGTGTCGTTGACCCCGGCAAAAAATTGCTTGCTGATCACCGCCGCCAGGGCGCCGTAGAGGAAAAAGTCGTACCACTCGAACACCGTCCCTAAAGACGAGGCGAAGATGACTTTCCTTGATTCGCTGCCGGTGCTCGCCTTGACGGCCGAGCCCAGGGGTTGAGCATGTTCTGACATCGGGTATCCCTCACAGTGATTATTTATTGTTGTTCCACTGCCGGCGCCGGGTGCGGCGCCGCTATTCAGATTGCATGAACCGTTTCTCTCTGCGGGGCGAGACTCCTTGTGTTCGGCGAAAGCATCAGCTGCGCTGCCTTTTCCGCAATCATCAGTGTAGGTGAGCAGGTGTTGCCGGATGTAATGCTTGGCATCACCGAGGCATCGGCAATACGCAGGCCCGGCACGCCATGTACGCGCAGTTGCGCATCGACCACTGCATCTTGGTCATCGCCCATGCGGCAAGTGCCCACCGGGTGGAAAATCGTCGTGCCGATACGCGCGGCGGCTTCATGCAGTTGTTCTTCGGTTTGCAGCGCGTCGCCCGGCAGGTATTCCACCGGCTTGAACTGGCTCAAGGCCGGTGCGGCGACGATGCGGCGGGTCAGGCGGATCGCATCGGCGGCCACGCGCAAATCTTCGGGATGGCTGAGGTAGTTGGGCCGTATCAGGGGTGCATCCGCCGGGTTGGCGGAGCGAATATCAATGCGGCCACGGCTTTGCGGGCGCAGGTCGCACACCGACGCGGTGAATGCCGGGAAGGCATGCAACGGCTCGCCAAAACGCTCCAGTGACAGCGGCTGCACATGGTATTCAAGGTTGGCCGTAGTCTGTTCCGGGCCGGAGCGGGCGAAGGCGCCAAGCTGGCTGGGCGCCATCGACAATGGGCCGCTGCGGTCATACAGGTAGCGCAGGCCCATGCCCATTTTGCCCAACAGGGTGCCGGCGATCTGGTTCAAGGTGCGTGCGTTTTCCAGCTTGTAGATCAGCCGCAGTTGCAGGTGGTCCTGCAGGTTGCCACCGACACCCGGCAGTTCATGCAGCACGTTGATGCCCAATGGCTTGAGCACATGGGACGGGCCAATCCCTGAGCGTTGCAGGATACCCGGCGAGCCGACAGAACCGGCGCACAGGACGATTTCCTTGCGTGCCTTCCAGCTCAGTTGTTGCCCATGTTGACGCCCGACCACGGCCGAAGCGCGACCGTTTTCCAGCACTACACGGTCGACTTCCACTTCGGTCAGCACGGTGAGGTTGGGGCGCTGGCGGATCGGCTTGAGAAACGCCTTCGCCGCGTTCCAGCGCACCCCGGCCTTTTGGTTGACCTGGAAGTAGCCGCAGCCTTCATTGTCGCCCTGGTTGAAATCGCTGATCGGCGCGATACCACTCTGCGCCGCCGCATCGCGAAAGGCATCGAGGATCGGCCAGTGCAGGCGCTGTTGCTCCACGCGCCATTCACCGCCGTCGCTGTGAAATTCCGAGCCGCCGGCAAAATGGTTTTCGCTCTGTTTGAACAGTGGCAGCACGTCTTTCCAGGCCCAGCCGGGGTTGCCTGCGGCGGCCCAGCCGTCGTAATCCTGGGCTTGGCCGCGCATATAGATCATGCCGTTGATGGACGAGCAGCCGCCCAGCACTTTGCCGCGTGGGTAACTCAGTGCACGGCCTTGCAGGCCTTCCTGGGCTTCGGTCTTGAAGCACCAGTCGGTGCGCGGGTTGCCGATGCAGAACAGGTAGCCGACGGGGATGTGGATCCAGGGGTAATTGTCGCGGCCACCGGCTTCGAGCAGCAGCACGCGGTGGGCGGGGTTGGCGGACAATCGATTAGCCAGCAGGCAGCCTGCGGGGCCGGCGCCTACGACGATGTAATCGTATTCAGCAGTTGCAATGGGCATCTGAGGTCTCGCTTGTTTTTCTTATTGGCCCCATCCTAGTTGTTAGTTTTCGTCTTAAAAATGTTAGTTTTTACCCAGCTGCTGTGCGTTTTTAAACAGCGGCACTTAAACCTCGAAGCAACGTTATGCCTGTGGCGAGCGAGCTTGCCACAGTAAGCGCCAGCCACAGGTGCCGGGCCAGGCATTAGAAGGTACATTTGTCCAAGGGAGGCGACATGTTCGACTGGAATGACCTGCGGTTTTTTCTTGAGTTGCAACGCAGCGGCCGCCTGCTCACCGCTGCACAGCGGCTGAAAACCACGCACGCTACCGTGGCCCGGCATATCGAGGCCATCGAGAAAAGCCTCGGCACCGCGCTGTTCGTGCAGCATGCCCAGGGTTACGAACTGACGCCTTCCGGTGAAGCCCTGCTCAAGCACGCCGAGGCCATGGAAAACGTCGCGTTGCTGGCCGAAGACGAACTCACCCATTCCGCTGCGCCGCTGGGCAAGATCCGCCTTGGCGTGGCTGAGGGGTTGGGCGTGATGTTCCTCGCCAGCCGCATGGGCGGGCTGTTCGAGCGTTATCCAGGGCTGGAAGTGGAACTGGTGGCGGTGCCGCGCTTTGTGAGCATTCTCAACCGCGAAGCGGAAATCAGCATCCACCTCGAACGCCCCAGCGTTGACCAACTCGTCACGCGCAAACTCACCGACTACCGCCTGGCGCTCTACGCCAGCCGGGCTTATCTTGAGCGCAACCCGCCGATTGAAAAACGTGAAGACCTCGCCGCCCATGCATGGATCGATTACGTGGATGACCTGCTGTTCAGCCAGGAACTCAAGTTCCTCAGCAGCTTTTGCCGCAACCCGAAAGTGGTGTTCCACAGCACCAGCGTGATTGCTCAACACCAGGCGGCGCGTTCGGGATTGGGCATTGCGGTGCTGCCGTGCTTTATGGCTGCTGGCGACCCGGACCTGGTGCCTTTGCTGCCGGCAGAAAGCATCCAGCGCAGCTACTGGATCAGCTCGCGCCGGGAGCTGCACAAGTCAGTGCGGTTGCGGGTGTTGTGGGATTATGTGGTGGAGTTGTGTGCGCGCGAGCAAAGCTTGCTGTTAGGCGAAACCCACTGAAGAAACCGGATAAAAAAATGTGGGAGCTGGCTTGCCTGCGATGAGTCCCTGTCAGTCAACTTATTTGTTGAATGACACACTGCAATCGCAGGCAAGCCAGCTCCCACATTGGGTTTGTGTTGTGTCAGTGAGGGGTTAGAGCTTCACCACCTGATGCACCTGCTCAGCACACGCCCGCGCCTCGTCAATCATCTTGCCAAACGCTTCACTGGCGACTTCTGCATGGGGCAGCCAGCGTATCTTTTGGCTCAGGCGATAGTGATACTGCAGGCCGTCATCCGTGCGCTTGCCATCCAGATCCAGGTCATACCAGGGCGAGCGCACCTGGCAGCCGGGGATGGCTTTTTCCATCTGCCCACCGGTCAGCTTGAAACGGTAGTCGTAGGTTTCGGGGTTGCCCAGGTAAAGGTCGGCTTGTTGATCATGGCGACGGTAGTTGATGAAACCATCCCAACGGCCTTTGAGTGACTCGTCGGTGTAGACGTAGTCGTTCGCGAGCTTTTCCAGCGCGCGCTGGTCGTTCATGCTGGCGTTGACGGTGTAGCCGTCGTGCACCACGAAGGCGGTGGGTTGGCGGGTGATTTTACAGTCGCTGATTTCGTTGCCAAAGTTGCCGCAGATGTTCTGGTCGGTGGCGGTGGTGCCTTGCTGGCGATCGGCGACGCTCATTTGCATCAGCGGCAGGCGGCTGAAGGTGATGGTGGCCTGGGTGGCGCCATTGCCTTGCTTGTCGAAGTGCACTTTTTTGTCCAGGCGCAGGGTGGTTTCCGGGCGTTCCAGCGGGATCTGTTCTTCGCGTACCTGGCCCTGAGCATCATTGACCAGCACCCAGCGGTCTTGAATGTCGGGCATGGTCTGGCCGGGTGCGAACACCGGGTTGGTCGGGTCGAGCCACCAGACCTGGCCATCGACTTCGGCACGCACGATGGCGTGGTTCGCTGCATTGGTGCCGGGGATCAACAATGAGAACGCCACGTCGCCACGGCTGACCCAGGCGGTTTCGGCCTTGATGCCGCTGGCCTTGAGCATTGCGGTCAGCAGGATCGCCAGGTCTTTGCAGTCGCCATAACCATGCTGCTCGATTTCCGCCAGGTTGAACGGCACATAACCGCGCTCGGTGGCGCGCCAGTCGCCCAGGTAGCGGTAGTGATCGTTGATGTGCTGCATCAGCGCTTCGACCTTTTGTGCCGGCGCCAGGTTGCGTGCGGCAGCTACGGCCGCGGCCGCTTGCGCCGGCAGGTTGGCGCCGAGGATCTGGTTGTAACGCTGGGCGAAATCACCGAAATACGCCTGGCGCTCCAGGGCGCTGCCCACTTCCAGGCGCGGGATGCGTTGCAGCGCGGCGCTGGAGGATTCGTTGATGTAATTGAGATAGGTCGGTTTTTTTTGCACCACGTCCAGGGTTTTGCCGTTGGCAGATGCCGTTACTTTGAAACCGTCGAACAACTCACTGCGCCACTGGATCGGGCGCTCGGCGGTAAAGCGCGCCTTGACGTGGTCGCGCCGGAATGCGCTGGGGCCAAACACGATTGCGTAGTGAAACTGGGTCACCAACGGTTTGGCGGCGCGACGTTCGCGCACGGTGTAGCGAATTTGCGTGCCTACGCGCAGGTTCGGGAAGGCCAGCGAGGTTTGCTTGTAGCGGCTGAAGCCCTGGTCCGGGTTGGGCGCGGTGCGCGTGTCGATTTGCGCGGCGTCCAGCGCGACCGGCTTGGCGCCTGGTTGGGTGGATTGCGCGCTGATCACTTCAAAGGTGTCGCCTTCGGAGTAATCGAAGTCGATGCGCGAGAGCATTTCGCGGCCGTTGGGCTTGAGGATGGTGTAGTGCTGGGTGGTGGTGCAGTCGGTGCTGGCGTCGCGGTTGAAGTGGCAGTGCAGCTCGGTGTCGCTGGCCAGCGGGGCTTCGGTCATGGGTTGCAGGGCGGCACTGACACCGTGGGAAACCAGCCCCAGGCTCAGGGCAAGCAAGGGTCTTTGAAACGAAAAACGATACAAACGATACAAACGGTACAAACGGTACATGGGCGCCTCGGGTGACACAGTGGAACAACTACCCGATGGGTAGTGAGAAGGCGCCGGATGATAATGGATCGCAACAACAAAAGCCAGGATTGTCTGACAATTAATGTGTCTGAAAGGCCCGTTCTAGAGCCTTTTGGTTGATTTTTGTCAGGGTTTTAGCAGTTCAAATTCGGCACTGGCGAGCTTTTCGCCGTTCACCAGCACATGCACCCAGTGCTTGCCTGCGTAATGCTTGCGCGTGGTCAACTCACGAATATGTTGTTCGCGGCGGATGCTCTGATGTTCGCCCGCGCCCAGGGTAAAGGCCTTGAGCTTGAACACTTTGGCCGCGCTGTGGCCGGCGCTTTTTACGTAGTCGATGGCGTAGTCGACCACCAGCTTCTGCGCGGCGGTGGCGGTGGATTCCAGACTGAACGACAGGTTGATCCGCTCGCCCAGGTTGATCACCGCCGGTGTGACCTTCAGGTGGTGAATGTTGACCTCGGCCCTGGCGCCGGCACCCATGATCGTGAGTGCGCGGGGATTGCCTTGCTTGATCAGGCTGCGCAAGGCGTGCCGGGCGATCCAGGCGGTGTGCGGGTTGTCCAGGTTCCAGCCTTCGATCAGGCTGAGCACCCATTCCGGGTGGTCCTTGGTGATGTCGTTGAGGTGGTTGGCCACCGACTTGCGCACATACAGGCTGCTGTCGGCCTTGAGGTTATCCAGGATCGAGGCGCACAGCTGCGGGTTGGCCTGCACCGCCGCCAAGCGAAAGGACCAGGGCAGGCGAGGGCGCGAGCCTTCACTGGCAAGGCGCCGCACATGTTCGTTGGCGTCCAGCGACCACTGCTGCATCACGGCCAGGGTACGCTCGAAGTCGTTCAACAAGAATGGGCGAATGGCGAACTCGGCCGAGCCAAACACGGTGAAGTATTTGAGCGCGGCCATGGAGCGCTTAAAGTCACTTTGCCCGTAACTGGCCACGTAGTGCGGCAGAAACAGGCACACAAATGAACTGTTCAGTCGCGGAGCCAGCGCATGCAGCAGCTTGAGGGTGTGCGCGTAATCCAGTGGGATTACCGCATGCAGGCTCTCACTGACCCGCGCCATGCGCTGCATTACCGACAACTCGGCCAGCCCGGCTTTGGCGTGCTTTAGAAACCCTTTTGCATCAAAGGCCGGGTACACCGCTGTCATTTCACTGGCGATGTGTTGCAGGCGTTCGACGTTGAAGATTTCCTTGAGGGCCGGGGCGCTTTGGTCGGTCATCGGTGATTCCATGGCTAGAGAAACCAGCGGTATTCCCGCGCGTTGATCTCTTGTTGAAAGGCCAAGTGGTCCTGGCGTTTGTTTTCGCAGTACACGTCGATAAATTCGGCGCCCAGCTTATCGCGCAATACCGCTTGATGCTGCATGGCGCGTACGGCATCGAGCATTTCCAGGGGGAAGTCAGCGCCGCTGTTACGGTCCTCATTCAGCGGGGCGATGGGTTCTTGCCTGGCTTCAAGGCCATGCTCCAACCCTGCCAGGATCGCTGCCAGCACCAGGTAGGGGTTGGCATCGGCACTGGCCAGGCGGTGTTCGATGCGCAGGTTGCGCGGGTCGGAATCGGGAATACGCACGCACGCGTCGCGGTCTTCAAAGCCCCAGTTGGCACGCGTTGCCGCGTTCACGGTGCCACCCAAGCGGCGGAAGGCGTTGTGGTTGGGCGAGAAAATCGGCATGCAGTGCGGCAACAATTCCAGGCAACCGGCCACCGCGTGGCGCAGCGGTTGCTGCTGGTGCGCCGCGAGTAAATTATTGCCCGCGCCGTCATACAGGCTGACATGCACATGCATGCCGCTGCCGGGAAATTGCAGGTAAGGCTTGGCCATAAAGCTGGCGCGGTAGCCATGCTTGAGTGCCACGCCACGCGTGCTGCGGCAGAACAGCGCGGCCCAGTCGGCGGCGCGCAGGCCGTCGTCGCAGTGGCCGAAGTTGATCTCGAACTGGCCAGGGCCGAGTTCGGCGGTGATCACCGTGATGTCGATGCCTTGGGCCTGGGCGGTTTGCGCCATGTCGTCGAGCACTTCGCTGAAGCGCGACAACCGCTCGATGTGCAGGTTGGGCTGGTCGTCAGCGTCATCACTCAGCGGGTCGCGGGCAAATTGCGGCAGGCCGTCGTCGAGTTTTTTATCGAACAGGTAAAACTCCAGCTCAAACGCCACCACCGGGTGAATCCCCTTGTGCTGCAGGCGCTCCAGCACCTTGGCCAGGACTTCACGTGGTTCAAACTCGATGGGCGCTTCAGTGCCATCCGAGGTGATCAGCATCTGCCCCAGCGGTTGCGCTTCCCAGCTCACCGGCTTGAGCGTGCCCGGCACCAGGCGGCGATTGGCATCCGGGTCGCCGTCGTGGAAGCAATAGTCACCAATTTTGAACAGCCCGCCCTGGGCGCCCAGCAGCACGGCATTTTGCGGCAGCTTCAACGGGCTGCCGGCGGCGACTTTTTCGAGCATCTCCACCGGGTAGCGCTTGCCGTAGAAATGCCCGGGAATGTCCAGGGCGATCAGGTCGACGTAACGCACCTCGGGGTGGTTCTGGCGAAAGGTCCGTACTTCGGCCAGCAACGTGGAGGGTTGGCTTTTCACGGGTGTTGCTCCTAGTTGTAAACCCACAATACGCGGGCGGGCAGATCAGTCAGGTTGGCGTAGCGGCAATGGGCAAAACTGGCCAGGTGGAAGCTGTCGCCTTGGCCGAGGGTGACCGAATCGGCTTCACCTTCCACCCACAGCGTCAGCTCGCCCTCCAGTACAAAACCGGCCTGTTCGGCGCGATCGCTCATGGTGTGCTCGCCACTGTTGGCGCCGGGCGCCAACAGGCTGTCGAGCATCGAAAAGGCGCCGTGCATGCTTGGCGAAACCAGAATGTCGGTGATGCCATTGGCGTAATACACCGTGCGCCGCTCGTTGGGGCGTGTGACCCAGTCGACGGCCTTGGGTTTGGGCAGGCTGTAGAAGTAGGTGGTGGGCACATCCAGGGCGTGGCTGATGGCAGTCAGGTCGGCCACAGTAGGGCGTGACAGGCCGCGTTCGACCTGAGACAAAAAGCCCACCGAACGCTCGATTTTTTGCGCGAGTTGGGCGAGCGTGAGTTTCTTGTGCTTGCGCAGATCGTGGATGAGCACAGCCAGGGCGTCGAGTTCTTGTTGTTGGTTCATGAAATTTATGTCGAGAAATTTCATGAAAAATTACACGGATTATTTCACGGTGGCAATGGGTGTGGCATAGCTTTTGTGGCGAGGGAGCTTGCTCCCGCTGGGCAGCGAAGCGGCCCCAATCGACCCACAGCGTTGGTTCAGGTGTTACTCGGCCAGCCTTTTTGGGGCTGCTGCGCAGCCCAGCGGGAGCAAGCTCCCTCGCCACAGTGGGGGGCGTGACATAGTGGGAAACTGAATGGTCCAGGCCAGTGGTGGAGGGTGTTTCATCAGCGCACACCTGCTGCCTAAGCTTTTGTGGCGAGGGAGCTTGCTCCCGCTGGGCTGCGAAGCGGCCCCAATCGATCCACCGCGTTGGTTCAGGCGGTACTCGGCCAGCCTTTTGGGGCTGCTGCGCAGCCCAACGGGAGCAAGCTCCCTCGCCACAGTGGAGGGGCGTGACATATTGGGAAACTGAATTGAACGGAGGTATTGCCGTGGCTTGCTAGGGTAAATGGATCATTCATTCAATCGCAGAGCAAAGGATTGCTTCAGAAACCCAATTCTCACCTATTGCGACGTGGCCGTTATTCAGAGGCGGGTCGGGCTTACTTGGTAACTGCTGTGGTCTATCAGCGCCGCCCGGTGTTTGCCAATTTTCGCTTGGGGCGGTTGTTGGTGGCAGAGTTCAAACAGGCTCATGACCTTGAGATGGTTAACTCTTTGGCTTGGGTCATCATGCCAGACCATTTCCATTGGCTATTTGAACTCAGAGCCGCATCGTTGCCGCAAGTGATGAAAAGGGTGAAGTCGCGCAGCACATTGACCATCAATCGAGCCTGTCATGCACGGGGCGCGTTCTGGCAGTGCGGGTACCATGATCGCGCAGCGCGCGCTGAGGAGGATCTTATAAAGATCGCACGCTACATAATTGGCAACCCATTGCGCGCTGGGTTGGCTGAACATATCGGCGATTATCCGCTCTGGGACGCAGCCTGGTTATAGACCCGGCGCCCTTGTGGCGAGGGAGCAAGCTCCCTTGCCACAAGAAGGGTGCAAACTTGAATGATTCCATGCGCCTGCGGTCGGAACCTGGGTACGCATCATTCATTGAAGGAGCACCCATGAAGTCCAAGACCCTAGCCGCTTGCCTGCTGCTCACCGCTGGCCTGTCCACCGTCAGCTTTGTCGTGCAGGCCGGTGATACACCCCAGGAAACCGTGCAGCCTTCCAGCATCAATACGCGGGATCTGAAAGAAGGTGATCGCGCCCCGGATATCCTGATGCGCAAGGAATCGGCGGTCAGCGACTGGAAAAAACGCGGCCTCAAGCAGCCTGAGGCAGACAGCCAATGGGCGCGGGTGGGTGATAAGTTTGTGCTGCTCAAAACCACCAACGGCACCATTCTTGAGATCACCCCCGTCAAGCGGTGATCGGTCTGTTTTCCTCGCTCTTGCGTTAAGGTAACCGGCCACACCGGTCGTGTTACCTCACCCATCACTTCGGCCTCGGCGTCACCCAGGTCGACCTGGATATCAGCCTGCCTTCATTTTCATTGGGCCGTCGTTGAAGGCAGATCATCCAGTGTGAGCTTGCCGACGTTGTTGCTTTGCAGTTCGTAGCGCAACTCTTCAACCATCTTGGCCACTTCTTGCGCGGTTTGCAGCCGGTTGGTGCTGATGCCTGTCACCACCAGATCAACACGGCCGGTTTCGGCGTCGTAGACCTTGAGGGTCAGGGACGCGTCCCGGCACAGGGTGAACTCGCAGGTCAGCGGTGACAAACCTTCTTCGATGCAGTTGCGCAGTTGAGAGAGGGTAAACATGGGCCTCGGCCTCCTCAACGACGACGCAGCAACAGGCCCACAAGCAGGCCGATACCGGCGACGACAGCCACGGTAGCCAGGGGTTTGTTTTTGGCAAAATCACTGACAGTGTCCAGCGCGTCGCCGTACGTTTGCTGCAGTTGACCTGCGGCCTGACGCGCCACACCTTCAGCCTGCAATTGTTCATCGCCGGTGAGGTCGCCGATAAAACCCTGGGCCTTGCCGGCAACCTTCTCTACGGCGCCTTTGACTTGTTCGCTTTTCATCGTGCTTTCCTTGGAAGAGATCAAACCATTACGGCACGGGACCAAAGGCCCTGTGCCCACCCTTCAAGGTTAAGCAGCGTACGCCAGCGCAATAAGGCGAATTTGCACTGGTCGCACTAGTGCATTTGCACTCTATGGTTTGCTTTTGACGCGCAGTTCGCCGGCAAACAAGCCGCGCTCCCTGGCCCATACAATGGCCGCGCTGCGGCTGTGCACACCGAGTTTGGAGTACACCGTGGCCACATGATTACGCACCGTGTTGGGCGCAAGCTTCAGGCGCGAGGCAATTTCCTTGTCGGCCAGGCCTTCGCAGATCAAACCCAGCACATCACGCTCACGGGCGGTAAGGTCGGTGAAGGCTACGTTCGGCAGGTTGGGGCTGTTGACGCTCTTGGCGTTGGCCAGTTTCTCGATCAGGGTCTGGCTGAACCAGGAGGCGTCTTGCATCACCTCCTCAATGGCCGCCACCAGCTCCAGCTCCGAGCGTTTGCGTTCGGTGATGTTCATCAGCACCAACAGGTAGCAGGGCACGTCCTCGATAATCACTGTGTCGGCGGAGACCACGCAGTCGATCACCTCGTTGCCTTTCTTGCGCACCTTGAGGTCCTGGCCTTCGAGGTTGCCGGCTTTTTCCAGGGTGGCGAACAACTGCGCTCCAGCAGGGGCGCTGTCGATGAAGTTGATGTCCTCAACGTTCTTGCCGATCAGCTCTTCGCTGATGTAACCGGTGATGTTCATGAACGCTTCGTTGATGTCCACCACTTGCCGGTTGGCGGCGTTGCACACCAGGGTCGGCACCGGCGTGAGGCGAAAGGATTTGGCGAACCGTTCTTCGCTCTGGCGCAGGGCGATTTCTGCCTTGCGCCTTGGCTCCAGGTCGGTAAAGGAAAACAGCATGCAGTCTTCCTCGTTCATGTCCAACGGCTGGCCGGCGACAATCACCAGTTTGCTGCCGCCTTCGGGCAGGCGCAGTTCAGCCTGCATCTGCGGGATGGTCGCACCTTCGCTCAGGCGCTGAATGGCCAGGTCCTTGCGATCGGCGTGTTCCAGTACATCCAGTTCATAGACGGATTTGCCGATGACCTGATCGCGGTTGTAACCGGTCATCTCCAGGAAACCCTGGTTAACCTTGATGTAGCGCAGGTCGCTGAGGCGGCAGATCACCGCGGGTGCCGGGTTGGCGTTGAAGGTTTTTTCGAAGCGCTGCTCGGCGCTGGCCCATTCGGTGGCGTCGCTGAGGATCAGCACCAGCAGTTCCGGTTCACCGTGGGCGTCCGTCAGCACCAGGCTGCGCAAGCGATGCACCCAACTGCGGTCCTCGTCGTCAACGGGGGTGACTTCCACCACCACATCGCTGAATTCTTCACCGGCTGCGATTCGGCTGAGCGGGTAGCTGTCCAGCGGCAAGGGGTGGTTGTTGCGATAGCGCAAGGCAAAGCGCTTGGCGTATTGCTCGGTATTGGCGCCGAGCTGCTCGACCTCACTGACCCCGTGCATGGCCAGCGCGGCTTCGTTGGCCCACAGAATGGTCTGGTCGACTTCGGCCAGGATCACACCGTCCGATAACCCGGAGATGATCTGCTGTAATTGGCGGCGGTTGGTTTCTTTGGCAAGAACGTCCTGGGTCATGGTCTCTCCGGGGATGGGCGCATGAAGGGTACGACACCCAGGCATCAGGATAGTGCACACAACGTGCCCGTTGCGGGGTGCGAATGCACCAGATGCTCTGGTGCATTTGAGCGGGGACGACCGGCAGCGGTCTCGCCAGACTGATACGGTCAACCACTCAAAGGATTAATCATGACAACTGTCTATGAAACCAACCGTTCACCGTTTCGCGTGTCCTGGAGCTCTGTGCTCGCCGGTAGTGCAATTGCCCTGGTGACCTACCTGGTACTCAGCGTGCTGGGCACGGCCATCGGCGCCAGTGCCGTCAACCCGATGGAAGCGGGCAACCCCCTGAGCGGCTTCGGCACCGGCGCCGGGATCTGGCTGTTTGTCTCCACCCTGGTGGCTGTCGGCCTCGGCGCCTTTGTGGCCGGGCGCACTGCACCGGACCGTGGCGGCTTGCACGGCGTATTGACCTGGACCTTCACCACCTTGCTCACCACCTGGCTGCTGGCTGGCCTGGCCGGCAGCGTGGTCGGCACCGCCGGTAATGTAGTAGGCAAAGGCTTGTCCGCCGCCGGCAGTGGTATCGCCGCTGCTGCGCCTGGGATCGGCAACAGCATCAAGCAGCAGTTGAACGAGCAGGGTATCCAACTGGACTGGAACAGCCTGCAAGGCCAACTCGACACCTTGCTCAAGCAAAGCGGCAAGCCTGAGCTGGACCCTGCCAACGTCGAGCAGAAAACCGACCAGGCCGCCGCCGACGGCAAGCAATCGGCCAAGGACGCCGCGACCAACCCTGCCCAGGCCGGTGATGAGTTGAAGCAGTGGTTCGAACGCGTCAAAGCCTCCGGCGAGCCTGCGTTGAATGCTGCGGACAAAGACGCGCTGGTCAACATCGTGGCCGCCCGTACCGGCAAGAGCAAAGCCGAAGCCACGCAGATCGTCGACAACTATGCCCAGGCTTATCAGCAAGCCATGCAGAAGGTCGATGAGCTGAAACAGCAAGCCGAACAGAAAGCCCGTGAAGCCGGTGAAGTAGCGGCTAAGCAGCTGTCCCGCGCTGCATGGAGCACCTTGGCCATGTTGCTGCTGGGTGCAGCCTTGAGCTTCTTTGTGGGTCGTACCGCGCTGACCACGCGTCGCGTGCCGTTGGCTTAAGCTGAGCATGTGCGGCATGGATGCCGCCTGTGGAAGCTGGTTATGGAGTGAACTCGCTACCCCCTGCGCTCGAATGAATGCGTAAAATACCGGCTTTTTACGTGTATCACGCAAAGGTGCCCCTTGAGCGCAGGCAAAGCTGTCGGACTGTTATTACTCACCTCCCTGTTGGCGGCGTGCGGTACTTCGCCGCCACGCACGCCAAACGACATCTGCGGCATCTTCCGTGAAAAAGATGACTGGTACGACGCCGCCAAGGTCACGCAAAAGCGCTGGGGCGTGCCGATCCAGGTGCCGTTCGCGATCATGTATCAAGAGTCGGGCTTCCGCCAGGATGCCAAGACACCACGCAAGTACCTGCTATGGATCATCCCCTGGGGGCGCGTGTCCACCGCCGAAGGCTATTCCCAGGCCAAGGATGAAGTGTGGAACGACTACCGCAAGAGCACCGGCCGCAGCGGTGCGAGCCGTCAGGATTTCGATGACTCCATCGACTTTGTGGGTTGGTACATGGACAAGACCTACACCATCAACGGCGTGTACAAATACGACGCCTACGGCCAATACCTGAACTACCACGAAGGCTGGGGCGGCTATCGCCAGCGTACCTATGCGGCCAAAGCCTGGCTGCCGCCGGTGGCGAGCAAGGTGCAGGCGCGCTCGCAGATGTACGCGGCGCAATATGCGCGCTGTAAGGATGATTTGGGCCGCGGGTTCTGGAGCCGGTTCTGGCATTGGTTGTAAGGAACGATCGGCATAAGGGTGTGGCGAGGGCGCACTTGCCAAGCTCATTTTATTCTGGGAAAACCCCAGTCTTAACTCATCCAACGAGAGCCCCATGAGCAACGATGAACTCCAGATCACCGACACCCGCCTGGGCACCGGCAAAGCCGTGGTCAAGGGGGCGCTGATCACCACCCAATACACCGGCACCCTCGAAGACGGCACCGTGTTCGATTCGTCCTGGGAGCGCGGCAAGCCGTTCCAGTGCGTGATCGGCACCGGGCGCGTAATCAAGGGCTGGGACCAGGGCTTGATGGGCATGCAGGTGGGTGGCGTGCGCACACTGTTTGTGCCGGCGCACCTGGCCTATGGCGAGCGTTCGATGGGCGCGCATATCACGCCCAACAGCAATCTGTGCTTTGAAATCGAGTTGCTGGAAGTGCTGACGCGCGACGATTGAAGGGGAAGTAAACATGGAGGTTGATTGCGCACTCGAAGGTATTCGAGTGGTTGAACTGCACGACGGCGACGCGGCCGAACTGCAGTGTTTTTTTGACCAGGCACCCGAGTATTTCATCGCGGTCAATGGTGAGCCGGCCACACCGACCGAAGCGCACGAAGAGTTACAGGGTCAGTTGCCGGCAGGTTGGCGTTGCAGCCGGATGTACTGGCTGGGTTATCGCGATACGCAGGACCAACTGGCCGCCGTCGTGAACATCGCGGCCGACTTGCTGGCCGTCGGCGTGTGGCATATCGGTTTGCTGCTGGTGCATACGCGCCTGCATGGCACCGGGTTCGCGCGACAATTGCATGCCGATCTTGAAGCGTGGGCGGTGAGCAACGGTGCCCAGTGGCTGCGGTTGACGGTGGTGGTCGGCAATACCAAGGCCGAGCGCTTCTGGCCCAAGCTTGGGTATGTGCAGGTGCGCACGCGTGAAGGCATCAGGATGGGACGGCAGGTCAACAGGGTGTCTATTCAGGTCAAGCCGCTGGCAGGTGGGCAGATGGACGAGTACTTGAAACGGGTTGAGCGGGATCGGCCCGATATGCCGTAATAGCGGACGTGCACACTCCTTGTGGGAGCTGGCTTGCCTGCGATGACGCAGTGTCAGGCAATAAACCTCCAGCAGACAGACCGCCATCGCAGGCAAGCCAGCTCCCACAGTTGATCTTCGGCGTGACCCAAAAAACAGTTGCTGAACTCACCCTGAACAATCCACCTAAACCCCTATGGTAAATTCTCCTACGGTTTACTCCCTCGAAAACGCGGCGTAAACTCCGCGCGTTTTCATCAATAGCGGAGACCCTCAGTGGGTACTTGTTCGAGCGACAGTCGTCGGCCGGTTTCGGTTACTGGCACATACTTGGCAAGGTAACGCGCATTTTTCCTGATGCCGTTGTCTCGCCTCAAAAAGCGAGAAGCGGCATTCCGGCAGCGGCCAGTCCTGGCACCTGCCTGCATCCCTCTCATCGACGCTGACCAGCACCTCAAATCACTTGGGATGCTACGGACGCGCCTGCCTTTTACGGCGGGCGGGCCAAGCTGACTGTGCCTTTAAACGGGGACGGTGCAGTCGGTCGTACCTGCACTAAGGTTTCTGGCATGCGCAGCAGTCATGGAGAATTTTTATGCAGGCAATCAACAACATCAACCTCAACTCGTTGGTCGATACCGTGGTCAGCCTTACCGCGGCGTTTATCCTCGGTGGCTTGATCGGTTTCGAACGCCAGTACCGCCAGCGCACGGCGGGCTTGCGCACTAATGTGCTGGTGGCAGTGGGCGCGGCGATCTTCGTCGACATGGCCAACCGCCTGGGTGGCGCGGAAGGCGCGGTGCGGGTGGTTGCGTACGTGGTCTCGGGCATCGGCTTTTTGGGCGCTGGCGTGATCATGCGTGAGGAAGGCAACGTGCGTGGGCTCAACACTGCTGCGACGTTGTGGGCTTCGGCAGCGGTGGGGGCGTGTGCGGGGGCTGACCTGATCCTCGAAGCACTGCTGGGCACGCTATTTGTGCTGGCGGCCAACACCTTGCTGCGGCCGATCGTCAATAACATCAACCGTCAGCCTTTGGACGTGGTGTCGGCGGAGGTCACCAACATCCTCTATGTCATCGCCCGGCGCAGCCAGCAGCAGGCAGTGATGGTGCTGCTGGAGGCCGAACTGGCGCGGTGCAACTACCCGGCCAGCGACGTCGATGTGCGGCCGTTCGGCAGCGAAGAAGTGGAGATCGAGGCCACCCTGGCCGCGACCTCGGTAGACGGCGACGAACTGGACGCGCTGGTGGCGCGAATTTCCACCTCGACACTGGTGGTGCAAGCGTTCTGGAGCCCGAGTACCACTGACTGACACGCGCTCAATGGCTACTTTTGTGAAGAAAAATCCTACATCTGATTGGGATTGCCCCTTCGGTCAATACGTCATTTCGTTGTTAAGGTTGCGCACTTGCAGCTAGCCGGTGGTCACGGTTTGGCTATACGTGCTCGATGTGACTTCGATAGAAGCGGACCACCTGAGTGACGGCAGTACCGCTGGTCGAAACTGTCATTTCTCACAGGTAGTGGTGTCCCGTGTGATGTGTAAGGGTACTTATTCTTTTCAGGGTAGTGATATGAGCAAAGCGCTAAGTAGTGGGACCGTGTTAGTTGTGGACGATCATCCGTTTATACGGGCAACCGTCAAGCATTTGCTCAAGTGCGAAGGCTTCACTGACATCGAGGAAGCCGGTACGGGGGCGGACGCGCTTCAGAAGGTTAGAGAGAAGCGTCCAGTCTTGATTATTCTCGACCTGGCCATTCCAAAACTGGGTGGGCTGGAGGTGATCAGCCGGGTCAAGGCGCTGGGTGTGCCGTGCAAAATTCTGGTACTGACGTCGTATCTGCCGGAGTTTTTTTCCACGCGGTGCATGCGTGCCGGCGCCATGGGGTTTGTCGCCAAGACCGGAGAGCTGGAGGAGCTGCAAAAAGCCATTAAGGCGGTGATGTCCAACTACAACTGCTTCCCCAGTCTGCCGAGCAGTTCGGTGCGTCGTGATGATTTGCAGACCACCGAGCACGAGCTGGTGCACTCGCTTTCAGACCGCGAGCTGGCAGTGCTGAGGATGTTGGCGTTGGGTTTTACCAACAACAAAATTGCTGCAGATATGCTGCTGAGCCACAAGACCATCAGCACCTACAAGACCCGGCTCAAGGAGAAGCTGCGGATGACGTCTGTGGTGCACATGGCCAAGTTTGCCCAGCGTAATCATCTGATCTGAATCGACATGATCCTTGCCCAGGTCCGACGGTTGATCATGCTGGTGTTGATGAGCCTGCTGCCGTTGCTCGCTGCGGCCCTTGATGAGCCCCACACCTTGCGGTTGCTGGGGCATTCCAGCCTCGACGAGAATGGCCCGCCCGTGGTGCTGGGGGACGCTGACTGGCACTGGCTGCGTGAGCGCCGCACGCTGTGGATGGGGGTTTCCGCGCCCGATTACGGGCCTTTCGAACTGACCAACAATAACGATGAACTGGAAGGCGTCACCGCCGACTATGCCAAGTTGCTTGCCCAGGCGCTCAACGTCAGCGTTGAAGTGCGCCGCTATGACACCCGTGATGAAGTGATTGAGGCGCTCAAGCAGGGCTCTATCGATTTCTTGGGGTCGGCCAACGGGTTTGAAGCGGGGGACCCGCAACTCGTCCTTTCGCGCTCCTATGCCAATGATCAGCCCATCCTGGTCACCCGTACCGGAGACACCCAGTCCCTGAGTGTCGACCTGGCCGGCAAGCGTGTGGCGATGCTTTATCACTATATGCCGCCCGATGTGGTCGAGGCGTTTTACCCCAAGGCCCATGTGGAACTGTTTGCGTCGGTCTTCGAAGCCATCGGCGCCGTGGCTTTTGGCCGTGCCGATGTCTACCTCGGAGACGCCATCACCGCCCACTACCAGATCAACCGCAACCACCTCAACAATGTACAGCTGGCGGACTTTTCCACTTTGGAGTCCAACGCCTTTGCGTTCGCGCTGGCCCGGGACAATATTCGCTTGCTGCGCATCATCAACAGCGCGCTGAGGTCGATTCCGGCTAACCAGCAGCTGGATATTTTGCGCCGTTGGAGTGCTGGCAATCTTGGTGTTCTGGGGACCGAGCGCCTGCGCTTAAGCACCAGCGAGCAACGCTGGCTGGAAAAACACCCACGGGTGAGGGTGGTAGCGTCCGACCAGATGTTGC
Source organism: Pseudomonas sp. PA-6-3C (assembly GCF_021605825.1). Lineage (NCBI taxonomy): Bacteria > Pseudomonadati > Pseudomonadota > Gammaproteobacteria > Pseudomonadales > Pseudomonadaceae > Pseudomonas > Pseudomonas sp. PA-6-3C. The sequence goes on from NZ_WKDV01000014.1 coordinate 31,857, forward strand.
CGTTGGCATCCTTCACGGCACAAGGGCAATCAGAGGGCTTGAGTGCAGACGTTCTATCCCGGATCAGCTTGCGCACCGGCTTGAAGTTCGATGTGGTCCCGGGCGGCTCAATGCCTCAGCAAATAGAGGCGGTCCGTTCCGGCCGGGCGGACATGATGGCGGTGGTCACGCCCAGCCTCGAAGGCTCTGACCAGGTGCGTTTTACGCGGCCCTACTTGACCAATCCGCTGGTGCTGGTCACCCGTACCGACACGCCTGGCACCATGACACTGGAAAATATGCTGGGTAAACGCCTGGTAATACCCAGCGGCAATGCGCTGCGTGACGTCATCAATCGCGACTATCCCGGTATCCAGTTTGTGGAGGCGAAAAATCCTACGGATGCCATGGCTCTGGTGGCCAATGGCAGCGCCGAGGGTGCCGTCAGTTCACTGATCTATGCGCGTTACCTGATCGCCTTTGAGTACCGCGATCGCTTGCACGTGACCAGCACCGTCGGCTCTGAACCTGTGCGTATGACGTTCGGGGTCAACCGGGGGCAGTTGGAGCTGTACTCGATACTGGACAAGGCGTTGCTGAGCATCCCGCCTCAGGAAATGGATGAACTGATCAGCCAATGGCGCACCGATGTCATCATCGAAGACCATTGGCTACGCCATCGCCGCACGATTATCCAAGGATTCGGCCTGGCGGCGGTATTGCTGCTGATCACCCTGGGATGGGCGATTTACCTGCGCAGCCTGATACGCAAGCGCGCTCAGGCCGAACGCGCGTTAAGTGACCAGATGCGCTTTATGGGCGTGCTGATCGACGGTACGCCCCACCCGATCTACGTGCGTGATCGTCAGGGTCGGCTGATGGCCTGCAACAGTGCCTACCTGGACGTGTTTGGCTTCAAGCTTGAAGCGGTGATCGGCAAGACGGTGATCGAGACCGACACCGGCAACCCGCCGCAGGCCCAGTCATTCCATGAGGACTATCTGCGGTTGATGGAGCGGGGCGAACCGCAGATTCATGATCGGGTGCTCAGGTTGCCTGCGGGCAAGGTGTTGACCATTTACCACTGGATGCTGCCGTACCGTGATGGCGACGAAAATGTCGTGGGCATGATTGCCGGTTGGGTCGATGTGAGCGAGCGCCAGCGGCTGCTGGGCCAGTTGCAGGAAGCCAAGGAGGACGCTGACGCCGCCAACCGTGCCAAGACCACGTTCCTGGCGACCATGAGCCACGAAATTCGCACCCCCATGAACGCGGTGATCGGCATGATCGAGCTGGCGCTGGCCAACGCTGAACAAGGGCGTGCCGACCGTGACGCCCTGGAAGTCGCTTCGGTGGCCTCGCACGGCATGCTGGACCTGATCGGCGACATTTTGGATATTGCCCGAATTGAGTCCGGCCATTTATCTTTGTCCCTTGAACCGGCCAACCTGCATGAGCTATTGAAGTCGGTGGCGCGGGTATTCGAAGGGTTGGCGCGCGCGAAAGGCCTGGCGCTGCAAGTAGAGCTTGATCCGCAGATGGATTGCGCGGTGTTGATCGACCCGTTGCGATTCAAGCAGGTGGTGTCCAACCTGCTGAGCAATGCCATCAAGTTTACCGACCACGGCCGGGTGCGCTTGGGCGGCCGCTGTGGGTTGGCATCGGACCCCGGCCAATTGAACCTCACCTTGTGGATAGAAGACACCGGCATAGGCATCAGTGCCGAGGACCAGCAGCGGCTGTTCAACCCGTTTATCCAGGGCAGCAATACCGAGCAGTCGGCGCGCAGCGGCTCGGGCCTGGGGTTGGTGATCAGCCGCACGCTATGCGAAATGATGGCGGGGAAACTGCAGTTGAGCAGTACGCTGGGGCAGGGGACACGGGTGGACGTAGCACTCACGTTGGCCACCACAGCAGCAATAGCGGCCGAGGTTTCGGCTACGCCGGAACCTACCCGTCCCGTGCGTGTTTTGGACATTCTGGTGGTGGATGACTACCCGGCCAATCGCCTGCTGCTGGCCCGGCAGCTGAGCTTTCTGGGGCATCGCATCAGCACCGCCGAAGACGGCGTCCAGGGCTTGGAACGCTGGAAAACCCAGCGGCCGGATGTGGTAATCACCGATTGCAACATGCCCCTCAAGGATGGCTATGCCTTGGCGCGTGAAATCCGTGCGCAAGAGCGTGAGCATGGCTTGCCCGCCTGCCTGCTGCTGGGGTTTACCGCCAATGCCCAGCCGGAAGAAACCGAGCGCTGCCGGCAGGCGGGCATGGATGGTTGCCTGTTCAAGCCTGCCGGGCTTGAGGACTTGCGCTCTGCGCTGAGCGTCTATGCGCTCGGCCCTGAGTCACCCGACGCTGGTCCAGGGTTTGATTTAAAGGCTTTGAAGGTCGTCACGGGAGACGATCACGCCGCGCTCAATGAGCTTTTGAGCGCCTTGCTCGACAGTTTGGAGGCAGACCGCGCGATGCTGGCGTTGCTGGCGCGTCAGCATAGTTTTAGTGGGCTGCATGACCTCGCACACCGCGTCAAAGGTGGGGCGCGAATGGTCAAGGCCGAGCCATTGATAGCCAGTTGCGAAATGCTGGAGGCGGTGTGTGAGCGACAGGAGCGCAGCACATTAGGCGCGGCTGTTGCAACAATTGACACGGCAATTGCTGATTTGCACCAGCGCATGGGTGACTACTGCAAGCAGGCCTGACTGCAGTTGAGGGGCATTCGGTGAATTTGGGAGAACTCCTACATGAAGGGGGAACATGCCTGATTTTGTCTTCGGTATATGTCTGGAGAATGGGGCACGCTCACTGACGAGCGCTGCCAGCCCAGGGGTTCGCCATGCCGAACAAAGCACTGACCATCCTGATTGCCGATGAACAACACCTGCAACGACTGTACATAGAAAAAATGCTCAATCAGTTGGGTTACCACCGCATTGTGCCGGTGCAAACCTACCAGGAAGTCCAGATACTCACCGCGATCCCTGCCGAGCCCTTCGACGTATTGATCATTAATGCGGGGCTGGCGCTGCAGGCTTGCGGGCCGCAGCCTCAGGTGCGGCATGTGCTGCTCTATGACCATCAGGAACTGGGCGAACCGGCTGATACTCAGCCTGCGGTGCTGGTGCGGTTGCCGGGTGTGCCGGACAGCGTCAACCTCGAACACTTCATGGACATCATCGACCCACCCGCAGCCACGGCGGGCCTGCGGGTGTTGCCATGGCTGCGGGAATTATCGCGCAAACCGCTGGCCGGGGTTTAGTCCCACTTCGGCGCAATGCCCTTGGGGCTGGTCAAGCGGTGGCCACGCTCCAGGGCGGCAATCTGCGCCATGTCGGCAGCGCTCAAGGTCAGGTGCAGTGCCTTGAGATTGCTTTGCAGGTTGGCGCGTTTGGTCGACGACGGGATCACCGCGTAACCCAACTGCATGGCCCAGGCCAGCGTGACCTGCGCCGGTGTGGCTTGATGGCGCTCGGCGATCTGCTGGATCACCGGGTCTTTGAGCACTTCGCCATAGGCCAGGGTCATGTACGAGGTGATCTGGATACCCTGGACGGTGGCAAAATCCACAACCTTCTGGTTTTGCAGGTAGGGGTGCAACTCGATCTGGTTGGTGGCGATGTTCTCGGCACCCACCGCGGCGATTGCCTGCTTCATCAAGTCAATGGTGAAGTTGGAAATACCGATCTGGCGTGTCAGTCCCAAGCGCTTGGCTTCCAGCAACTGGCCCATGAATTCGGCGACCGGCACCTGGTCTTCCGGCGATGGCCAGTGGATCAGCGTCAGGTCGAGATAATCGGTTTTGAGTTTGCGCAGGCTTTCGCGCAGGCTCGCAATCAACTGGCCTTCGGCGAAATTGGCGATCCAGATCTTGCTGGTGATAAACAGCTCATCACGCGCTACGCCGCTGTCGGCAATGGCTTGGCCGACATCGGCTTCGTTCTCGTAGATCTGCGCAGTGTCGATGACGCGGTAGCCCAGTTCCAGGCCGGTGCTCACCGAGTCGATCACCACCTGGCCTTGCAGGCGGAAGGTGCCGAGGCCGAAGGCGGGGACGTTTGGGGTTGGGGTAGACATCAGTAACTCCAGAAGGGGTGTGAACAATGGAGTCGAGTATCCGCCCGTCGTTCACTCGGAAAAACCGCCCATTGCGAAAAGGACTCTTAACCACAAGTCACGAATACCCGCGGCCTTGTCAGGGTGAGCAGGCTGTGCCCAGCACGCTGATTCACAACAGCACGGGTTCGCATGACCGCTGGTCAACTTTGTCACCCGATGCTTACCGGCTTCACTTGCCAGCCATGGGTGTGGCGCGGTATTCCAGAATGCTTTATGCCAGCCTTGGAAAGACCATGACCCAACACCTCACCGAATACTCCGACGCCAGCCCTGAAGTGCGTGCGGTTTACGACGACATCATGCAAACACGCAAGGTCGACCAGGTGAACAACTTCTGGAAATGCCTGGCCGCCCACCCGCCGACGTTGCGCCGCACCTGGGAAAGCCTCAAGGAAATCATGGCACCGGGAGCTCTCGACCCGCTGACCAAGGAGTTGCTGTATGTGGCGGTCAGCGTGACCAACAATTGCCCGTATTGCATCGCCTCCCACACCGCCGCCGCACGCAAGGCCGGCATGACAGACGAGATGTTTGGCGAATTGCAGGCCGTGGTCGGCATGGCCAACGAGACCAACCGCCTGGCTACCGGTTACCGTGTACCAGTGGACGATATGTTCAAGTGGCCGTGATACCCAGCTTCATGCGCAGATGCGCGAGGCTTCTGCCGGGCGCGCAGGGCGGTGGTGATAGAACTGCCCCTGCTGCGCCTTTCGGCTTCTGCGGGACTGGGAACGGGTCCATGTGGTGAAGTCAAAACGAGTGGCCGACACGACGTTTTCCTGAACCAGCAGGATCGGCCTGGGGCGGTTTATAGGGGCGTGGTGAGTGTGGAGCGTGACCTCCAATGTGTCCTTGTCCCGGTACCCGCTGAGTATGGGCACCAGGCTGAACCCCTGACCAATGCCTTCGGACTCCGTGGGGGTGCCTGCGAATACTACAATCCCGACATAGACCTTCCTGTTGCTCAAACTGAACATGCACGGCACACACTTGACGATGGACTCTCTCAATAAAAGCTTGAATGGCGTGCCCTCAAGAATACCCAGCGAAAGCACATGGTAGAGCTGCGTGTCGGTTTCCAGCTTCAGCATTTTCTTCTTCGCGCGTACATATAGCCTTGCCCAGAAAAAAGGAATCGCCAGAGTGGTCATACCCGCCTGCAACATGAAAACCCATAGCGTGCAGTTTTTCTCATTGGCAATGTCGAGTTGTACCAATAGCGTACCCAGTTTTTGGCTGTAGTCCGCCGCAACTTCATGCCCGGCGATAAAGGCTGCTTGTTTTGATAACGTCAGCAGGGCAGCACTCAAAAACGTGGCAACGATTAGGCAGAGCATTCCGAGCCTTGCTACCTGCAGGTAAAGCAACTGTCCCTGGAATCGGTGCAATCGCAAGTAGAAAAACGGGTGCCTGAGGCAGACCAGATAGCCACTGACCAGTAACGGCACAATGATCAGCAGGCCCATGAGTCGTCTGACTCCATTTTTTGCACTTGGCGCAGAGCGTCCTTGTAACCCTCTGACGCGATAACCTCATCGATGTCCAGGCCGATGCCTCCACGTACGACCTTCCAGGTTTTACGGGATTTGACATCCCTTACTCGATCCCAATCGTCCTGAGTCGGTTTCCCAAACAACAAATGCAATAAAGACATGGCGACAACCTCGAAAAGAAGTAGCCATTTTTATAGCAAGCGACTGGGTGCCTCACCACTGATGGCAAGCCGCGCCACTGTCGCCAGTTCCCGTAGGAAACGTCTGCATTTGCTACAGCGGCCTAAAATGTCGGGGGTGTAATCACCCAGATCACCACTGTATCCACCTTGCCCGGGTTGCCATACCGGTGCGGCTCGCTGCTGGCAAAGCTGAAACTGTCGCCTTCAGCCAGCAGAAAATGCCGCTCACCGACCCACAGCTCAAAGGTGCCGCTCAACACATAGCCCGCTTCTTCGCCTTCATGGCTGTAGCTTTGCTGGCTGTAGGTGCCGGGTGGGAAGCAGGAGTGCAGGATCTCCAGTTGGTGGTTGGGCAATGGCGTCAGCAGTTGGTCGACGATGCCATCTTCATAACGGATGCTTTGACGATTGTTTTTACGTACCACATAGCCTTCATCCGCTGGGGCAGGGGCGGCCTCGCTGGCAAAAAACCACTGGATAGTCACGCCCAGGCTGCGGGCGATATTGAACAGCGCCGGGATCGATGGGTACGCCAGGTTGCGCTCCAACTGGCTGAGATAGCCGGCGGTCAGTTCACTCAGTTGCGCCAGTTCGGTCAGCGTCAGGCCGCGTGCCTTGCGCAGGCCGCGAATGCGCGTACCGAGAAACAGTGGCTGCGGTTCGTCGTTCAGAGTTTCCACGCTACCTTGAGTCCTTCGTAGATCGCCTCTTCGGCGGTGCGCGGCGCCAGGCAGTCGCCGATGCGTTCAAACGGCACCAGCCCGGCAAGCGCCGTGCCCAGAGTGTCCACTGGCTGATGGCCCTGGCACAACACCAGGCTGTCGACGTTCTCCAACAGCATCGGTTCGCCGCTGGCGCTGTGTTGCAAGTAAACCGTGCTGTCGTCGCAGCCGTAGAGGCGGGCATAAGGGATGATGGGGATGCCCAGGCGGTGCAGCTCGCCCGCCAGTTGATCGCGCACATAGAGCGGCAGGTTTTCCCCGCAGTGCGTGCCATTGACCGCCAGTTGCACTTGATGGCCGGCGCGCACCAGACGCTCGGCGATGCCGGGGCCGATCCAGTCGCAGCGCCAGTCGACCACCACCACCGAGCGCCCCAAGGTGACCTGATTGCGCAACACCTGCCAGGCATCGACTACTTGCAGCTCGCCGCCTCGCTCGAATGCCGGCCAATAGGGTTCGGCGCCGGTGGCGATGATCACGTGATCAGGTCGCTGTTGTTCCACCAGGGCGCGGTCGACGCGGGTATTGCGCAGCACACGCACGCCTGCCAGCGTCATCTCTCGTTGCAGGTTGGTACTGGCGCCGCCGAATTCGCTGCGCCGTGGCAGCAACTGCGCCAACAGCACTTGCCCGCCCAATTGCCCGCTGGCTTCAAACAAGGTCACGTCGTGGCCGCGTTGCGCGGCCACAGCGGCAGCTTTCATGCCGGCCGGGCCACCGCCGACCACCATGATGCGGCGGCGTTTCAACGTCGGTTGCAGGTTACCAAAGTGCAGCTCGCGCCCCGTCTCGGGGTGCTGGATGCAGGAGATTGGCAAGCCCTTGTGAAAGTGCCCGATACAGGCCTGATTGCAGGCGATGCACGCGCGCACATCCTCGGCGCGGCCGTCGAGGGTTTTGGCCGGCATCAGCGGGTCGCAGATCAGTGCGCGGGTCATGCCGCACACATCGGCCTGGCCGCGCGCCAGGATCAGCTCGGCCTCCTGCGGCTGGTTGATCCGCCCGGTGACAAACAGGGGTATCGACAGGCTGGCTTTGAACGTCGCGGCCGCATCGGCCAGGTACGCGGCGGCGATGGCCATGGGCGGCACGATATGCACTGCGCCGCCCGTGGACGCCGAGGTGCCGGCGACGATATGCACATAATCCAGCTGCGTTTGCAGGTGTTGCACGGCCTCCAGGGATTCGCTTTCGGTAAGGCCTTCGCTGTCGCGCTCATCGGCAGAAATGCGCAGGCCGATGATGAACTGCGGGTCGGTCGCGGCCCGCACTGCGGCAATAATTTCCCGCAGGAATCTCAGGCGCTGTTCAAGCACGCCGTTGTAGTCATCGGTGCGCCGGTTAACCCGTGGGTTGAGAAACTGCGCGGGCAGGTAGCCGTGGCTGGCGACCACTTCCACGCCATCAATGCCCGCCTGATGCAAGCGCCTGGCCGCCGCTGCGTAACCGCTGACGATCTCATCGATCATCGCCTGGTCGAGCGCCCGTGGCATCACCCGAAACCGCTCATTAGGCACTCCCGACGCCGAGTACGCCACCGCCAGCAACCCGTCTGCCGACTCCATGATCTCGCGGCCCGGGTGGAATATTTGCGACAGCACCACAGTGCCCTGAGCGTGGCAAATATCGGCCAACTCGCGATAGCCGTCGATGCATGCGTCGTCGGTGGCCATCAGCACATGGGAGGTGTACCGCGCACTGTCATGCACGCCCGCCACCTGCAGCACAATCAGCCCCACACCGCCTTCGGCGCGCGCACGGTGATAGGCGATCAATTGCGCATTGACCCGGTTATCCGTCGGCATCGAGGTGTCATGCCCGCTGGACATGATGCGGTTCTTCAGACGTTTGCCGCGCAGTACCAAGGGTTCGAACAGATGCGGGAAGGCAGCGTGCGACATGGTGCGGATACTCCAGGCGCTGTTATTGTTATTTTTCTAGTAAGAGGCGAGCGCCAGTAAAAAATCAACTTGTTTTTTTACTGACGGCTGGCTTAGCGTCGCCTTTACCAACCCCGTGCCTGGAGAATAAAAATGACTCACTCCACCGAGCAGCAACTGCGCGAAGAGCTCGCGGCCTGCTATCGATTGGTCGCGCACTACCGCATGAGCGACCTGATCTTCACGCATATTTCGGTGCGTATTCCCGGGCCGGAACATCACTTTCTGATCAATCCTTATGGGCTGATGTTCGATGAAATCACCGCCTCCAACCTGGTCAAGATCGGCCTGGACGGGCAGGCGGTCGAACCTTCTGCTTATGCCGTAAACCCGGCTGGTTTTGTCATTCACAGCGCCATTCATGGCGCTCGCGAAGACGCCCAGTGCGTGCTGCATACCCACACCCGTGCCGGCTGTGCGGTGGCGGCGCTGGAGTGCGGTTTGTTGCCGGTCAATCAGATCTCGATGGAGTTCTACGGCAAGGTTGCCTACCACGACTATGAAGGCGTCGCCCTGGACATGCACGAGCAACGCCGGCTGGTGCAGGACCTTGGCGACAAGCCGGTGCTGATGCTGCGCAACCATGGTTTGTTGACGGTGGGCGAGACGGTTGGTGAGGCGTTTCTGCGCATGTATTACCTGGACAAGGCCTGCGATATCCAGATCGCCGCGCAGGCCTGCGGCAAGCTGATCCTGCCGCCGGCTGAGGTTTGCGCTTACACCGAGCAGCAATTCAATAACCCCAACCGAGCGCTGGAGGAGGGCGAGCTGACCGATGTGAATGCCATGCAGCTGGCATGGGCGGCGTTGCTGCGGATGCTGGATCGGGTGTCGCCCGGTTACCGCGACTGAGGTAGAGTCGTGCAGCCGACTCAACCGAAGGACACCGCCCCATGACTCAGGAATCGCGTTTCTCCCGCATGGAGCCGCAATTGCGCAAGGCCAACCTGGTTCAGGCGACGCTGACGTGCCTCAAGCGCGATGGCTTCCAGGGCGCTTCGATCCGCAAGATCAGCGCTGAGGCCGGGGTGTCGGTAGGGCTGATCAGCCATCACTATTCGGGCAAGGATGAGTTGGTGGCCGAGGCCTATCGCACCATCACCGCCCAAGTCATGAGCCTGTTGCGCGAGACCATGGCCAAGGCGCCGCCGCAGCCGCGTGAGCGTTTATCGGCGCTGTTCCGTGGCTCCTTTTCAGCTGAACTGCTCGACCCACAGTTGCTGGACGCCTGGCTGGTGTTCTGGGGCGCGGTCAAGACCGCGCCGGCGATCAACCAGGCCCACGAGCATTCCTATGGCGAGTACCGCACCATCATGCGTTCGGCGTTGGCGGACATGGCCAGGGAGGAAGGCTGGGAGCAATTCGACGCTGATTTGGCCGCCATCGGCTTGAGCGCGTTGCTCGATGGCTTGTGGCTGGAGTCGGGGCTCAACCCCGGCACGTTCACGCCGCAGCAGGGCATCCAGATCTGCGAAGCCTGGGTGGACGGCCTGCAAGGCGGCGGTCGCGCGCGCTACCAGCTCAAAGCCTGAACCTTCCCTTCAGCGCCTGAACGCTCTATTCGGGCGTTTTTTTTCGCCCTGAAAATATTTGCAGTTTGCCGATTGCCTCCTTACTGAACACTCGTTTAGTATCTCGCCATGTCGCACCCCTCACGCCAACTAAAATAATTCGAGGAAGCCATGACTACCGATTCGCCCGTGCTCACTCAGGTGCAAGCTGGCGTTGCCTGGATCACGCTCAACCGTGGCCCGCAGCGCAATGCACTCGACATCCCGACCCTCAACTACCTGCATGCGGTGCTCGACGCGTTCAACACCGACCCCAGCGTGCGGGTGGTGGTGCTCACCGGCAGCGGCCGTAGTTTCTGCGCCGGTGCCGACCTGGCTGAGTGGGCCGACGCCGAGTCCCGTGGCGCCCTGGAAACCTACGGCTGGACCGAAACCGCTCACGCCCTGATGACCCGTCTGCATACCCTCGACAAACCTACGATTGCTGCGATCAACGGCACCGCCGTCGGCGCGGGCATGGACCTGACCCTGTGCTGCGACCTGCGCATCGCCGCCCAGTCGGCGCGGTTCAAGGCCGGCTACACCAGCATGGCGTATTCGCCGGACGCTGGCGCCAGTTGGCACTTGCCGCGCTTGATCGGCAGCGAGCAGGCCAAGCGCCTGCTGTTCCTCGATGAGCTGTGGAGCGCCGAGCGCGCACTGGCCGCCGGGCTGGTGGGCGAAGTGGTCGCCGATGAGCAGCTGCATGCCCACGCAAGCGAGCTGGCCACGCGCCTGGCCAACGGGCCGACCTTCGCTTTCGCCCAGACTAAAACCCTGATCCGCGAAGGCGCCGGGCGCAGCCTGCCTGAACAGCTTGAGGCCGAACTGGCCGCCGGGCTGCTGTGCGGGCGCAGCGACGACGGCGCCGAGGCGCTGCGTGCCTCGATGGAAAAACGCCTGCCGGTTTTCTCCGGTCGCTAAGCCCACACAGGAAGCACACACAGGTAGCGCCATGAATTTCCAACTCAGCCAAGAACAAGACATGTTGGTGGACGCGGTACGCAGCTTTGTTGCCAGGGAATTGCTGCCCCATGAGGACGCGGTGGACCGTGCCGACGCGGTTTCGCCCGAGCTGGCCGCGCAGATTCGCGACAAGGCTGTCGCTGCCGGCTTCTATGCTTTCAACATGCCCGAAGAGGTGGGCGGTGGTGGCCTGGATTACCTGTCCCAGGCGTTGATCGAACGCGAGTTGTCCAAAGTCTCGTGGGCGCTGCATGTGTTTGTCGCGCGTCCGTCCAAGATTCTCATGGCTTGCACCGGCGCGCAGGTCGAGGACTACCTGTTGCCGTGCGTGCAAGGCAAGAAAATTGACTGTTTCGCGCTGACCGAACCCGGCGCCGGCTCCGACGCCAATGCGATCAAGACCCGCGCCGTGCGCAGCGGCGATGACTTCGTGATCAACGGCAGCAAGCACTTCATCAGCCACGCCGGCCATGCCGATTTTGCCATCGTGTTTGCCGTCACCGACACCTACGAACACAACGGCCGCCAGCGCAATGCGGTGACTGCATTCCTGGTCGATCGCGGCACGCCCGGCATGACCATCCGCCGTGGCCCCAAGTGTGTGAGCAACCGCGGTTATCACACCTATGAAATGTTCTTCGACGACTGCCGCGTGCCCGCCTACAAAGTGCTGGGCGAAGTCGGCAAGGGGTGGGAGGTCGCCAACGCCTGGCTCACCGCTGGCCGGGTGATGGTCGCTGCCAACTGCGTCGGCCAGGCCCAGCGTGCGCTGGAGGTGTCGCTGCAATGGGCGGCGGACCGCAAGCAGTTCGGCCAGCCCATCGGCACCTACCAGGGCGTGAGTTTCAAGCTGGCCGACATGGCCACGCAGATTCGCGCCGCCGAGCTTCTGACCCTGCACACCGCCTGGAAGATGGACCAGGGCAGCATGACCGATGGCGAGGCCGGCATGGCCAAGCTGTTTGCCAGTGAAACCCTGGGCAAGGTAGCCGATGAAGCCGTGCAGATCTTTGGCGGCATGGGCTTGATGGATGAAGGGCCGGTGGAGCGCATCTGGCGTAACGCGCGGATCGAACGGATCTGGGAAGGCACTTCGGAAATCCAGCGGCACATTATTGCCCGTGAACTGTTGCGGCCGTTGTTGCGCTGACCGGCGCGGAGAACGCTTATGTCCCAGGCTATTCGCGACAACCTCAAGCGCCTGCTGGCGCCCCGGCACCTGGCTTTTGTCGGCGGGCGCAGCATGGCCCGCGCCCTCAAGCGCTGCGCCGACGGCGGTTTTACCGGGCCGATGTGGCTGGTCAACCCGCAGCATGACAGCCTCGACGGCATCCCGTGTGTGCGTCGGGTTGCCGATTTGCCTTACGGCCCGGATGCGGTGTTTATCGCGACTAACCGTGAGCTGACCTTGGCCTGTGTGGCCGAACTCGCCGCCATCGGCACCGGCGGCGCCATTTGCTACGCCTCCGGGTTTGCCGAAACGGGCGTCAGTGGTGCGGCCTTGCAACAGCAGCTTGTTTCAGCGGCGGGCGACATGGCCTTGCTCGGCCCCAACTGCTACGGCTTGTTGGACTATTTGCACAGCGCCGCGCTGTGGCCGGTGGCCCACGGCGGCAAGGCGGTAGAGAAGGGCGTGGCGGTGCTCACCCAGAGCGGCAACTTTGCCTACAACCTGTCGATGAGCGACCGCTCGCTGCCCATTGCTTATATGGCGTCGGTGGGCAACCAGGCGCAGTTGGGGGTTGCCGAGTTGATGGACGTGCTGCTCGATGAGCCGCGCGTGACCGCCATCGGCCTGCACCTGGAAGGCTTGAAGAATGTGCCGGGGTTTGCCCGCGCGGCGCACAAGGCGCTGGAAAAAGGCATCCCGATTATCGCGCTGAAAACCGGCGTGTCGCAGATCGGCGCCGAGTTGGCCCTGAGTCACACCAGTTCGCTGTCTGGTTCCGATGCGCTGTACGACAGCCTGTTTGCGCGCCTTGGCGTGATCCGCGTGAGTGGGCCGGTGAGTTTTGTCGAAACCTTGAAAGCGGCGGCCTGCGGCAATCTACCTGGCGGCAATTGCCTGATCGCACTGGCCTGTTCCGGTGGCGACGCGGGGCTGATTGCCGACTACGCCGAGCGCAACCAACTGGCCTTGCCGAAGCTCGACGCAGGCCAGCGCGCCGAACTGGCGCAGGTGCTGCCCAGCTATGCCAACCTGGTCAACCCATTGGACTTCACCACCGCCATCTGGGGCGACCGCGAGGCGCTCGAACGCATGCTCGAAACGGCCCTGCGCACCGATGCCGATGCGGCGATGCTGGTGCTGGATTACCCGGCCGAATTCACTGGCGAGCGAAAGGAATGCGACCTGTTGTTGGCGCTGTTTTGCGCCGCGCTCAGTCGTCATGGCAAAACCGGATTCGTCACCTCGGCCTTTCCCGAATTACTGCCGGCCCATGCCCGCGAACGCCTGCATGCCCACGGCATTGCCGCGCTGCAGGGGGTGGAAGATGCACTCGCTGCCTGGGGGCGGATTGCCGACTATCAAAACCATCGCCGTGTGTTGTTGGAACGCGGCGAGTCGATCCTTGCACCGCTGTGCCCTCAGCCTCTTGCGGGCCAAGGCCTGGCGCTGGATGAATGGGCGTCCAAACAAGCCTTGCGCGCCTTTGGCTTGAGCACGCCAGCGGCGGTGCTGAGCACGCCAGGGCGCGCCATCGCAGACGCCAAACTCTTGGGCTATCCGTTGGTGCTCAAGGCCGTCAGCACCGACCTGCCACACAAAACCGAAGCCGGTGCAGTGGCGCTCAACCTGAAAGACGGTGTCGCACTGACCGCCGCGCTGGAGCAGATGCGCGAGCAAATCGGCGCTTATGCGCCGGGCATTGTCTTTGATCAATTGCTGTTGGAAAGCATGGCTACAAAGCCCTTGGCCGAGTTGATCGTGGGCATCAAGCGGGAAAATGACTTTGGCCTGGCCCTGGTGATTGGCGCTGGCGGGATCCTCGTGGAATTGCTCAAAGACAGCCGCAGCCTGCTGCTGCCGACCACCGATGAGGCGATTCGCAACGCCGTGCTCAGCCTGCGCAGCGCGGCCTTGCTGCAAGGTTTTCGCGGGCGTGAAGTGGCGGATATGGATGCGTTGGTGGCGGCCATTCGCGCGGTGGCCGACTACGCCTGCGCCAACGCCGGGCGGTTGCTGGAACTGGATGTGAACCCATTGTTGGTCAATGCCCACGGCACGCTGGCGGTGGATGCGTTGATTCGCCTAGGAGATGAACATGCAAGATAAGACCCTGACCGGCGGCCAGGCCCTGGTGCGGTTGCTGGCTAATTATGGCGTCGACACCGTGTTCGGCATTCCCGGCGTGCACACCCTGGAACTGTATCGAGGCTTGCCCGGCAGCGGCATTCGCCACGTGCTGACACGCCACGAGCAGGGCGCCGGTTTTATGGCCGACGGCTATGCGCGGGTCAGCGGCAAACCGGGCGTGTGCTTTGTGATCACCGGGCCTGGCGTGACCAACGCCGCCACCGCCATCGGCCAGGCCTACGCCGACTCGATTCCGATGTTGGTGATCTCCAGCGTCAACCACACCGCCAGCCTCGGTAAAGGCTGGGGCAGCCTGCACGAAACCCAGGACCAGCGCGCCATCACCGCGCCGATCACCGCGTTTTCGGCGGTGGCCTTGAGTGCCGAGGATTTGCCCGAATTGATCGCCCGCGCCTATGCGGTGTTCGACAGCGAGCGGCCACGGCCGGTGCATATTTCGGTGCCGCTGGATGTGCTGGCAGCGCCGATCAAACGCGACTGGAGCCATGAAGTCGTGCGGCGCCCGGGACGCGGCATGCCATCGGCCGAGGCGCTGGAGCTGGCCGTAGCCAAGCTCGCGGCGGCCAAGCAACCCATGATCATTGCCGGTGGCGGCGCGCTGGCGGCGGGTGATGCGTTGCAGCGCTTGAGCACGTTGTTGGCGGCGCCGTTTTTCAGCAGTGTGGCCGGCAAGGGTTTACTGCCGGTCAATGACCCGCTGAATGCCGGTGCCACCCTGTGCGTGGAACCCGGCTGGCAACTGATCAGTCAGGCGGATGTGGTGCTGGCCGTCGGCACGGAAATGGCCGACACCGATTACTGGCGCGAGCGCTTGCCCATCACCGGCGAACTGCTGCGCATCGATATCGACCCGCGCAAGTTCAACGATTTCTACCCTTGCGCCGTGGCGCTCAAAGGCGATGCCCAACAGACCTTGCTGGCCTTGCTCGAACGTCTGCCGCCTGCGCCGCGTAACGCCGATGCGGCAAGCCAACAGGTCGCGACATTGCTTGAGGCGGTCGAGCTGGGGCACGGCCCTTTGCAGGCCATTCACCAAGGCATTCTTGAGCGTATCGAGGCCGAGCTGCCCGCCAACGCATTTATCAGCAGCGACATGACCCAGTTGGCCTACACCGGCAACTACGCCTACCGCAGCCGCGCCCCGCGCAGTTGGCTGCACCCTACCGGCTACGGCACCTTGGGCTATGGCTTGCCTGCCGGCATTGGCGCCAAGTTCGGCGCGCCGCTGCGTCCGGGCCTGGTGTTGGTGGGCGATGGTGGCTTCCTCTACACCGCCCAGGAACTGGCGACCGCGGTCGAGGAACTGCACAGCCCGTTGGTGGTGCTGCTGTGGAACAACGACGCCCTCGGCCAGATCCGCGACGACATGCTCAGCCTGGACATCGAGCCCATCGGCGTGCTGCCACGCAACCCGGACTTTGCGCTGTTCGCCCAGGCGTTCGGCTGCACCGTGAACCAACCCAAAAACCTGGATGAGTTGCAGACGGACTTGCGCAACGGTTTCAAACGCAATGGCGTGACCTTGATCGAGCTCAAACATGCCTGTGCCTGTTGACCTTTAGAGGAGCAAGACCATGAGCGAAAACAACAACAAAATGACTCAAGCGATGCACCGAAGGGACTTTCTCAAACACAGCGCCGTGGCGGGTGCGGTGGCGGCAGCGTTTTCCATGGGCCTGCCGTTGCACGCGTTTGCCGAAGAGGCGACACCCAAAGCCGGCGGTGTGCTGCGCCTGGGCCTGGCCGGCGGCAGCACCACCGATTCGCGGGACCCCGGCTCCTGGGTCGACACCTTCACGTTCGTCGGCTTCTCGGCGGTGTACAACACGCTGACTGAAATCGCCGTCGACGGCAGCGCGATCCCCGAGCTGGCCGAGCGTTTTGAATCCACCCCGGATGCGCGGGTGTGGACCTTTCACTTGCGTCAGGGCGTGACCTTCCACAACGGCAAAAGCCTCAGCGCCGACGATGTGGTGGCGTCGATCAATCACCACCTGAGCAAAGACTCCACGTCGGCGGCCAAAACCGTACTGGGCGACGTCGCCAGTGTCAGCGCCAAGGGCAATGATACGGTGGTATTCGAGCTGCATTCCGGCAATGCCGACTTTGCTTATGTAGTTGCCGATTACCATTTGGTGATCATGCCCGCCAAAGACGGCGCCGCCGATTGGCAGGCCGGTGTGGGCACCAGCGGTTACCGCTTGAAAAGCTTTGAACCCGGCGTGCGCATGGACTTGGAACGCAACCCCGATTACTGGAAGCCCGGCCGCGCGCACTTCGCCAGCGCCGAACTACTGGCCATCGCCGACGGCGCGGCGCGGGTCAATGCACTGGTCACCGGGCAAGTGGATGTGATCAACAAGGTCGACCTCAAAACCGTGGCCTTGCTCAAGCGCAATCCAAATCTTGTGATCGAGGAAACCAAGGGCGCCCAGCACTACACCTTCCCGATGCTGTGCGACAGCAACGAGTTCAAGAACAACGACATCCGCCTGGCGATGAAGCACGCGATCAACCGCGAAACCTTGCTGGCTTCGGTATTGCACGGCTACGGCCTGGTGGGCAATGACCATCCGATCCAGCCCGGCAGCCGCTTTATCAACGCCGCGCTGGAGCAGCGCACTTACGACCCGGACAAGTCACGCTTTTACCTGCGCAAAGCCGGTGTGGACTCGCTCAAGGTACGGCTGCAAGCCTCCGACGCCGCCTACACCGGCGCGGTGGACGCCTCGGTGCTGTTCAAGGAGCAGGCGCGCCAGGCCGGTATCGACATTGACGTGGTGCGCGAACCCGCTGACGGGTTCTTCTCCAATGTGTGGATGAAACAGCCATTCACCACCTCGTTCTGGTACAGCAGCCTGACCGCCGACCGCATGTTCAGTATCGGCTATGCCAAAGGTGCAGCCTGGAACGAAACCCACTGGGACAACCCACGCTTCAACCAACTGCTCACCGCCGCCCGTGGCGAGATGAACGCGCCGCTGCGCCAAGAGATGTACAACGAAATGCAGGCCCTGTGCCGCGATGACGGCGGCGCGATTGTGCCGCTGTTCGCCAGCTCCGTGGCAGCGCGTTCGAACCGCGTGAGTCATGGGCCGCTGACGGCGCCCTATGGTGAGCTGGATGGGTTGCGGTTGATTGAGCGGTGGTGGCAGGCATAGAAACCCTCCAAACAATGAAGATTCAATGTGGGAGCTGGCTTGCCTGCGATGGCGGTGTGTCAGGCTAAAAATCTATCGCTGATGTACCGCTATCGCAGGCAAGCCAGCTCCCACACTGGATTTGTGGTGGCTTAGGAGTCAACACACACATGAATAGTCTGTTGAAACTGGTCCTCCAGAGATTGGCCCTCGGCGTATTGTCGCTGTTCGCCGTCTCGGTGATCATCTTCCTCGCCGTCGGCCTGCTGCCTGGCGATATTGCCCAGGCCATGCTCGGCCAGTCGGCCACGCCGGAAACCATCGCCGCTTTCCGCGCGCAGTTGGGCCTGGATCTGCCGCCGCTGACGCGCTTTGCGCACTGGCTGTTGCGGCTGTTACAGGGTGATCTGGGTGCGTCGCTGGCCAACCAGCGGCCCATCGCCGAGTTGATCGGTGCGCGGCTGGGTAACACCTTGAGCCTGGCCGCCCTGGCGGCATTGGTGTCGGTGCCTACCGCGCTGGTACTGGGCATGCTTGCGGCGCTGTACCGCAACAGCTGGTTCGATCGCCTGCTCAATACCACGGCGTTGAGCGCAGTGTCGTTCCCGGAGTTCTTTGTCGCGTACCTGCTGATCCTGGTGTTCTCGGTGAAGCTGGGCTGGTTTCCCAGCCTGTCCAACCTGGCGCCGGATGCCACGTTCGGCACGCTCCTGGAGCGCTCGGTGCTGCCGGTTGCCACCCTGAGTCTGGTGGTGATCGCGCAGATGATGCGCATGACCCGCGCGTCCCTGATCAACCTGTTGGCCAGCCCGTATATCGAGATGGCCCGGCTCAAGGGCATCAGCCAATCGCGGATTATCTGGAAGCACGCGTTGCCCAATGCACTGGCGCCGATCGTCAACGTGGTGGCGCTGAACCTGGCGTACCTGGTGGTGGGTGTGGTGGTGGTCGAGGTGGTGTTTGTCTATCCAGGGCTCGGCCAGTTGCTGGTGGACTCGGTGTCCAAGCGTGACATCCCGGTGGTGCAGGCGTGCAGCCTGATTTTTGCCGCCACCTACATCCTGCTCAATACCGGGGCGGATGTGCTGTCCATCGCCAGCAACCCACGCCTGATGCATCCCAAGGGGTAAGCCATGAGCCTGTTGAGCCAAGTGGCCCGGGCGCCGTTGAGCGCCAAGTTCGGCCTGCTGATTATTCTGTTATACGTCGCGCTGGCGCTGTTGGCGCCGCTGCTGGCGCCCTATGGCGAAACCCAGGTGGTGGGTGAAGGCTTCGCGCCGTGGAGCGGCCAGTTTTTGCTGGGCACCGATAACCTGGGGCGCGACATGTTCAGCCGCCTGATGTACGGCGCGCGCAATACCTTGGGCATTGCCTTCCTGACGACGACGCTGGCGTTTCTGCTCGGTGGTTTGAGCGGTTTGGTCGCGGCGATCAAGGGCGGTTGGGTCGACCAGGGGTTGTCGCGGGTGGTGGATATCCTCATGGCGATCCCGCAGCTGATTTTTGCCTTGTTGATTCTCAGCGTGGTCGGCACCAATGCCACCTCGCTGGTGCTGGTGATTGCGCTGCTGGATTCGACGCGGGTGTTTCGCTTGTCCCGCGCGGTGGCGATGACGGTGGTGGTGCAGGATTTTGTCGAAGCCGCGCGCCTGCGCGGTGAAGGCTTGTGGTGGCTGGTCACCCGCGAAGTACTGCCCAACGCCGCGGCGCCGCTGATCGCCGAGTTCGGCCTGCGCTTTTGCTTTGTGTTCCTGTTTATCAGCGCGCTGTCGTTCCTCGGCCTGGGCATCCAACCGCCCACCGCCGACTGGGGCAGCATGGTGCGCGACAACGCGGTGTTGATTACCTTCGGCGATATCAGCCCATTGTTGCCCGCGTTGGCGGTGGCGTTGATCACCGTCAGTGTGAATTTTGTCGTCGACTGGATGCTGCACAAATCCAGCGGCCTGAAGGAGGGTTGAGGATGGACAGGCCATTGCTGGAAATCCACAACCTGCAGGTCGAAGGGCATTACGAGGATGCCTGGCACCCGTTGATCAAGGGCATTGACCTGACCTTGCAGCGCGGTGAAGTGTTGGGGCTGATCGGTGAGTCCGGGGCGGGTAAATCCACCCTCGGGCTGGCAGCGATGGGCTATGCGCGCGACGGTTGCCGCATCATCGGCGGCTCGGTGTGTTTTGATGGCATTGAGTTGCTGCAGGCCAAGCCCGAAGCCTTGCGCAAGCTGCGCGGCTTGCGCATCGCGTATGTGGCGCAGAGCGCGGCGGCGTCCTTCAACCCGGCGCATCGTCTGATCGACCAGCATGTGGAAACGGCAGTGATCAACGGCGGCATCAGCCGCGCCCAGGCCGAGCGCGAGGCGGTGGAGCTGTACCGCGTACTGCGTTTGCCCAACCCCGAGACCATTGGCCAACGCTACCCGCATCAAGTCTCGGGCGGGCAGTTGCAGCGGGTGATGACGGCCATGGCCATGGCCTGCCATCCGGACCTGATTATCTTCGACGAACCCACCACCGCCCTCGACGTCACCACCCAGATCGAAGTGCTGGCGGCGATCCGTGACGCGGTGAAAACCTTCGGCAGCGCCGCCTTGTACATCAGCCACGATCTAGCCGTGGTCGCGCAGATGGCCGACCGCATCATGGTGCTGCGCCACGGCAAGTTGGTGGAGGAGGCGGACACTCGCAGCATGCTCAGCCAGCCGCAGCAGGACTACACCAAATCGCTGTGGGCAGTGCGCAGCTTTCGCACCGAGCCCAAGGCATGCCCGGTGGCGCAGGTGCCGTTGCTGGAAGTGCGTCAGGCCTGCGCCAGCTATGGGCAGCAGCCGGTACTGCATGAGGTGTCGATGCAGCTGTATCGCGGCCAGACCCTGGCGGTGATCGGCGAGTCCGGCAGTGGCAAAAGCTCCACCGCGCGCTTGATTACCGGGCTGCTGCCGGCCACGGCAGGGCAGGTGCTGTATGACGGCGAGGCGCTGCCGGTGGATTTTCGGCGGCGCAGCAAGGAGCAATTGCGGCGCATCCAGATGATCTACCAGATTCCCGACACGGCGCTGAACCCGCGTCAGCGCATCGTCGACATCATCGGCCGGCCACTCACGTTTTACCTGGGCCTCAAAGGCAAGGCGATGCGCGCGCGGGTCGCCGAGTTGCTGGAGATGATTGAACTGGACCCGGCGGTGTTCATGGAGCGCCAGCCCCGTGAATTATCGGGCGGGCAAAAACAACGTATCTGTATCGCCCGCGCGCTGGCGGCCGACCCGCAACTGATCATCTGCGATGAAGTCACCTCGGCGCTTGATCAACTGGTGGCCGAGGGCGTGCTGAAACTGCTCAACCGCCTGCAGCAACAACTGGGCGTGGCCTACCTGTTTATCACCCACGACGTGGCCACCGTGCGGGCGATTGCCGACGAGGTGCTGGTGATGCAGCGGGGCAGGGTAGTGGACCAAGGCAGCCGCAATGCGATTTTTACTCCGCCGTACCAGGCTTACACCGGCCTGTTGTTTTCATCGGAGCCGGAAATGGACCCGGACTGGCTCGACCATTTGCTGGCCCAACGGGCGGCGCCCACTGTTTGAGGAATGCACATGAAGGTGTTGATTGTTCACGCTCACCCTGAGCCTCAGTCGTTTACCGCGGCGTTGCGCGACCAGGCGCTGGCTACGTTACAACGCCAGGGCCATGAAGTGCAGGTGAGTGACTTGTATGCTATGCAATGGAACCCTGTGGCGTCTGCCGCTGACTTTGCCACGCGGGAGAATCCGGATTATCTGGTGTATGCCCTGGAGCAGCGCCTGGGCGTAAAAAATCAGTCGATCGCGGCGGACATCCAGGGCGAACTGGACAAGCTGCTGTGGGCCGACCTGCTGATCCTCAACTTCCCGATCTTCTGGTTCTCGGCACCGGCCATGCTCAAGGGCTGGATCGACCGGGTGCTGGTGTCCGGCGTGTGTTACGGCGGCAAGCGTTTTTACGATCAGGGCGGGCTGGCAGGCAAGCGCGCGCTGGTCGCCGTGACCTTGGGCGGGCGTGAGCATATGTTTGGTGAGGGCACGATTCACGGGCCGTTGGAGGAGATGCTGCGGCCGATTCTGCGCGGCACCTTGGCGTATGTCGGGTATGACGTGCTGGCGCCATTTGTGGCCTGGCATGTGCCGTATATCAGTGCCGAGGCGCGGCAGGATTTTCTGCTGGGGTATGAACAGCGGCTGCAAGGGCTTGCGGATGAGCAGCCCTTGGTATTTCCGAAGCTGGCGCAGTTTGATGAGGCGCTGTATCCACTGTCCTGAACGCAACGATATTCAAATGTGGGAGCTGGCTTGCCTGCGATAGCATCAACTCGGTGTACCTGACACACCGAGGTGTCTGTATCGCAGGCAAGCCAGCTCCCACATTTTGATCTGCATGGATCAGTTGGCTGTGTGTTGCTGGCGGAGGCGCTCAGCCGCACTGCGCAGCAATTGCTCGGTGCCGTTCCAGCCCAGGCAACCATCGGTCACCGACACCCCGTACTTCATCGACGCGCTCAACGGTTGGCAGCCTTCGAACAGGTGGCTTTCGAGCATCATGCCGATCAGCGACGTGTCACCCTGCAGGCGCTGCTCGAGCACGTCATTGAACACCGCCGGTTGACGCAGCGGGTCTTTGCCGCTGTTGGCGTGGCTGCAATCGACCATGATGCGCGCCGCGACCTTGGACTTGGCCAGGTCGTGTTTCACCTGCGCCACGCTTTGCGCATCGTAGTTCGGCCCACGATGACCGCCGCGCAGTACCAGGTGCGTATCGGGGTTGCCGGGTGTCTGGATGATCGCCGGATGGCCTTGGCTGTCCACGCCGAAGTGACGATGCGGGTGGCAGGCTGAGCGCATCGCATCACAGGCAATCGCGACGCCGCCGTCGGTGCCATTCTTGAAGCCGACCGGCATGCCCAGGCCGCTGGCCATTTCGCGGTGGATCTGCGATTCGGTGGTGCGTGCGCCGATGGCGACCCAACTGAGCAGGTCATCGAAGTAGCCGGCGGCCATGGGTTGCAGCAGCTCGGTGGCGACCGGCAAACCCAGGCGCAGCATCTCGCGCATCAGTTCGCGCGACAGGGTCAAGCCTGCGGCCATGTCGTCGCTGCCATCCAGGTGCGGGTCGTAGGCCAGGCCTTTCCAGCCGATGGTGGTGCGCGGTTTTTCGACGTAGGCACGGATCACCAGCAGCATCTGGTCGCTGACTTCCAGCGCGAGCTTCTTGAGGTTGCGCGCGTATTCCATGGCCGACTCGGGGTCGTGGATCGAACACGGGCCGACAATCACCAGCAAACGCGAGTCTTCGCCATTGAGGATGGCGCGCACGGCTTGGCGATGGGCGTGGATCTGTTCGTTGAGGAACGGGCTGAGGGGCAACTGGTGCTTGAGTTCAAGGGAACTGGGCAGGCGCTGGGTCAGGGCTTCATTGGCGCTGGACAGGTTGGCAACAGGCAAGGCGGCAGTGGCAGAGTTCATATTCAAGGCTTCCTGGGCAAGCGGCGGGCTGTTCCCGCACGCTCTGCCCTACTGGGGTGTTCGACAATTGGCCGTATTGGCTACGTGTGTTGGCTTGCCACCAATAGGTGACCGATCGGAGGCGGCAGGCTGTCCCGAACGGAGCTTGCTAAATCGCCATGCAGTCGAAGTGTCGTAACGGTAATAAGTGGCGTAGTTCATGTCGTGAGTCCTTTTAGTGTTCGGTGTGAAGCAAAATTATTGGGGCCTTGAAAAAACAAAACCCCCGGTCGGGGAGCCGACCGGGGGTTAGATTTCTCTGGTAGGCGACCCCTTGAGTAGTGGGCGCCGATTTCAGGTATCAGGCGCGCCAGTGGCTAAACCAATACCCAAAATAAAAGCTGACCAGTGCGCTCAAACCGCTCACACGGGTAGCCGACACCAAGCGCGGGGCGCTGGCAGCAGGGCAAACCTGAGTGTGGGTGAGTTGCAACATGGTGTTTCTCCAAATGATGGGGGGAGCTTACTAGAGGCACGCGGGTTGATTCAATCAGTAATTTCTATCGCATGACCTACTTACGGCTATGGGGTAAGTGCCGATATGCTGGTAACACGTTAATAATGATTGCCAGGACGCGACCATGACTGCCTTGACCCTCGCCGCAGCTCAAACCACTTCCATCGCCGGCGACGTGCCGGGCAACATCCAGGGGCACCTGAGGTTCATGCAGGCGGCGGCGGAGCAGGGCGTGCAATTGTTGGTGTTTCCGGAATTGTCGTTGACCGGCTATGAACCCGCTTTGGCCGCCCAACTGGCAATTACGCCCGAGGACGTGCTGCTGGCGCCGCTGCGTGAGATGGCGCAAGAGCTGCGAATGACCGCAGTGGTGGGCATGCCGATTCGCTTGGCACCCGGGACCGGTGCGTTTATTGGCGCCCTGGTGTTGGGCGCAGATGGCTCGCTGGCGGTCTACACCAAGCAGCATTTGCACCCGGGCGAAGAGGTGGCGTTTGTCGCAGGGAAGGGAGGTGCAGCACTCGAATGGGCGGATGACCGGATTGCGCTGGCGGTCTGTGCGGACTTTTCCCACGCCAGCCATCCGCGTCTGGCGGCAGAGGCTGGCGCTACGGTGTACGCCGCCGGTGTGCTGATCAGCGAAGGCGGGTACGCGACCGACAGCGCGCTGCTTCAGGGGTATGCCGCAGAGCATCGCATGCTGGTACTGATGGCCAACCATGGTGGCCCGTCCGGCGGTTATACCTGTGCGGGGCGCAGCGCTATCTGGAGCGCTGATGAAACCCTGCTTGCCGACGTACCGGGCATTGGCGAGGCCTTGGTGATTGCTCGCCGCAACGGTGAGCAATGGACTGGCCAAGTGGTAGCCTTCTGAAATGGCTTTTCACCTGCGCGCGGCGACGGACCGCGACCTGCCATTCGCACGAACGCTGACCCATGAAGCCATGAACCGCTATTACCTGCAGTACGATTTGTTGTGGTCTGACCATGGCTTTGACGTCGCCTGGGCTTCGCGTGAAAACTGGCTGATTTGCCAGAATGAAACCGTGATGGGGTTTATCAGCGTGAATCGTGACAGCCAGGCACTCTATATTCGCGAATTACACCTGCTCGAGCGCTGCCGCAAACAGGGCGCTGGCAGTTGGGTGTTACAGCAGATGGTGCTTAAGACGTGTGCGCAGGGCTTGGGCCTTTTACGCTTGACCGTGTTCAAGACCAACCCGGCGAGACGCCTGTATCAGCGCCAAGGGTTGAGTATTGTCGGGGAGGAGGACTGCTTTTGGCGCATGGAGCGCGAGTGTCGGGCGGCTGTCGTGGACTAAATCAGGCACGCTGTAGGAATAAGCGCATACTGCGCTCAGGACACACTGCTTGGATTAAGGTGTTGAGCGACGCGTTCATCCACGATAATCCCTTCTTTCATGCCCAGCAGCACCGCTACTTTATGGGCTTCCCCACGCCGTCCCTTTTTACGCCCAGCAAGCACTTGATACGTGGTGGCCGGATCAACGCCATGTTCACGTGCGAACGCTTGAACTGACTTTCCTTGATATTCCAGCCAGGCCTTGGCTTGTGCAGCGGTACGGATTCCGGGCATAGTTCAAAACCGTTCAAGTTTGTGTAATACGAGATGAATGTGTCACCTCTTGGGGTGTGCCAGATAGGATCATACATCCAAATGAGTGGAATCGGTTCGCGTTTGCGGCAAGAAAGAGAGCGACTTGGCTTGTCGCAAAAAGCATTTGGTGAAATTGGAGGGGTTGAGGCCAATGCCCAGGGTAAATATGAAAATGGGGGCCGGGCGCCTAAAGCCGACTACCTGTCACGGGTAGCCGAAAAAGGTGTGGACATCCTGTATGTGTTGACCGGCAACGCCACCCCGATTCAATTGGAAAACCTCAGCCAGATAGAAGAAAAGGTCCTCGGTGATTACCGCGCCATGTTCAAGGAAGACCAGGATGCAATCCGCCGCCTGACGTCTACCCTGGCCGAACATTCGGCTGCGTCGAATGGGAAAAGCAAACCGCAACCCCAGGATTCCTGACCTTTTACCCAGGAAATAGCGCTGCTTGTCATCCGACGGGCCGCCGCATCGCGTTGAAACTCTATATATATGACGCTAGCAGCTAGGTCTGCGCCTTGGTTTTTTGCTAAGGTGTTCAGCAACCTATAAGACCATATCGCGAGGTGTCTGCTTGATTAGGGTGCTAGTAGTCGATGACCATGATCTCGTTCGTACGGGCATTACACGAATGCTGGCTGACATCGATGGCCTGCAAGTAGTCGGCCAGGCTGAATCGGGGGAGGAATCCCTGATCAAGGCTCGGGAGTTGAAACCCGATGTGGTTTTGATGGACGTCAAGATGCCTGGGATTGGCGGTCTTGGTGCCACCACCAAATTGTTGCGCAGCCATCCGGACATCAAGGTCGTGGTGGTCACTGTGTGCGAGGAAGATCCGTTTCCTACACGGCTTCTGCAAGCTGGGGCAGCCGGTTACCTGACCAAGGGCGCAGGCCTGGCCGAGATGGTGCAAGCCATACGCCTGGTATTTGCCGGCCAGCGCTATATCAGCCCACAGATTGCCCAGCAGTTGGCGATCAAATCGTTCCAGCCTACCAGCGACTCGCCGTTTGATGCGCTGTCGGAGCGGGAAATCCAGATCGCCTTGATGATCGTCGGCTGCCAGAAAGTACAGACGATCTCCGACAAGCTGTGCCTGTCGCCCAAAACCGTCAACACCTACCGCTATCGTATTTTCGAGAAGCTCGCCATCAGCAGTGATGTTGAGTTGACCCTGCTCGCGGTACGCCACGGCATGGTGGACGCCAGCGCCTGACATGACCACACCGTTTGATCCAAGTGCCTTTCTCTCAACCTGCAGTGGCCGCCCTGGCGTGTACCGCATGTTCGACAGCGAGGCACGCCTGCTTTATGTGGGCAAAGCCAAGAACCTGAAGAACCGCCTGGCGAGCTACTTTCGCAAGGCCGGGCTGGCGCCGAAAACCGCCGCGCTGGTGGCGCGTATCGCCCAGGTTGAAACCACCATCACCGCCAATGAAACCGAGGCGCTGCTGCTGGAGCAGACGCTGATCAAGGAGTGGCGGCCGCCCTACAACATCCTGCTGCGTGACGACAAATCCTACCCCTATGTGTATTTGTCCGACGGCAACTTCCCGCGCCTGAGCATTCACCGAGGCGCAAAGAAGGCCAAAGGCAAGTATTTCGGCCCGTACCCGAGCGCCGGTGCGATCCGCGAAAGCCTGAGCCTGCTGCAAAAGACCTTTTTTGTGCGCCAGTGCGAAGACAGCTTCTACAAAAACCGCACGCGGCCGTGCCTGCAATACCAGATCAAACGTTGCAAGGCACCCTGTGTCGGCTTGGTTGAACCTGCTGAGTACGCCGAAGACGTGCGCCATTCGGTGATGTTCCTCGAAGGACGCAGCAATGCCCTCACCGATGAACTCTCCGGCGCCATGGAGCAGGCCGCCAGCACCCTGGATTTCGAACGGGCCGCTGAGTTGCGCGACCAGATTTCGCTGTTGCGCCGCGTGCAGGACCAGCAAAGCATGGAGGGTGGCAACGGCGACGTCGATGTGATCGCTGCATTCGTCAACCCGGGCGGCGCCTGTGTGCACCTGATCAGCGTGCGTGGCGGGCGAGTGTTGGGCAGCAAGAACTTCTTCCCGCAGACCGGTATCGACGAGGAAGTGGCCGAAGTCATGGCCGCCTTCCTTGGCCAGTACTACGTCAGTAGCCCCGAGCGCGACTTGCCGTCCGAACTGATCGTCAACGTGGTGCATGAGGACTTCCCCACGCTGATCGAGGCGATCCACGAGCTGCGCGGGCGCGAGCTGGACATCAGCCACCGTGTACGCGGTACCCGCGCGCGCTGGCAGCAACTGGCGGTGACCAACGCCGAACAGGCCCTGGGCGCGCGTCTGGCCAATCGTCAGCACGTTGCCGCACGTTTCGATGCCCTGGCCGAGGTCCTCAACCTCGACGAGCCGCCCCAGCGCCTGGAGTGCTACGACATTAGCCACTCCAGCGGCGAAGCCACCGTGGCCTCCTGCGTGGTATTCGGGCCGGAAGGGCCGATCAAGTCCGATTACCGGCGCTACAATATCGAAGGCGTCACCGCCGGCGATGACTACGCCGCCATGCACCAGGCGCTCACGCGGCGCTTCAGTAAGCTCAAGGACGGCGAGGGCAAGCTCCCCGATATCCTGCTGGTAGACGGCGGCAAGGGCCAGTTGTCCATGGCCCGTGACGTGCTCAACGAACTGGCCGTGCCCGACCTGATCCTGCTCGGCGTGGCCAAGGGCGCCACGCGCAAGGCCGGTTTCGAGACGTTGTACTTGAATGATGCCGCCCATGAGTTCACTTTGAAGGGCGACTCACCCGCATTGCACCTGATCCAACAGATTCGTGACGAAGCCCACCGTTTTGCCATTACCGGCCACCGCGCCCGCCGTGGCAAAACCCGGCGAACCTCAACCCTGGAAGGGGTGGCGGGCGTTGGCCCGACGCGCCGTCGCGACTTGCTTAAACATTTTGGTGGCTTGCAGGAGCTATCCCGTGCCAGCATTGACGAAATAGCCAAAGCCCCCGGTATCAGTAAAAAGCTCGCAGAATTGATTTATGCAAGTCTGCACAGCGAATAGAATGCCTTCTCACCTCGTAGCCAGTTGTGCCGATGAATATCCCTAATCTGATCACCGTTCTACGCGTCCTGCTTATCCCGATTTTCATTTTGTTGTTCTATTTGCCCTACGAATGGAGCTACGCCGCCTCCAGTTCGGTGTTTGCCTTCGCTGCCGCAACCGACTGGCTCGACGGCTACCTGGCGCGCCGCCTGGAGCAGAGCACGCCATTCGGCGCGTTCCTTGACCCTGTGGCCGACAAACTCATGGTCGCCGTCGCCCTGGTCCTGCTGGTGCAGGAACATGGCAACCTGTGGCTGACCCTGCCGGCCGCCGTGATCATCGGCCGCGAGATCGTTGTCTCGGCCCTGCGCGAGTGGATGGCCGAAATCGGCGCCCGCGCCCACGTGGCCGTCTCCAACATGGGCAAATGGAAAACCGCCGCGCAAATGCTTGCGCTGGTGATTTTGCTGGCCAACCCATCGGACTTCTCGATTTGGGTTCTTATCGGTTACGCCTTGCTGCTCATCGCCGCCGGCCTGACCCTGTGGTCCATGCTTCAGTATTTGCGCGCCGCCTGGCCGCATCTGCGTACCACCGTTGAAAAGAAATAAAACTTTTTTGAATCAAGGGGTTGACGGGGGTTCTGGATTCTATAGAATGCACACCACCAAGACGCGGGAATAGCTCAGTTGGTAGAGCACGACCTTGCCAAGGTCGGGGTCGCGAGTTCGAGTCTCGTTTCCCGCTCCAAAATTTGATCCACAGATGTCCACTGGACGCTGGGATCCACGAAATAGACGCTTAGGCGTCTTTTTTCGTTTCTGCGGAAAACTACTGGAATCCAGGGCAATCCGGTACGTTTAAGTATCGTTTTAAGTACTGTCTAACCGACAGACTCGAATTCGTATTGTTGCTGGATCCCCTCAGGTCGCCAAACCTCCCTCTCGCAAATCCTCAGGGTCTTCAAAAAAGACATTTTGCCGACCCTCGCTGAACGTCCTATCAAAAGCATCACCCGCCATGACCTGCTGGCCATTCTCAATACCATCGAACAACGCAAAGCCTTCATCATGGCTGAAAAATGCCGAACCTGGTTCAACCAGCTGTTTCACTATGCCCTGGTAAAGGTCGAAGGTATGGAACTCAATCCCCGGTGACGAACACCCCTATCTACTGATGGAGCATTCTTCCTGATTTGGTTTGCGAGCTGCGTCGAGCTGTTGGCTTCCTAGAGACGATATGGTGCCTCAAAACCTAGACAAATACCCCCATGGCCGAATCGTTATAAACATGTGTTTTCACACAGCCTGGCCAGAAGCAGGCGATGACATCAGGCATAAACCGACCGGGAGTGGAGGGTCACTTCAGAAAAAACAAGAGGGTTCCCTTTGTCGGTCGGAGAAGGCCTGAGCTGAGTTTATGGGGATAGTTTGGCAATCACCTTGATCTCGAAGTCGAAGCCGGACAACCAGGTCACGCCGATAGCGGTCGCCGTCGGGTAGGGAGCTTCGCCCCAGTACTCGGCCGCTACTTCCCAGATTGTTTCGAATGTTGAGTCGGGGTCGACCATGAAGATGGTCGTGTCCACCACATCCTCGAAACTACTGCCGGCCTCGGCCAGGATCGCGTTGAGGTTGGCGAAGGCCAGGCGAACCTGTGCCGCGAGGTCTGGCTCGGCCGAGCCATCCTTGCGGCTGCCGACCTGACCGGATACGAACAGAAAACCGTTGGAGCGAATCGCCGGTGAGTAGCGGTGGAGCTCGTACAGTGCATGGCGGTCAGGCGGGAAAACGACATCACGTTTGCGGGTCATTGCATACCTCCTTCGGGGGCCATCGCGGCCCGCTGTTTACGATGGAGCCAGTGTAAAAAGACGAGCGACCTGAATAAACGCGCAACGCTGGTCATGACTGTTTGTAGAATCCAAACTATCCAGATCCGAGTGAGGCGTGAAATGGACCGTTTCGATGCAATGCAGGCCTTTGCCCGAGTGGTGGAAACCGGCAGCTTCACCAAGGCGGCAGCCACCCTGCACATGAGCAAGACCACCGTGACGCAGCTCGTTCAGCAACTGGAAGCGAGGCTGCGTGTGCGTTTGCTCAACCGCACCACACGCAAGGTCAACGTCACCGCCGACGGCGCGGCCTACTACGAGCGCGTCATCCGGCTACTGGTCGATATGGACGACGCCGAGACCAGCCTGTCCAGCGCGTCGATGACACCGCGCGGGCGGCTGCGGGTGGATGTGCCCAGCCCGCTGGCGCGAATGCTGCTGATACCCGCCTTGCCGGGGTTCTTTGCACGCTACCCGGAAATCCAGCTGACCGTGGGCGCGAGCGATCGCATCGTCGATATCATTGGCGAAAACGTCGACTGCGTGTTGCGCGGCGGCGAGATCACCGATCAGTTCCTGGTGGCAAGGCATGTGGGCGATCTGAACATCGGCATGTATGCCGCGCCCGGCTATCTGCAGCGCTTCGGTATGCCGGCGCACCCTCGTGAGATGGAGGAGGGCAGGCACAGTACCGTTGGCTTCCTCTGGTTTCGTACCGGCAAATCCTTGCCCTACGCGATGCAGCGGGGTGAGGAACGCATTGAGGCCCAGGGTCGCCCGCAACTGACGGTCGACGACGGTAATGCGTACCTCGCCGCCGGCCTGGCTGGCCTGGGCATGCTTTGGCTACCGCAGTACATGGCCAAACCGCACCTGATCAGCGGCGAGCTGCTGCCGCTGTTTGAGGACTGGCACATGGCGCCAATGCCGATGTATCTGGCATTCCCGCCGAATCGCCACGTCAGCGCCAAGGTGCGGGTATTTATCGACTGGGTAATAGAATTGATGGCCGAGCATGCGCCGGTGGTTAAGTGAAACAGGGCCCACAATGGGGGCCCGGCAGGATCAGGAAGAGCGGGCCCCTTGTTGGGTGGGTTTGGCGACGTTGCGCTCGAATAATCCGTGGGAAAACTCCAGTACCGCCAGCACCAGTTGAACGGCACCCAGTACCAGCAAGAACGGCGAAGCGCCACCGCTGACGGCCACTACCTGCAATACCACTACGATCACGCGTAGCAAGGCGCTGAGACGGGCGTGTTCGCGTGTGGGGGCTCGCCAACGCACAAAGCCCCACACGAGATATGCCCACGCACCGATGTTGAGCAGGAACATGGCCGTGGGGTCGAGCGTCGAGAAGGGGCTGTCGAAGCCCAGTTGATGATCGAGCCATTGGATCAGTGAATAGGCCCAGATGGACACCACCGGCAAGGCGAATGGAGCCATTGCAAGAACGTCGTATGCAGCGCCGACGCGTACGATTTTCTCATGTGTGGATTGGGTCATTGCGAGTCTCCTCCTGGAGTGGCTGGTTCAACAAGTCACGAATTTCTTGGAACTCTCCCGATTTCAGTCCATTACGATGGCGCTCGGCCAAGACGTAGGCGATATGCCCAGCGCGGGACTCGGCGTCGACGATGTAGCCGGGAGTTGCCGCTCGTTGTCGCAGCGCGACAAGGTCGCTGAAACGCTCATCCGCCGCCATGATGGTTCGTGCCACCGTTGTTTGGACGTTGCAGAGCCCCAGAACGGCAAAGAAGCTGTGTGGGTTTTCCAATTGATAGATTTTTGCCAGGGCGTTCAACGCCGCCTTGGATACCGAATATGAGAGCATCCCTGCACGTTGGCGCAGTGCCGAAATCGATGATGAGAAGACCACGGTACTGGGGGGCTGCGTCGCACTCAGCATAATGTCCAGGACCATTTTCACGGCGCCCAGGTTGAGCGCCAAGACGCTATTGAACTCCTGCATCGAGGTCTGCGTGGCCAGTTGGGGCGCGCTGCCGAACCTTCCCGCATTCAGGTAGACGGTCTCTACCGGGGTAGGGGTGCGCGATAGCAACGCCTGCAAGATTGCCGGCGCGCGCTCGATATCGGTCAAATCGCACCGCAGGAAGTGGAAGCGCTCCTGTGGCGGGATATTGGCCGCAGGGCTTCGTGACACCGCGAGCACTTCGTCGCCCCTGGCCAGGTGATAGCGCGCCAAAGCGTTGCCGATACCGGTGCTTACACCGGTGATCAATATGCTAGCCATGATTGCCCCTAGAATTTGCCGATGTGATAGCCGCCATCGGCGCTGAGCACCGTGCCGGTGATGTAGCTGGATCTCTTGCTCAGCAAAAACACGATCGCATCGGCGATTTCCTCTGGCTGGGCAAAGCGCTTCATGGCCGTCACGTCAAGCTTGCGCTGGGTGTTTTCCGGGTGGGCAGCCAGCCGTTCCGGAGAGTTCATACCTCCCAGTGTCGGCCCGGGCGCTACGGCGTTGACGCGCACGGCAAAGCGGGATTCGCTGTCGCAGGCATTTTCCATGGCGGCGACCTGCGTCAAGGCATTGAGCGCTGTCTTGCTGGCGACATAGGCCGCCTGATTGGCCATGGGCATCACGCCAGCGCACGAGGACACGTTGACGATCGCTCCATTGGGGTACTGGCTGATCAATGCCAGTTCTTTTTGCAGGCAGTAAAGGGGGCCGTTCAGGTTGGTGTGGATGACCCTGTTCCAGTCCTGCGGTTGGATTGTTGCGATCGGCGCGTAGGGGGCGGTAATGCCTGCGTTGTTGATTGCGTAGTGCAACCGATCAACCTCGCCAGCCACCGTCGCGAATGCCTCGGCTACTGACGTTTGCGACGCCACATCGCAAAAGATGAACTGCGCCGAAGCACCCAGTATCTCCAGAGCGGCGTCAGCCTTTTGCTGGTTCCTGCTCATCAGGAACAGCCGTGCGCCTGCTTCGGCCAGTTGCTTTGCCACCGCCAGGCCGATGCCGCTTGCACCGCCGGTAATGACGATGTTCTTGTCTTTAAATTCCATGTTATTGATTCCCGTAATGGATGTGAGCAGGACGCTTGTAATGCTCATTTACACAGCAATACACCCGATCGAGTTGCGGATTGCTCTTGTCCCGAAAGCAGTTACCGTCAAACCGGCATTGCTGGACCTGATCCTCGTGGCCGGCGAGCGACTTGCTGATCAGGTCGTTATCGGCAAAAAGGGCCCGGCTCATGCCGATCAGGTCGCAGTGACCAAGCCGCAGTTGATCTTCTGCCTCCTGCAGGGAGCCAATGAAACCGGCATAGCCGACCGGGAGCGAGGTGAACGACTTGATCAGGCGTACCCCTTCGACGAACTGTCGCTGAATTGTCGGATGGGCAGTAAGCATGTAGCGGAAGGTTTCCTTGATGGTGATCGAGCACATGATTGCCGACGTCCCCGCGTCCGCCAGGGCTGCCACCACGTCCTCGAGCAGTTCCGGTTGCTGCCCTCTGGCGCCCAGACAATCATCGATGCCCAGGCGCACGGAAACCTCCAGGTCTCCAGCGGTAACCCTATGAATGCGGTCGATGACTTCCAGCAGGAACCGCGCTCGCTTGATGGGGCTTGCGCCATAGGCGTCACGGCGATGGTTGGTCCAGGGCGACAGAAAACTGCTCAGCAGATAGCCGTTGGATGCCTGAAGCTGGACCATCCTGGCACCGGCCTGCCTGGCACGCAGAGCCGCTTGGGCAAACTGATCGCAGACAGCGTCGATGTCCTCGACACTCATCTCTACCAATAGATCGGCGCCGCTGCTGGCGGATAACGCACTGCGGCTCGGGCAAAGCAGCGGTTGGCCGCTGATCTGCGTGCCGCCTTGGGCTCCGTAATGCTGAAGTTGCACCACCACTGGGCAGTCCCGCTGGCGACCGTACTCCACCAGCGGCACGAGCTTTTCCAGGTTGGCATCGCTGTGCAGGCACAGGCCACGCGCATGCAGACGCGTGGAGGGCGCTATGGAGGAGTTACCCAGCACCACCATGGCGCAGCCACCGTCGATCACATGTTTATAGAAGGTGAGCATTTCCTCGGACAGCGAACCGTCCGAGGTGGCCAGGTCGATGCCCATCGGGGCGAAATACAAGCGGTTTTTCAGCGAAACGCTCTGGCCGATCACCAGTGGGCGTTGTGATATCTCATAGTTCATGGGTGCACGATCCTCATGCCACGATTTGCTCGTGGGCGAGAGAGGCAGGTGAAGGGGCAGCGGCAGCGGCCCATTGCATCTGCCCGGCAAAGAAGCAGTGGCACTTGATCGTTTCACGCAGTTCGCTGGCCTGGTTCTTGGACAGCTTGCCGAACACCAGCACTCGCTGGTCGGACTCGCTGGTGGAGCAGCTCGAAGCAACTGGCAGACTGAGGAAACCACCCCCTTCGATGTAGAGCGATACGGTACTGACCGTGCTCCAATCGATGGCCCCGGCTTGATGAGTCACCAGCACTCCCAGTACCGAGAGCAGGCTCAGCCTGGCTTGCAACACGCTATCGGCGTGATGCACGAGGATGTTCTTGGGCAAGCGATCAGAAGGGGTAAACCAATGATCCTGAGGGTAGTTCAACGAGCGCATGCGTTTGAACAGCGGTAACTTGATCACTGCGCCTTGTAGCCAAAGACGCGACACCAGCCGACCGTTCTGATAGAAGTTCGCGCACTTGTCGATGGACTTGGGTTGTGATCGCTTGAGGCCCTGGGCCTGCTGCACCACGACTTCGACTTCATAGGCCGATTCGGTGTAGGCATTGAAGGAAATGCGCAAGTCTTCGATAGAAATGGAAACTGCGCCGCGTTGGTGTCCCAAGTAGTTGTAGACGTAGTGGTACATGGCTTGCCTGGCCACTTCGATCAACATCAGGCCTGGTACATGTTCGTGCTGCTTGTTGTAGAAGTAGTAATTCTTGGTGTCGTTGATCAACAGATAAGACCCCTGCCTGGCCTTATCCCACTGCGCGAGCGCTTCAAGGCATTCGATCATGCGTAATACCTGGTCGGCCGGTATTTCGGTATCACCGCCCTGAAAATGCTGGGCCAGGTAGCGTTGGGCCTGCTGGGGGATGAATTCAGCCGTGAGGATGAAGTGGTCGCCGCACTCGGTATAGAAGTCAGTCAGGCGGATCTCGAAGGTGGAGAGTGTGCTCGCCTGCTGCGCGCTGATGGTCAAGGGCAGATAGCTCAGCACATACTGGCCATCTTGCGCACGGTACAGGGCCTTGAACAGGGCCTGATCCTGCGTGTTGCCAGCCAGTATTTCGGCACCGATCGGAGTGCTGAGAAAACTGGGCAGAAGCAGCCTTGGTCGAGCGATCAGGACATCCTTGGATGTGTCTTTGTGCAACAGATGAGGGTCAATCGAGTCTGCGCTGTTCATGAGTTGCGATCTCCAAGTGAGCGAGTTGGGGAATGTAGGGGGAGGTGGGACAGTAAAAGCTTGATGATGAGCCCATGCACCGGCGCCACCGGCAGCATGTACAGGCGGCCGAACGTGTTGAAGGTCTTGACGGAGGTGGTGATATGCAGGCAACGCGGTTGCGCGAGTGTTGCATCGATCGAGACCATGACCGCCAGATGGGTATCGCGTGAGGTCAGTACCAGCTTCTGTGCGCTGATGGCCTCGATGGTGAAGAAATCGAGCTTTTCGCCGACCGTCGGGACGCACTGTGGTGTGACGCCCGAGAACCCGCCGATCCTCTCGACGTGAAAGTGCTGGGAGATGCTGTCGCGCAGCCTGAACGCGCCTTTGAGCCAGGCGGGCGTCGCGGCCGTCATTTGGCAGTACAGTTCGAATACCGTGGATTCGGTGTCGATGATCGCGCTGTCCGAATGCAGAAAATTCAGCTCATGGTGCGCGGCCACCAGGCTGGCGCACGGTGGGATCTGGTCATTTGGCGTCTTCATCCTTGATGACGCCTTATTGCAGCAGGGCGATTTGCGCCTGCTCGGCCTGCAACAGCATGTTTTCGTAGAGCTGGTCGGCGGATGCCTGGTCCTCAATGACCTGTTCGGCGACATTCCGAGCGGTGACGTCGATTGATTCGTCATCGATGAATACCGATTCGTAAATCCCGACAACAGGCAGGTAGATACCTTTGACATACGCCACCGTCTGCTGCAAAGGCCTGAGCAATTCATCCAGTGTGTAACGGTTGAACCCGCCAGCGCGGTAGCCTGTGGATGGTGCACCCACCGTGGTGATGATCATGAACTCCTTGTTCTTGAGCTTGTCGCCGCCGCGTGCGTAGGCATAGCCGGGGGTGAACACTTCATCGATCCACTGTTTCATGATTGCCGGGCAGGAATACCAATACAACGGAAACAACAACACGATGCGGTCATGGGCATCGAGCAACGCTTGCTCTGCATGAATATCGAACCCGGTGGGCGTGACCGCGCTGGCCAGGCTATGGACCTTGACGCCACGATGGCTGATCTTGCTCATGATCGCGGTATTGACGCGGGAAACCGAGAGATCAGGATGGCCAGAAATGACAATGACGTTTTTCATGTAGGGCGCGTGTCCTTTATAGAGTCGGTTGGAATGCCGATGCAGCACTATTTAAGAGTAGGTGCCTGAGGTTGTAACCTAACCTTTTGGGGAGTCGGCTTGGCCAACTTGCCGGCAGCGGCAGGCCTTTCGTGGTGCTTCAGGCCACTGCTCGATCAACAAGGCTGGGCGGTACCCTGATCCAGTTGGCCATGATCTTATGCCCGTCGATTACGGTCAGCTTGCCCTCGCAATGCGCGTCGAAGCCCGCTTTGCGCAACAATCGGGCAATCCCCGGCGGAGAGACCGTGATCAATTGGCGAACCTCGTGGCGAGCCGCGACCTTGAGCACTTCGTGCAGTAGCGCCACGGCGTTCGGCGATGACAGTGAATGGCCAGTGAAGGTCTGTTGTTGCAGGTCGACGGCGGCAAAACGGGAGATTTCCCAGATGTCTGCGGAATGAGGGAGTGCCTGGCCGCCAATCACCTGGGGGAACACCTCTCCCAGCAGATAGGGCTTGTGCGTGGGCAGCAGCCGCGCTACGCCGACGATGCGCGGGCCTTGATGGGCGATCACGTATACCGTGTCGTCGCGGTCGAATTGATCCAGTTCCTCACCGATCGCACAATCCAGATGCCATCCAAGCTTCTCGACAAATACGCGATAGCGATAGAGCAACAGGGCCTGCCACAGTTCTATCGGTAATGTAAGGCGCGTACCCGTGGTCATATACATGAGGAACCCTCGGCAAATAATCGAGGGGCTATTCGGCAGAATAATCGAATGCTTAGGTACTGCTCTTTTGGGCAGGTGTGCCGCCAAGGTGCGAGTATCATTATTGTTGTTATCACTCAGCGACCTTAACGCATCAGAGGTGCGGAACTGAGTTGTGTGTTAGACGAGCAAGCCCAGTGAAGTGGCGCGCACTACGGTAGCGGTACAGTTATGGACGCCCAGTTTCGAGCCTGCATTGCGCAGGTGAAACTTGATGGTTTCCCGCGATAGCGAGAGGATCAAACCGATCTCGTGGGCGGTCTTGCCGTCGGCTGCCCACTTAAGGACTTCACATTCGCGCCGCGACAGCGATTTTTCCTGTGGTAATTGCCAGTGCGGTGTCAGCACGCGCAAGAAACCCTGATGGGCGACCTGCACCAAAAAACGCATGTATTTTTGATTGGCGGCAAGCTCTTGGGGAGTAATAGGGTCATTGGGGCGCGCCAGTGTCAGCATGCCGCCGCTGCCGCGGCCGTCCAGACAGGATTGCGCCCAACCGTGGGCTAGTCCGACGGCGCGGGCTTCCTCCCACATCTGCGGGTTTTGCTGGGTCATTTGCTCGTCCCAGACAATCGGTACCGTCGATTTCGTGCAGTGTTGTACCGTCGGGTCCACGGCGATGTATTCGCATTGGGTATAGCGTTGTCGCCACGAAGGCAGAAAGTTGTTGCTCATCACGACCTTGGGGCGGGTGACGGGTATAGGTATTCGGATCCCATAGGCGCAATAGTCAAACCCTAGATGTTTTGCAGTGCTTACGATCCGGGTCAACAATTCAACTTCGGTTCGGGCATTGTCGATCGTGTCTAGCAAATCATCCATCCACTTCACTGTCATTCTCCTTGAATTGACCTTGTTACGTTCTATCTGCGCCGAAAATCACTTTCGGAGGCACTGATGACGCAGGGCAGTGTTGTCATGGCTGGGTTGACTGATCGGCCACAACCACGCCGAGCCAGCAATGCCTGCCCCTGTCGTGCTACCGGTAGCTGGATAACTGAGGGCGGCTTTCGCCGAATTAACTAAATCCTTTATAGCGATGTCCTGGCAACCAATGGGCAATCAACTGGCTGGGCTCCGGATACGTCGAGGGCTTCGATCAGGTGCCGGGCGGCCCTGCGCCCGATCTCGTAGTACGGCAGTTGTACCGTTGTCAGCGGTGGGATGAACAGTTCAGCGATACCGATCATGTTGTCGTAGCCGAGTACTGCGACATCGTCTGGAATTTTCAGGCCACGGCCCAACAACAACTGATAGGCACAAAAGGCAATGCGGTCGTTGCCACAGATCAGAATGTCGAATTGGGGACGACCGTCCATGATGTGCCTGTCGAGGATGGCTGCGGTTTCACCATAGGCGTCATGATCAGAAAGGTCGTATTGCAGGAGCGCGTCAGGCGCCAGGCCGAATGCCTGACAGGCGCGCTGCATGCCTTTTTGTCGCAGGTGCCAGGCCAGGCTCTTTTTGGGCAAATTGATACACAGAGGGCGCCTATAGCCCTGGCTCAGGGCGTGGTGTACCGCCCGATACTGTCCCATTTCGTCGTCTGGCACATAACTGACCAGGTGACTGTCATCGGCCAGGCAATTGGCGAGTACCAGGGGTTTGCTCTTCAAACGCTCAGGAATGCACACCTGGCGTAACCCCATGGCACTGAAGATCAGCCCGTCGGGACGGTGCGATAGCATCAGGTCGATATTCTGGTCGCTGGGCGGGTTGCTTAGCAGATTGAGGATAAAGACATTCCAGCCAGCTTGCTGCGCGGTCTGTTCGATGGACAGCAGTAACTCGACAGCAAACGGTGTTGTAGCAGTGTCCAGTGCGAACACACCGATGGTTCGACTCTGGAGGTTGTCGCCGCGAATCTTTCGCGCCGACATGCTCGGTACGAATTGCAGTTCGTCAATGGCACGACGCACCCGCTGATAGGTTTCGGGGCTCAATTTTTCAGGATTGCTGAGCGCTCGAGAAACAGTCATCAGGGACACACCGGCCAGCTGTGCAACGTCTTTCACTGAAGTCATGCGAGGAGAAACCGGTCAGATTGACGACGAATCATGACACATGACACATGGTTTGCGCTTCTCGCGACTCCAATGATGCTGCTCATAACCATCCCGAGGCGAGAGACCATGCCCTGGAAATCGAGACACGTCCGCCACTCCCGCTTGCAACAAGCTTCACACCCAAACTACCGGGCTGTGGGTATAGGCGACTGCTGAGGCTGAAGCGCCCGTTTTCGTCGAACACCTCAATGGACGAGCGATCGAGGAACACACGCAGTGCCAGCAAGCCTTGTGTCGGGTCTATCGCCACGCTGCGCTGACCGGTGACTTGCGCACCTGAGCGGCTGCGGTCAAGGACCAGGCGCTGCAACACCGCATCGTAGTAGAGCAGGGTCTGTTCATGGCCATCGTCGCTACAGCGCAAGGCGATCCCCAAGTGCCCATCGGTGCAGTCGAGCACATCCAGGTGCACATGGATTTCCAGCCTATCGCCATTCACGTGCGGCACGTCCCGGGTTCCCGGCTCATCCCACCAGGGCGTACTCGGCAACGCTGCCTGGCGCAGAGCGGTGAGCTCTCGTGCCGGAAACATGCAAAGGCGATCTGCGCTGAGTTCAAGCTCGCGTGGCAAACCGAGCATGCCGCACCAATGATGGGCCTGGCTTGGCATCGGACTTTCCCACATGTCGAGCCACGCCCACACGAGGCGCCGACCATCGGGGGCCAATAGCGTTTGTGCGGCATAGAAGTCGTGGCCATTATCCAGCTCGATAAACGGCCCGCCAGTGAAGTGCCACTCGTTGTCGAGTCGGCCCACGCGGTAACCCGTCTGGTACTTGTTGAGCCGTTCGTAACCTTCGGACTGCATTCCTTGAGGGGA
The DNA here is from genome assembly GCF_021605825.1 of Pseudomonas sp. PA-6-3C. Classification (NCBI taxonomy): domain Bacteria; kingdom Pseudomonadati; phylum Pseudomonadota; class Gammaproteobacteria; order Pseudomonadales; family Pseudomonadaceae; genus Pseudomonas; species Pseudomonas sp. PA-6-3C. The sequence continues at coordinate 71,902 of NZ_WKDV01000014.1, forward strand.
GTACAGCAGTACATCGTGTCCGTTTAGCCGAAACATGTCCGGGCATTCCCACATATAGCCATCACCCTCGCTGCCGCTTGCCACATAGTCGAGAAACTCCCAGGCGTGCAGATCGGTGGAACGGTACAACGGCAGCAGCGGCGTATCGCCCAGGCGTGCGCCGACAATGAGGTACCAGCAGCCATTTTCCTTCCATACCTTGGGGTCACGAAAGTGCATGATGGTGTCTTGCGGTGGGGTCTCGATGACGGCGCCATGCTTGACGAACTGGATGCCGTCAGTGCTGGTGGCCAGGCACTGAACTTGACGGATCAAGCGTTCATCCCCCACTTCTCCCAGCCAGGTGTGGCCGGTGTAGATCAGGGCCAAGGTCTCTCCACACACCACGGCACTACCGGAAAAACAACCGTCACGGTCGAAGTCTTCGCCAGGTGCCAGCGCGATGGGCAGGTGCTGCCAATGAACCAGGTCGGCACTCTTGGCGTGCCCCCAATACATAGGGCCCCATTTGGCTTCGAAGGGGTAATGTTGATAGAACACGTGGTATTCGCCACGAAAGTACACGACCCCGTTAGGGTCGTTCATCCAGCCTGCCGGGGGGGCGATATGATAATCGGGTCGATAATCCTGGATGACGCGAGACAGGCCATCAGTCAGTGCACGCTGCGCAAGGTCGAGGCAGGAAGACATTGGATCGCTGATGTTATTTGACGGCATGGTCATAGGGCCTGTACTCGGACTGCGTGCAGGGGGACATCACTGCGCGGGTTTTCAACAGTGTGGGGGGGGCGCTTCAAGGCAGTGCCGTCCTCGCCGAACAGGTGCAGGTTGCCGATGTCCAGCTGCAGCTCGACCCGATCGCCAGCCTGCCAGCCGGCGCTGACCTCACAACGACAGATCAGTGGCTCGTCCTGACCTGTTTCGAGGTGCACATACGTTTCGCTGCCAAGGTATTCGACCCCGGTCACGACGATTCCGGCGTCTGCCTCTGCCGCTTTGAGCGAAATGTGCTCGGGGCGAACCCCTAGGGTCAGCAACGTACCCGCCGCCAGGTCGGCGCTCTCGAAGGGCAGGGTGGTCATGCCCAACACGGGGGCGTCGACCAGGCTGGTGGCTCCCGGGGCCTGCAGGCGTGCCGCCAGAAAATTCATTTTGGGCGAGCCGAGGAAACCGGCGACAAAGCGGCTTGCTGGACGCTCATAGAGTTCACGCGGTGAGCCGACCTGCTCTACGCGACCGCCGTTGAGCACAACAATTTTATCCGCCAGGGTCATCGCCTCCACCTGATCGTGGGTGACGTAGACCATTGTCGAGCCAAGTCGATCATGCAGCCGGGCGATTTCGTTGCGCATCTGCACCCGCAAGGATGCATCCAGATTGGAGAGCGGCTCATCGAACAACAAAATGTCCGGTTCGCGCGCCATGGCCCTACCCATCGCCACACGCTGACGCTGCCCGCCAGACAGTTCCTTTGGCTTGCGTTGCAGCAGTTTGTCCAACTGCAGGATTTGCGCAGTTTTCAGCACGCGCTCGCGCAGACTGGTCTTTTCAGTCTTGGCCAGTTTGAGACCAAAGCTGATGTTGTCGTAGACGCTCATATGCGGGTACAACGCATAAGACTGAAACACCATGCCGACGCCACGCTCGCGCGGTTCCAGGTCGTTGACCCTTCGCCCGTCGATCAACAAGTCGCCGCCGCAGATGGAATCCAGCCCGGCGATCAGTCGCAGCAGGGTCGACTTTCCGCAACCCGAAGGGCCAACGAAGACCACGAATTCACCCGCAGCAATCTCCAGGCTGACGTCGCGAAGAATCCGTGCGCCGCCCAATTGTTTGTTCACATTATCTAGCTTCAATTTGATCACGATGCTGTTCCTTGTAGTTGTTGGGCATCAACCCTTTAGCGCGCCGGCAGTGAGGCCCGAAACGATTCGACGCTGGAAGATCAGCACCAGGACCACCAGTGGGACGGTGACCAGTACCGATGCGGCCATCAACAGCCCCCAAGGCAGCTCATGGGGGCTCCCGCCGGAAATCAAGGCGATGGCAACAGGCACCGTGCGTTGTGAGTCTGTAAGGGTGAAGGTCAAGGCGAACAGGAACTCGTTCCACGCGGCGATAAAGGCCAACAAACCGGTGGTGACCAGTGCGGGCCATAGCAGTGGCAACAGCACCCGGGTAAGCGTGACCCAGGGCGAAGCGCCATCCATGATTGCCGCTTCTTCCAGTTCATGAGGGAGTTGACCCATGAACGTGGTCAGCACCCAGACGGTGAAGGGCAGGGTGAAAATGGTGTAGCTCAGGATCAACGCCCAAGACGTGTTGTACAGGCCCAGAGCGCGGATCACTTCGAACAGCCCCGACAGTACCGCGACCTGGGGAAACATCGACACGCCCAGCACCATCATCAATACCGTGCCACGCCCACGGAATTTCACTCTTCCCAAGGCATAGGCGGCAGTCACACTGAGGAACAGCGCCAGCGTCACCACGCAAAGCGCGACCGTCAGCGAGTTACCGATAGCCCGCAGGAATGAGGCTTGGTGGAGTACCGTCGCATAGTTGGAAAAGTCGGGACTGTCGACCCAGTAACTGACCTCGAACAAAGCGCTGGACGGCTTTAGTGACGTCACGATGGCGTAATAGAAAGGGAAGACCGCATACAGCAACAAAATCCCGATCAGGCACCAGAACCCGAAGCGCAACAGCGCTTTTTTGAGTAAGCGCAGGCTCATGCTCGAACCTCCATTTGACGGCGTCCGAGGTAGAGGTAAAGCATGGCGATTACCGCAACGACCAGAAACAGCAGAGTCGAGGCCGCGCTGCCATAGCCAACATCCTGGAACTCCACCAAGTGTTGGCGGGCATAGACCGACATGCTCATGGTGCTGGAAGAGTTTGAGGTCAGCACATAGATGACGTCGAATACCCGCAGGGAATCGAGGATGCGGAAGATCGCGGCCACCAACAAGGCTGGCATCAACAGTGGAAGCGTAACGCGCCAGAACACTTTCAGCGGATGAATACCATCGACCTTGGCGGCTTCGTAACAATCGCTCGGCAACATCTGCAAGGCAGCCAGCATCAGTAGCGTGACAAAAGGCACCGTCTTCCAGACGTCGACGATGATGACCGCCCACATCGACAGATCCGCATCTGCTGTCCAGGCCAGGGGAGCATCAATCAGGCCGACGCTCAGCATCATGTGATTGATGATGCCGAACTGGTCGTTGAGCATCCATGACCAGATCTTCGCCGAGACAATGGTAGGAATTGCCCACGGAATCAGAATCAGCGCGCGCACCAGGGAGCGGCCGGTGAACTTGGTGTTCAGCAGCAACGCCACCAGCAGCCCCAGGACGACTTCCAGTCCCACCGACACCACGGTGAAATGCAACGTGTTGCGCACGGCGTTCCACCATTGTGGATCAACCAGGATGCCCGACCAGTTGGCGCCGTCGCGGGACAGATAATTGCTCAAGCCCACGAAGGATCCGCCACCGGTGTCCGCCAGGTCGGCGTCGGTCAGGCTGAACCAGAATGTCCGTAGCAGCGGCCAGGCGGCCACCAGGGCCAGACACAGCAACATCGGTGTCAGAAACAGCCAGGCAGCGCGTATTCGGCGACGCTCTATGGGGGTTTCCCTGATGAGCAGGCGCTCATCAGGGCAGGCATGGGTAATAGAGGCAGGCATGGTGATTTTCTTCCTTGTGGCTTACCAGTTCTTGCGTTTGATGCGCGTGAGTTCGCTTTCCAGTTCGGCCAGTGCCTGATCGACAGGCAACTCGCCTGCCAGCACGCCATGCACTCGATCGAAGAACGCATTGGAGACCCGTGGGTAACGCTCGGCGGTGATTGAGGCGGGGCGCATGACCCCGTCGCTGAGAATGCTGTGGAGCTGACTGTAATAAGGCATTGACGCGAGCAATTCGGGGTCCTGATACAGCGACTCGATAACCGGGTTATAGGCGCCGATCAGGGCACGGTGTTTTTGCTCTTGAGCACCGGTGAGGTAGCTCACCAACTCTGCCGCGAGTTTGGGATGAGCGCTGTAACGGGATACCGCCAGGCCCCAGCCGCCGAGCGTGGACGCATGGCTACCGGTCATGCCACCTCGGGGCAGGGGAGCAACCCCAACCTTGTCCTTGACGACACTGTCCTGGCTTTGCACCAGGGCCCAGACATAAGGCCAGTTACGCATGAACAACGCATTTCCCGACTGGAATACGCCACGTCCTTCTTCCTCGGTGTAGTTGAGTACGCCGCGTGGGGAGATGTCGCCTACCCAGCTTTTCGCCAGGGCCAAAGCAGTTCTTGAGGCCTGACTGTTGACCACGATCTCTCCGCGTGGATTGACCAGCCCGCCTTCCGGTTGGCTGCTGATCCACTCCAGCGCATTACACGTCAGCCCCTCGTAAGCGCGTCCCTGGAAGATATAACCCCACGCATTGGCGTTCCCGGCGTTGCGTTCAGCCTGTTGAACCTCCCTGGCGGTAGTGGTCATTTCCTCCCAGGTCTGGGGAACCTGCTTGTTGTACTTCTCGAGCAAGTCCTTGCGGTAATACAGCAGGCCCGAGTCGGTGAACCACGGCATCGTTACTAGCCGTCCATTCACAGTCGCGTTATCCACCTGTGCCTGGAAGTAGCCTTGCGTCGCATCGGCGGGCAGCACGTCGCGCAAATCCAACAGATGTTTGGCCAGCATCCCGGGCCACACCATATCGATTTGAATGATGTCGATGTCAGTGGACTGCGCGCTGAGAATTTGTTGGTAGAACGACAACCTCTCGGTCGCCGAGTTAGGCGTGGAAACCACTTGGACGTTGTGGCCGGTCTGTTTGGACCATGCCTCGACTGCCTCTTTGCAGAGTTGCAGCTCCGCACCCACCGCGCCGCACGAGATCGTCAAATCGGCTGCGTTCGAGACGGATGGAAGTCCGACACAGAGGGTGAACAGTGCGGCAGGAAGAAGAGATTTCAGATGTTTCATTGATCACCCTTTATTTTTGTTTTTAGAGAAGTTAACGTTAACACAGCCAAATGTATCAGCGTATTTGCGATAAGGCATCCTTTTTTCGCCAATTGGAACAACTCGCAACTCACGCAAAAAAGCCCGGTCGCGGGAGCAAACAATAAAAAAATAGGAAATCCACCATGCGGAAAGGATCAAACTGGCTACTTGCAGGTGTGCTCGGCACATCGGCGGCAACCTCTCAGGCCATGACTCTGGAAGAGCGCATGGCCGCGTTTGAAGCCCGTGCCAGCGCAGCAGAACAGCGTGCAGCCGCGGCTGAACAGCAGACCCAAGCACTTGCCAGGGAACTGCAGCAGATCAAACTCGCCACACCTCCCTTGCAGCCCGCCGCGTCTACAGCGAAAGTCATTGCGGAGCCTGCTTTGGACACCCGGGTGGCGAAACTCGAAGCCCGTCAGCAAAGCCTGGAGAAAGAGGGCAATACCGGACACCTCACGGATGGGTTCAGCTTCCACGGCTATGCCCGCTCTGGATTGCTGGTCGACGAAGGGCTTGGTGGTGGCCGTGGTGGCCCTTATACAACGCCGGCCGGCTCGGTCGGTGGCGCAGTCGGGCGACTCGGTAACGAGGACGACACCTACATGCGTATAGACCTGTCGAAAGAAATCTATGCGCAAAACGGTACCCGTTCCAAATTCACGGTCTCCATCGCCGACGGGGTGGAAAGCTCCAATGACTGGACGGCCGACGAGAGCAAACTGAACGTACGCCAGGTGTTCACCGCGCTCGACCATGTGGCGGCGTTCAAAGGGAATTCAGTGTTCGAGAACGCCACGCTGTGGGCAGGCAAGCGATTTGATAGAGATAATTTCGATATCCACTGGTTGGACTCTGACGTTGTCTACCTGGCCGGCACCGGCGGTGGCATTTACGATGTGCAGATGAACAAGAATTGGCGCTCCAATTACTCCTTGATTGGGCGTAGCTACGGGGATTTCAGTCAGGGCGGTATTAATGCCAATGTGGAAAGCTACATCCTGACCTCCAACCAGTTCTTCGAGGAGGGTCAATGGCAGTGGATGTACAACGCCATCGGCGCAAAGAAAAACGATTTCGGTACCCGCACCAATAAGGCAGGTTTGACGCCTGCGAATTCCGGCTTGCACACCATGTTGGCCAATCACCAGAAAAACTTTTTCGGCAGAGAAGGCTTCTTCAAAACCGCGCTGCTCTATGGGCAAGGCCTGGGGGCCGAGGTCAAGAACGTTGGCTCGGACGGTGAACTGATTGACGACGCCCGCGCTCTGCGTCTTGCACTTTACGGTGAGACGCCTATTGCGCCTGACTGGCGCATCGGGCCCAGTTTGCTGGCCGAGCAGAGCAAGGACAGATACGTCAAGGGTGACGACTACCGCTGGCTAACCCTCAACGTGCGATTGGCTAACCAAATCAACAGCAACTTCGAGATGGCCTACGAAATGAGTTGGCAAACCATGAAGCTCGACCCCAAGGGCTATCTACAACGTAATGCGGTCGACGGTAACTTCTGGAAATTCACTGTCGCCCCGACATTCAAACTTGACGTTGGAGATCTTCTCACACGCCCCGAATTGCGAGTGTTCGCAAGCTTCATGAACTGGTCTTCGGATCTGGACAGATTCAGTACCACAGACTCCTTTGGCATGACGGACTTCCACGCTGGAGGCGTATGGCAATACGGCATACAGATGGAAACCTGGTTTTAATATTTAAACGCGTCCGGCCAACCGCCTTCAGCGCACCTGTCGGCTGTTGTCGCAAACAGAGATGTCGGCTGCAGACATCTGCTTTGAAGTTGGCTATGAAGACCTCTCTAACTTCAACAGACACTTTCGCATCGAAATGGAACAGACACCGAGCGAATATCGTCGCGGAACAGGCAATGACGTTATTCAATCGAAACGGTGCTCATCAATCCCTGCCTTTCACCAAAGCGCATTGAGTAAGTGATTACCGGTCGAAGCTGATCAGCCAGCAGTTGTCCCTACGACAAGAAAATGAGGAAATGACGATGATATTGCCTCGCGCAGTGGTATTTGGCGAAGCCCTGACTGAATCGCCCCGGGTTTCGTAGACACCTCTTTGCCTTACATTGGATTAATATCGAGCCGTGTGAGTTGCATGGGATTAATCATTAAGATGGGGGGGCCGTAACATAACGCATTTACGTCCCCCGGTAACCGGGGTAAGTTGGATTTCTTGCCTATACGGTTAAGTTATTTCAGCAAATGAATGCTTCATGAGTCTCCAGGTGGCGGCCTATTGGCCGCCCCTGATCCAAAAGTGCAGAAGTATTGAGTCTTAATAACAAGCTTCCGCAACCTATGAAGCCTCAATCTTCAATGTTGCCCATCGCTGTGGTATTGAAGCCGCCATCGACATACAGTATTTCGCCGCTAATTCCGGACGCCAGCTCCGAACACAAGAATGCGCCAGCGTTGCCAACTTCTTCGATAGTAACGTTGCGGCGCAGTGGAGTCTGCGCCTCGTTAGCCGCGAGCATCTTGCGGGCCTAGTGAGCCGGCAAGATAACGTACACTGGCTTCGAGAGAGGCTTTTGCCATGCCCATGACGTTATAGTTAGGCATGGTGCGTTCCGTGCCCAGGTAGGAAAGTGTCAAAAGGCTGCCATTACGGCCTGCCATCATTTTACGCCCTGCCTTGGCCAGCGCGACGAAGCTATAAGCGCTGATATCGTGGGCAATCCGAAAACCTTCACGGGTGGTCGATTCGGTGAAGTCGCCCTCAAGTTGGTCACTGGGGGCGAAGCCGACAGAGTGCACAATGCAGTCCAGGCTGTCCCAATGAGCGCCCAAGGCTCGCGGCGCAGTTGCTGTCCCAGGTTGATTCTCTCGGGCAGCAGGTCGACCGGATGGGCAAGAAGAACGACCGCTACCAAACCATCATCGAGCAGCTCACCCACGAAATCGCCTGGTTCAAACGTAATAAGTTTGCCAAGCGCAGTGAGCAATTGAGCCCTGCCCAAGGCTGCCTGCTCGACGACCTGCTCGACACCGACATCGCGGCCATCGAAGCCGAGCTGAAGGCGTTGAATCCGCCGGCTGCGCCGGCCTGGCGATCGCCCGCTCGACACTGGCGCAGTGGGTCGGCCAAACTGGCGTGCAGTTCCAACCCTTGGTCGACGCACTGCGCGAAACAGTGCTTGCTCAAGGCGTGATCCACGCTGACGAAACGCTGGTGCAGATGCTCACGCCGGGCGAGAAGAAAATCCATCGCGCTTATGTCTGGGCCGACTGCACTACGCCTTTTTCGGCGCTCCAGGCAGTGGTGTACGACTTCAGCCCAAGCCGTGCGGGCGAACATGCACGCAACTTTCTTGGCCAGTGGAATGGCAAGCTGGTTTGCGATGATTTTGCCGGCTACAAAGCCAGCTTCCAACAAGGCATCACGGAAATCGGCTGCCAGGCCCACGCCCGCCGCAAGTTTTTCGATTTGCACGCGACGAATAAAAGCCAACTGGCTGAGCAGGCGCTGCACTCAATTGGCGGGTTGTGCGAAATTGAACGGCAAGCGCGGGAAATGACCGACGAAAATCGCTGGCGAATACGCCAGGAAAAAGCGGCCCCCATTATCGACGCACTGCATACCTGGATGTTGGCCCAGCGTGATCTTGTGCCCGAAGGGTCGGCTATCGCGAAAGCTCTGGATTACAGCCTCAAACGCTGGACGGCACTGACTCGATATATCGAGGACGGGGCTGTGCCCATAGATAATAACGCGGTCGAAAATCAGATAAGGCCGTGGGCACTTGGACGCTCGAACTGGTTGTTCGCCGGGTCGCTACGCAGTGGTAAACGGGCAGCTGCGATCATGAGCTGGATTCAGTCCGCCCGCATGAATGGGCATGATCCTTATGCGTATCTGAAAGATGTGCTGACGCGCCTGCCGACGCAGCGAGCAAGTGAGATCGACCAACTGCTGCCAGAGCATTGGATCTCGGCCTGACGTTCTCAACGTGAGGGTGCTCTTGCATTAGAATGACCGCTCAACTCATATGGAACAGGATTGATCCGAATGGAAGCGCGAGCCACTTTTTCCTCCAAGAATTTCAAACCAACTGACCTGACTCTCACGCCCGAAATTACAACAGGCTTACCAGTGTCGATCAGCTCCATGGAAAAGTCCTATACAGGAGCTATCGATGGTATTTCTTCAACAGCCTTCACTGCGGCGTTCGACCAAGCGTCAAGAAGGGGCAGCTACATCGCGATGGAGAGCTTCAAGGGTACGGTGAATGGGGTAGAGGGTTCCTTTAACTTCATTCATTCCGCCTCCACTACCGGAATTGATCGTGCAGATGAGTTTTTCTGCATAGTTGGAGGCAGTGGTACGGACGGTTTGAAAGGGATATCAGGGTCAGGAGGGATCACAATTGACACCGATGGAACGCACCATATTTGGTTGAATTACCACCTCGAATAATTTAACAAACCGTAAGGGGCACCGCCCCTGACGCACCAGGGAGGTGTCCTGGCTAGGTGCTTACCGTGGCTTTGCCGGACGCTTACCTTTGATCGACGGTAACAATCCACGCAAAGGTAATGTGTGACCACACAGGCTGCAGTTGCCCCGGGCACTGCGTGCAAGGGGATATATTTTCATGGTAAAAAGTTTTATTGACTAAAATATTATATGGGGTAATTATTTCTCTGCATCTGCTTCATGCAGAGTCATCTTCAGGGTTACCCCGATGAGTCATAAAGCCCAATTCTCCCTCGCGACTTCTTATGTCGAGGCCAATGAGTCTTCATTGGCCACTCGCGTGGCGCCGCTGCTGATGCAGGGGTTTCCCGCCGCGCCGGAACACCGGGTAACGTGGAACAACTGGATGCGCACGCCCTTCAATCAGTGGGGGTTCCGTCATCTGGCGCGACTGCGCCCCAGCATTGATGTGTCGGCGGGGCCAGGGCCTGCCGGTCAGCTCCAGGAGGCGCCGCGCGCGCTGGATCAGCTGTGTTTCGACAGTGAGAGTGGGCTGGGCATCCGTGTGATCGAGCACCTCGTCGCCAGCCAGACGGACGCCTTTTTGGTGATGCAGGGTGACACGGTGTTGTACGAGCGCTACTTCAACGGTCAGCGCGCCTGTGACCGGCACATCATGTTCTCGGTCACCAAGTCGCTGATCGGTACCTTGGGTGAACAGTTGGTGACGAGCGGCGTGCTCAAGCCCGAGCGGCCGGCCGCTTACTACGTGCCTGAACTGGCGGGCAGCGCATTTGGCGATGCGACGGTGCGCCAATTGTTCGATATGGCGGTGGGCATCGACTACAGCGAAGTGTATGACGACCCCAATTCAGAAAGCTCGCAGTACGGCTATGCATGCGGCTTTCAACCCGCACCGGCGCAGTACGCGCAGTTCGAGTCGTTGTACCAGTACTTGCCATCCCTCAAGAAACGCGGCAGCCATGGGGGCTTTTTCCATTATGTGACGGCCACCACCGAAGCCTTGGCCTGGGTCATGGAGCGTGCCTCAGGCAAGGCCTGCAGTCAGATGCTGGAGGAGGTCTGGGGGCACCTGGGGTGCGACCGCGACGGCTATTTCCTGGCCGATCCCTGGGGCCGTAACGTGGCCGGGGCGGGCTTCAGCGCCACCTTGAGAGACATGGCGCGTTTCGGTCGCCTGCTGGCCAACAACGGTTGCCACGACGGCGTTGAGCTGCTGTCGCCCGAGACTGTGGCCCGTATCACCGCCGGCGCGGATCCAGCGATCTACGCGCAAAATGCTGAGTTCTCCCGCTGGACGCCCGGTGCGTCCTATCGAAGCCAGTGGTACGTGTTCAACGACCACAGCCAGGCCCTGATGGCTGGGGGGATCCACGGCCAATACCTGTTTATCGATAAGCCGTCCGGCGTGGTGATCGTCAAGCAGTCTTCGCTTACCGATGCGGTCAGCCCATTTGATACTGACAGCGTGCGCATGCTGCGCGCGATCGCCGCCCACCTGAGCCACTGACCCACGCCAAACAATAAGAGTTTTGCGTTCTATTCACCTGGCTTGCCCAGGTGTTGGCGGCGCCCTGCGTCGCCATTGACTGCCCTGTAACAACAATAATTCCACAGGAGCTTCTTATGGTATTCAGCAAGCGTTTCTCTCGAGCGCTGTTGGCGGTCGGCTTACCCTTGACCACCCACGTCGCATTCGCGGGCTACACCTTTGAGGACGGCGATCTCAAGGGCGAAGTCAATCTCACCGCAGGCGGGGCAACGTTGTTTACCCGTGGGGTCAACTTCGGCAGCGGCCGGGTCGATGCGCGCAACGGTAAAAACGGCGGCGCCCGGATCAACTGGCAAGAGGTTTACGTAAAACCGGGGGTCAAACTCGAGTACGCGCTGCAACCGGATTTCAGCCTGCTCGCGGGCGGTTCCCTGGTGGCGGCGAGCACCTTTGGCGATGGTGATGCGGGTGGCTTCAGCCGCAGTTCCGATGGCAAGGCCGCCGCCGAAGAACTCTATGGCGGTTTTCGCGCCGGCGAGTGGAAGCTCACCGCCGGCCGCCAGAACTACATGATCGGTACGGGGTTCATCGTCATGGATGGCAACCTCGACCAGTTCAAGGATGGCGCCTACTGGCTCGGCCCGCGAACCGCGTTCAGGGATTCGGCGATCTTCGCCTGGGATCATGGTGCGCTGAAGTCTCAGGCTTTCACCTTGCGCACCGATGATGACTTGGGCGATTTTCGCATGACCGGCGTCAACCTGGATTACAACCTCGATGACCAGGTGACGCTCGGCGCCATGGCCATGAAGGTCAATGCCCTTGGCCCCAGAGGTAGCACGCTCCCGCGCCGCCGGGACGGGATGCAGGTGTATAACCTGCGGGCGCTCAACGCCAAAGTGCCCGGCGTACAGGCGCTGACGCTGAATGCCGAGTACGCGCTGGAGCGGGGCAGCGGCGAGGGTGTCGATTACGCTGCCAGCGCCTGGTATGCCCAGGCCGACTATGCCTTCAACACCTTGCCGCTGACGCCGGTCCTTGGCTACCGCTACGCGAGCTTTTCCGGCGACGACAACCTCACCGACAACCGGCAAAAAGCCTGGGACCCACTGAGCAAAGGCTTCGTCGACTGGAGCACGTGGCTGGTCGGGGACGTGGTCGGCAATTACCTGCTGTTCAACAGCAACGAAAATGTCCAGCAGTTCTCCCTCAAGACCCACCTCAACGAAACCCTGACCCTCGGCGCGATTCACTACCAGTTCTGGCTGGATGAAAAAAACTACCTGGGCGCACCGGTCAGCGATCGGCGCTTTGCCGACGAAAGTGTGGTTTTCCTCGACTGGACACCCACGCCGTCGTTCTATACGTCGCTGTCCTACAACTGGGTCAAGCCACTGGCCGCCGCCAAACAGGTGTTCGGTAACGACCAGATGTTCAGTGCGCTGGAACTGTATTTCACCTACCGCTATTAAGTGCTGCGAGCCATCGCGGCCGCGCTGGAGTGTTTTGATCATGAACAGATTTTTGCGTAACACCGTGCTGGGCGCTGTCGCCTCGTTGCTCATCAGTGGTTTTTGCCTGGCTGAAGAACGCACCGTACGGATCTACAACTGGATCGAATACCTGCCACCCGAAGTGCTGAAGAGCTTCGAGGAAGAAACCGGCATTCGGCCTATTTATGATGTGTTCGACAGTGCCGAAACCATGGAGTCCAAACTGTTGACGGGCAACTCCGGGTACGACGTGGTGTTTCCCGGCACCGCCAACCTGGGGCACTTGATCACGGCCGGTGCCGTGCAACCGCTGGACCGCAAGCAGTTGCCCAACTGGCAGCACCTGGACCCGCAGTTCATGCAGTCCCTGGAAGCCGTGGGTGACACCGGCAACCGCTACGCCGCGCCTTACCTGTGGGGCACCACATTGATCGGCTACAACGTCGACAAGGTGCGCAAAGCCCTCGGCCCCGACGTGCAGATGAACAGCTGGGACATCATCTTCAAGGAAGAAAACCTCGCCAAACTCGCCAGTTGTGGCGTGGGTTTTCTCGACGCCGCCAACGAGATCCTGCCGATTGCCTTGCACTACAAGGGCCTCGACCCCAATAGCCAGAAGCGCGAGGACTATGTACAAGCCCAGGCCCTGATGATGAAGATTCGCCCTTACGTCAGTTACTTCAACTCGTCGCGCTACGGCATGGACCTGGCCAACGGTGATATCTGTGTGGGCGTGGGCTGGTCCGGCGGTGTCGCACTGGCCACACGACTGGCAGATGCCGCTGGCAAGGGCGTCAAGGTCGAAATGGCACTGCCCAAGGAAGGCGCGCCGATGTGGTCGGACGTGATGATGATCCCGGCCAAGGCCCCTGATCTGGCGGAGGCCCATGCGTTCATCAATTACATCCTGCGCCCGGACGTGATTGCCCGTATCAGCAACAAGATCGGCTACCCCAACCCGAACAGGGACGCTACCGCGCTGGTGGACGCCAGCATCCGCAACGACCCCAACATGTATGTGCCGGACGAAGCGCGCAAGACCCTGTTTGCCCTGGAGCCGATTCCGGCCGCCGTGGAGCGCATCCGTACCCGCACCTGGACCGCCATCAAGAGCAACCGATGATCTGTGTGGCCCGGTGCGTGCGCGCCGGGCTCGACTCAGGAGGCAATCAGGCCTGCATGCCGTAAAACACCAGCTCGGTGATACGCCTGACCTGCAGGGAGTGCGCGTCGATATCCGGGTGTTCCTGGTTTACCAGCCTGAACAATTGCAGGTGCGAATAGTCGTTCAACAGGAACGCGGCCAATTCCACATCGAGTTGCGCGCGCAGCTTGCCGGCCCGTTGCAGTTCCCGCAGCAGTTCGCTGATTTCGGCCCTGAGCGCATCGTTCATGGCCCGGTAGCCTTCGGGCAGTCCATTGCTGCCGCCGAACAGGATCAGCGGCAGCAGTTCACGCCACAGGCTGGGGTGCATGACCTCCAGGGCATAGCCCGTGAGCAGGCGTTCCAGGTGGCAGAGCGCTTCGACCGGATCGTCTATTTGGTGGATCAGGCTGCGGGTGTCGGTGATCGCGCGTTGATCGGCGTGGTGCAGGATCTCCAGGATGATTTCCTGCTTGTTGCCGAAGTACTTGAACACCGTCGGCGGCGACACTCCGGCCTGGCTGGCGATCTGTTCGATGGTGGTGTTCTGGAAACCCTGGCGCTCAAACAGTTCGACCGCAGCTTCACTGATAGCTTGCCGGCGCTCGGCTTTCTGACGTTCACGCAGTCCACTCACAGGAGATCCTTGTCACGAATAATAAAGAGGGGCGCGTGTCGGCCCCATACCCCTGCAAAATACTTAATTGGGTAAAGCTTTTAAAGCACTAATTGCCATTCAAGGAGTTTGCCGCCGGTGCTTCTTCATACGGTAAGCAAATTGAGCACGGCTGAGCCCCACGAGCCTGGCGGCCGCGGCCAGGTTGCCGGCGCTTTGTTGCAATGCTTCAGTGATCAGGCGCGATTCAAGGCCTTCAATGGAAACCCCCTGGTCCAACGGGTCGAGGGTATCCAGCAGCGTCGAGCGAGGCGCCTGCGCGGTATTTGACAGGCTGCCTTGGTCGTCGAGGCCATAGGGCTCGGCGGGCAGCGGTTCGTTGCGAAACAGATGCACCAGGTCAATGGCCTGGCCTTCGTCGCTGGCGATCAGGCCGCGTTCGATGAGGTTTTGCAGCTCGCGCACATTGCCCGCGAAGTCGTAGCGCAGCAACGTCTTCAGGGCGCGCATGGTCAGGCCTGCCGGGGTCCGGGCGTAGTCCTGGCAGAAGCGCGTCAGGAACGCATTGATCAGTAGCGGGATGTCGTCCCGGCGTTCACGCAGCGGGGGCAGGGCGATGGGGTAAACGTTCAGCCGGTAGAACAGGTCTTCGCGAAAGCTTCCGTCTGCCACGGCTTTACGCAGGTCGATATTGGTGGCGGCCACCACGCGCACATCCACCTTGATCCCGCGCACCCCGCCGACCCGTTCGATTTCCCGTTCCTGCAAGGCTCGCAGCAACTTGCTTTGCCCGGGCAGGCTGAGGCTGGTGATTTCATCCAGGAACAGGGTGCCACCCTGGGCCCGTTCGAATCGCCCGGGGCGCGAGTGCGTAGCGCCGGTATAGGCGCCGCGTTCGACACCAAAGAGTTCGGCCTCCACCAGGTTATCCGGGATGGCGGCGCAATTGAGTGCCACAAACGGGCTGTCATGGCGACGACTGAGCTGGTGCAGCTGGCGCGCAAACATCTCTTTGCCCACACCGGACTCACCGCTGATCAGCACCGTCGCGGGCGTCAGTGCAACCCTTTGCAGCGCTTGCATCGCCGCGTTGAACGCGGCACTGGCGCCTACCAACGGTTGCGGCTGGCGGGTTCCGCCACTGCTGCCCACGGGGCCTGCGAGCGTGGGGGTGGCAGGGCCAGTGACGGCCTGGTACACATTCAGGTAGCGCAGGTCCTGTTCGACATCACCCCATTGCTCGGCCGTCTTGCCAATCACGCGGCAACGGCGATGGCCCATGCCACGGCATTCCACTTCGCGGAAAATCACCATTTGCCCGAAGAGGCCACTGACGAAGCCGATGGCGTAGCCGGTTTCGGTCCAGCACACCGGGTCCTGGCCGATGCCGTAGGCCCCTATATGTTCATCGGCTTCGCACGAGTGGTGCCAGAGAAATTCCCCTTCATAGAACCCCGAGTCGGCATCGAACTTGAAGTGCAGCGGTTCGACCTTGGTCATGCCTTCCAGGGTGTGCAGGTGTGTCCCGGCGCGAAACACCGCGGCGGCATCGGCCTGTGGCCAGCGCTCGCGGATCAAGCGCGCATCCCGTGCGCCGGAGGCATAACCGGTGCGGGTGAACAGGCCCCGGGCCTGGTCCAGTCCCAGGCGCTCGATGACCTCGGCGCGCAGGGCGCCGAACGACGAACTGTGCAGCAACAACATGCGTTGATCGTTGAGCCAGATGCGCCCGTCTTCAGGGGAAAAGAACAGGCAGTCGGCCAGTTCCGCAGTGGTGGGCGAGCTGCTGTCACTGAGTTGGCGACTGTCGCCTCGCGGAGGGTAGGGCGCGCTGGCCACCCGGTCGTCGGGCAGCGCGCTGTGGGGATTAGTCATTGTTATGCCCCTGCAAAGCGAGTGATCGATATGAGCAACTGCTCAGATAGTTATAAAACATAACCTTATCAATTGAACAAGTGGCGAAGCCCGGGTTTTTTGCGGGTCAACGCCCCAGGCGTGTGAGCGTTGCGCGGCAGGCCTCGACCCAGAGCCCTCGCCGGTTTATATGCGCGCCGTTGCGTGCAAGCGGCACAGCCTTTGCTCAAGGCTTGATGCGGCGTTTGCACCCTGTGCAGACGATGACAATTACAAGAACCGGAGTTGCCAATGCCAGTGTCTGAAACCACCCCCTTTCTACAGCGGGCCATCGCGTCCGAATGCCTGTTCAACGGCGACTGGATTCCCGTGTCGGGATCTGTGATTGACGTGATTGAACCCGCCACCGGCGAACCCCTGATGCGCTGCGCCATGGCCAACGCGGCCGACATCGCCATCGCCTGCCGCAGTGCGGCCCTGGCGCAGCCGGCCTGGGCTGCGTTGGGCCCACGGGAGCGCGCCGAGGTGTTTCGCAAGGCGGCGGACCTGGCCCAGCGGTCCTTCGCCGAGCTGGCGCTGTACGTCGCCCGGGAAACCGGGGGCGCGTTGTTCAAGGGCGAGCACGAAGTGCGTGAAGCGATTGTGCTGCTGCATCAGGCGGCGGGGCTGTTGTCCCAACCTCACGGGGTGGTGCTGCCCAGTGCAGCCGGCCGACTGTCCTATGCACGGCGCCAGCCCCACGGCGTGGTCGGGGTGATTTCACCGTTCAACTTTCCGCTGGTGCTGTCACTGCGCTCAGTGGCCCCGGCGCTGGCGGCAGGCAATGCAGTGGTGCTCAAACCTGACCCGCAGACCCCGGTCAGCGGGGGTTTTCTCATTGCCCGGCTGTTTGAAGAGGCGGGCTTGCCCAAGGGCCTGCTGCAGGTGATGCCCGGCGCGGCGCCGGCGGGGGAAGCGCTGTGCCGCGATCCGAATGTGCGGATGATTGCGTTCACCGGGTCCACGGCGGCGGGGCGCAAAGTCGCTGAAGTGGCCGGGCGACACCTGAAAAAGGTTGCGCTGGAGCTGGGCGGGAAAAACCCGCTGATCATTCTTGAAGACGCCGACCTCGACCTGGCCGCGAGCAATGCAGCCTGGGGCGCCTGGCTGCATCAGGGGCAAATCTGCATGGCGACCGGGCTGATTCTCGTGCATCAATCCATCGCTGAAAGCCTCACCCGCAAGCTGGTGGACAAGGCCCGGACACTCACGGTGGGCAATGCCGCCCGGGGTGAAGCGGCGCTCGGCCCGTTGATCAACCAACGGCAATTGCTGCGCGTGCACGAGATCGTCAGTGACAGCCTGCAGGCCGGCGCACGGCTCGAGGCGGGCGGCGACTATGACCGGTTGTTCTACCAGCCCACCGTACTCAGTGGCGTACGTCCGGGCATGCGCGCCTTTGAGGAAGAGCTGTTCGGCCCGGTGGCCACGGTGGTCAGCTTTACCACCGACGAGGAAGCGATCGAACTGGCCAACCGCACGGAGTACGGCCTCTCGGCCGCCATCATCTCGCCGTCGGTTGGGCGCGCCATGGCCATCGGTGAGCGGCTGGACTGCGGCCTGCTGCACATCAACGACCAGACCGTGGCCGACGAATGCATCAACCCGTTCGGCGGGCGCGGTGCTTCCGGCAACGGCGGCAGCGTCGGCGGGTCGGCCGACTGGGACGAGTACAGCCAGTGGCAGTGGGTCACGCTGAAAAATACGCCGCCTGTCTATCCATTCTGAGCCATAGCCGTTCTGGGCGCTGGCTCATCGCTTTGTTACACCTGTGCCTATACAAAAATAAGAGGGCTTGAACATGAACCTGTACAACAAAACCCTGATTGTCACCGGCGTCGCTTCAGGCATTGGCGCCGAACTGGCGCGGCTCGCGCGTTTCCAGGGGGCCACGGTGATCGGCGTGGATCGCCATGAACCGCAACTGACCCTGGATGGTTTCTTCCAGGCTGACCTGGGTGACCCTGTCAGCATTGATGCGCTGGTGGCGCGCCTGCCCGCGCGGGTCCACGGGCTGTGCAACATCGCTGGTGTGCCCGGTACGGCGCCCGTGCACGCGGTGGCCACGGTCAATTACCTGGGGCTGCGGCACCTGACTCAATCGCTGCTGCCACGCATGCCGGCGGGCGGCAGCATCGTCAATGTCGCCTCGGTGCTTGGCGCGCAATGGCCGCAACGGCTGGAGCTGCACAAGACGCTGGCCGCGATACCCAGCTTCGAGGCCGGGCAGCAGTGGCTGGCGGCCAATCCGGTGGAGCAGGGCAGCTGTTATCAATACTTCAAGGAGGCGCTGATCGTGTGGAGCTTCCAACAATCCCAGGGCTGGTTTCGCGATCACTCGCTGCGTATCAACTGCGTGGCGCCGGGGCCGGTGTTTACCCCGATTCTCGGCGATTTCGTCAGCATGCTCGGGCCGCAGCGGGTGGCCGAGGACAGCCAGCGCATGACCCGTCCAGCCCTGGCCGATGAGGTGGCGGCGGTGATTGCCTTCCTCTGCTCGGATGCTGCGCGCTGGGTCAACGGGGTCAATCTACCGGTGGATGGCGGTTTGGCCGCCACCTACGTGTAGGGCCTGCCACAGCGATAAATCCCGGTGCGGGCCCTACGTGCCGGGAGTCTTGAACAACAACAAAAATACAGGACATACAAGATGCTCAAGCCTATCTTGCGGACGGTTGCGGCCACGACATTTGTCGCGCTGACATCGACTGCACATGCTTACGACCTTCCCGGACTCAACCTCGGCACCACCAGTTTCTACGACGGCTCGCCAGCGCCGGCCGGCCCTGGCTGGTACCTGGAGGAGTACCTGACCTACTCGCGGTCCAACCGTTTCAATGATGCCCACGGCAACAAGCTGGCGCTGCCCAAGCAGGACCTGGAAGTGGTGGCGCCCACCACGCAGATCATCTACGTCGGCCAACCCCTGGCCAATGGCGCGATGCCCGGCTTCACCCTGATCAACACTTCCCTGGCCCGGGTGAATGTCGACGATGGGTTGAACAATGCGGCGCTGAGTTCCCGTGCTGGCTTCGGTGACCTGACGGTCGGTGCCTTCCTGCAACTGCCAACTCTGAATCGCGCCGATGGCAGCCCGCTGTTGACCCAGCGTGTCGAGGCTGATGTTTCGATCCCGGTGGGGGCCTATGACCGCCATCGCTCGATCAACCCCGGCAGCAACTTCTGGTCATTCAACCCGTATTACGCGGCGACGTACTGGTTCAGCCCGACATGGTCGGCGAGCGGGCGTTTCATGTACCTGTGGAATGGCAAGAATGATGATCCGCAGGCAGGCTTCGGGGATGTTTCCGATACCCAGGCCGGCCAGGCATTGCATGCCAACCTGACGCTGCAATATGCCTTGAGCCAGCAACTGAGCGTGGGGGTGAACGGCTATTGGTTGAAGCAGATCACCGACACCCAGGTC
This sequence comes from Pseudomonas sp. PA-6-3C, assembly GCF_021605825.1. Lineage (NCBI taxonomy): Bacteria > Pseudomonadati > Pseudomonadota > Gammaproteobacteria > Pseudomonadales > Pseudomonadaceae > Pseudomonas > Pseudomonas sp. PA-6-3C. The sequence goes on from NZ_WKDV01000014.1 coordinate 91,445, forward strand.
GATGGGCACGCCGTGAGCGGGCGCCGGGAAAAGGTCTGGGCCATTGGCCCAGGCCTGGTCTATGCGTTCAGCAAGGAGGAGGTGCTATCGGTAAACGCCTACTTTGAACAACAGGCGCAGAACCGCACCGGGGGCAACAAACTGGTGCTCAACTGGCTGCATAAGTTCTAGTAGGCGCGGTACGCACCATCACGCTGATGATGGTCAGTGCGGCAATCACCACCCCGGGGGACGTCGCCAGCAGTACCCCCGCGGTGCCGGCGCCGGCAGCGAGGAGTTGCCCGGCCGCCAGCGGCCCGGCCACCGAACCCAGGCGGCCCACTGCCACGGCGGCCCCGACGCCGGTGGCACGCACCGAGGTGGGATACGAGGGCGGTGCCGAGGCGTACAGCACCAACTGCGCAGCCATCACGAACAAACCGGCGGCAAAGCCGGCAATGGCCATGGGTACGATGCCCACTGACAGCCCGACCCCGGCCAGGGCCGCCAGCAGCCCGGCGTACACCGACAGCACCACTTTGAGGGCATTACAGCGGTCCAGCAGCACGCCGCCGAGCAGCGACCCCAGGGCGCCGCCGATATTGAAGAGCATCTGCACCATGCCCGCCTGGGGTTTGCTGAAACCCTGTTCCAGCAACAGCGACGGCAGCCAGTTAAGCAGCATGTACATCACGGTCAGGGTGAAGAAGTAGCTGAGCCACAAGGCCAGCGTGGTGCGCGCGCGACCGTCGCCGAACAGCGCCTGGCCGGTGGAGGGGCGGGCGCCGTGGGTGTTGTCGAGCTGTTGGCGAAAGGCACTGGATTCAGGCAGCAGCAGGATCATCAGCGGCACGGCCAGCAAGGGCGCCAGGCCGCCGATAATAAACGTGGTCTGCCAGTGCTCACTGGAAAACATCGCCACCACCGCGGCCAATGCTCCCCCCAGCGGCACCCCGCAGTACATCACGCTGATGGCCGTGCCACGGTTGCGTTCGCTCACCGCTTCGGCGCACAGCGCGATCAGGTTGGGCAACGCGGCGCCCAGCCCCAGGCCGGTGAGAAAGCGCACCAGCAACAAGCTTGAGTAGCTCTCGACAAATGCGGTGCTCAGTGAAAACAACCCGAACAGCAGCACGGCGCTGACCAGGATTTTCTTGCGCCCGATCCGGTCGGCAACCCAGCCCCCGAAGAACGCCCCCGGCAGCAGGCCGATGATGCCGACGCTGAACACCCAGCCGAGCATCTTCGGATCCAGGGCGAAGGTTTGACGTAACCCAGCGGCGGCGGTGCCGGCGGCTTGCAGGTCGAACCCTTCGATCAGCGCAACGATAAAGCACAACGCAATAGTCAGCGTCGAACGACGCGATGGACTGTCCATGGCAAACCTCATTGTTGTTTTTGTTGTGGTGGCGAGCTTGAGTGGCTGCTAAGGATTAAGATAACAAATATAACTAAAAAATGAATCGTGGAATAAAATCAGTAAAAAAACGGAATAAAGTCATTAAATTCAATTGATTGAGATATTTGTTTGTTCATGGATAAAAAATAGATAGCTTTATTAATGTTCGATTATCGGTCAGTTACGGTTGACGAGTACCGTCGGCTGTTTCCATTCTTGGTTTGCGAGGCTCACAGGGCCGCGCGTGCGCCAACCCAATAACAACAACAAAAATGGACATCGAACATGCCAGAACTCCCTATGGAGGACGCCGTTGCAGCGGCGTCCGTCTCCTGTGTGTCGAACAACACTCCACGCCGGCTGATGGCATTGTTGGCCTTGAGCGTGCTGCCCGGTTCGCTGTGGGCTGCAGGCTTTATCGACGACAGCCACGGCACCCTGACCTTGCGCAATTACTACCTGGACCGCGACTACAAGGATGACGGTGCGAAGACCGCCGCACGGGAATGGGCCCAGGCGTTCATCCTCAACCTGGAATCGGGTTACACCCCTGGCCCGGTCGGCTTTGGCCTGGATGTACGCGGGTTGATGGGGGTCAAGCTCGACTCTTCGCCGGACCGCAGCGGTACCGAGTTGTTGCCGGTGTCGGCCAGCGACAAGCGCGCCGCCGACGACTACTCGCGCCTGGCCCCAACCGCCAAACTGCGGTTCGCCCAAACCACGGTCAAGGCCGGCGATGTGTCGATCTTCCTGCCGTTTGCCTTTGCCAGTCCGTCGCGGCTGCTGCCGCAAACGTTTCGCGGCACCACGTTGAGCTCCAAGGACATCGATGGCCTGACCCTCAACACGGGCTATATCGACCGCATCAACAAACGCGACTCCACCGACTACCAGGCCATGACCATCGCCTCGCCCAACCGGCGCTTCAACGCCACCGCCACCACCTCGCACCTGGCTTATGTGGGCGGTGATTACCAGGTCAATAAAGACCTCAGCCTGCGGGTTTATCACTCGCAGATCGCGGACCTCTATCAGCAGGACACCTTGGCGCTGCTGCACAACTTGCCGGTGGGCGATGGTGTGCTCACCAGCGACCTGCGCAGTTTTTTCAGCCGTGAGGATGGCAGTGCCAAGGCGGGCAAGGTGGATAACCGCAACCTCTCGGCGTTGTTTGGCTACCGCCTGGGCGGCCATCGCGTCAGCCTTGGCTACATGCACTCAAGCGGGGAGACGGCCACGCCCTATATCTCGGGAACGGAGTTGATGGGCATGAGCGAACTGACCATGAGTTCGGACTTTCTCAACGCCAAGGAGCGCACCTGGCAAGCCATCTACGACTATGACTTCGCGGCATCGGGTGTGCCGGGGCTCAAGACTCGGCTGCGCTATGTGCGTGGCGACCACATCGAACTGGCCGCTTTGAACGCCGAGGATCGCAAGGAGCGCGAGTTCCAGATGGAACTGGGGTATGTGATTCAGAGCGGCCCGCTGAAGAACGTCGGGTTCATGGCGCGCAAGTCGATCTACCGCAATGACTTCCCGAGCGGCGCGGCCTTTCGCGATGAAAACCAGACCCGTTTCCTGGTGCTCTACACCGTGGCGCTCTGGTAGGCCGATCAGTCCTGGTAGACCTTCTTCAGCAAGCGCAGCAGCTCTTCACGTTCCTGGCCGTCGAGGGCGGCCGTGGCGTCGAGGTCACTCTGGGCGGCGATGTCCTTGAGTTCCTTGAGCAGGGTTTCGCCGGTCTTGCTGAGGAAGATCCCGTAGGAGCGCTTGTCCGGTTTGCAGCGTACCCGCACGGCCAGAGCGCGGCTTTCCAGCTTGTTCAGCAATGGCACCACCTGGGGCGGCTCGATGGCCAGGGCGCGAGCCAGGTCGGCCTGCATCAGCCCGGGGTGCTGCTCGATGATTGCCAGGGCCGAAAACTGCGCCGGGCGCAGGTCGTGGTCCGACAACCGGCCGATCAGGTTCTGGAACAGCTTGAGCTGGGCGCGGCGCATGGCGTAACCGATCAGATCGTCCAGGGCTGAATCCAGCGGCGGCCTTACCTCGTCGTTGTCGGGCAGGGCCTGGCTGGCGGTGGCGATGGTGGAAGGCTTGGCCATTGGCAGTGCAATCCTCAGAAGGTGCAGGTTAATAAGAGTATCTAGTTTGCCGGTGTTGGCGCGCTATGGCTATGCCGGGTTTTGAAAGCGCCTGCACCGCGCGGGTTTTAAGCAGGAAAAATATTGGTTATTCAGATTAATAGTTAATTGACATAACTATATTTGCGGTTTAATTTCGAATCATCTTCACACCCAGAACAAGAGCGTACCGCCATGAGCAATTACGAAGGCCGTTGGACCACAGTCAAGGTTGAGATCGAAGAAGGCATCGCCTGGGTCATTCTCAATCGTCCGGAAAAACGCAACGCCATGAGCCCGACCCTGAACCGGGAAATGATCGACGTCCTGGAAACCCTCGAACAGGACCCTGCCGCCGGCGTGCTGGTCCTCACCGGTGCGGGCGAAGCCTGGACTGCGGGCATGGACCTCAAGGAATACTTCCGCGAAGTGGATGCCGGCCCGGAAATCCTCCAGGAAAAAATCCGCCGCGAAGCCTCGCAATGGCAATGGAAACTGCTGCGCATGTACGCCAAGCCGACCATCGCCATGGTCAATGGCTGGTGCTTCGGCGGTGGCTTCAGCCCGCTGGTGGCGTGCGACCTGGCGATCTGCGCCGACGAAGCGACCTTCGGCCTCTCGGAAATCAACTGGGGCATCCCGCCGGGCAACCTGGTGAGCAAGGCCATGGCCGACACCGTGGGCCATCGTCAATCGCTGTACTACATCATGACCGGCAAGACCTTTGGCGGGCAGAAAGCTGCGCAAATGGGCCTGGTCAACGAAAGCGTGCCCCTGGCTCAACTGCGCGAAGTGACCATCGAACTGGCGCGCAACCTGCTGGAGAAAAACCCGGTGGTGCTGCGTGCCGCCAAGCATGGCTTCAAGCGCTGCCGCGAACTGACCTGGGAGCAGAACGAGGATTATCTCTACGCCAAGCTTGATCAGTCGCGCCTGCTCGACACCGAAGGCGGTCGCGAGCAGGGCATGAAACAGTTCCTTGACGACAAGAGCATCAAGCCTGGCCTGCAGGCCTATAAACGCTGAAGGGCGCGGCCGCCTGGCCGCGCCGTTGTACCCTGCTTGAACGTATTCCCGATAAAGACAATAAAGAGGAATCACCATGCTGGACGTGCCCCTGTTGATCGGCGGCCAGTCGTGCCCCGCCCGTGACGGTCGAACCTTCGAACGTCGCAACCCGGTGACCGGTGAAGTGGTCTCGCGGGTGGCTGCGGCGACCCTGGAAGATGCCGACGCCGCGGTCGCCGCCGCCCACGCCGCGTTCCCCGCGTGGGCGGCGCTGGCGCCCAACGAACGCCGCACCCGCTTGCTCAACGCTGCCGAGCAATTGCAGGCGCGCAGCAGCGAATTCATCGCCGCCGCCGGCGAGACCGGCGCCATGGCCAACTGGTATGGCTTCAACGTGCGTCTGGCGGCCAATATGCTGCGCGAAGCGGCGTCGATGACCACCCAGATTACGGGGGAGGTGATTCCCTCGGATGTTCCCGGCAGTTTCGCCATGGCCTTGCGTCAACCGTGCGGTGTGGTGCTGGGCATCGCGCCGTGGAACGCTCCGGTGATCCTCGCCACGCGCGCCATCGCCATGCCGCTGGCCTGCGGAAACACCGTGGTGCTCAAGGCCTCGGAGCTGAGCCCGGCAGTGCACCGCCTGATCGGCCAGGTATTGCAGGACGCCGGCCTGGGCGATGGCGTGGTCAACGTCATCAGCAATGCCCCGGCCGATGCCGCCGCGATTGTCGAGCGATTGATCGCCAACCCGGCCGTGCGGCGGGTCAACTTCACCGGCTCGACCCATGTCGGGCGGATTGTCGGCGAGCTCTCGGCGCGTCACCTCAAGCCGGCGTTGCTGGAGTTGGGTGGCAAGGCGCCGTTGCTGGTGCTCGACGATGCCGATCTTGACTCGGCTGTGGCGGCGGCGGCCTTTGGCGCCTATTTCAACCAGGGCCAGATTTGCATGTCCACCGAACGCCTGATTGTCGATGCCAGGGTCGCCGATGCGTTCACCGCCAAGCTGGCGGCCAAGGTCGCGACCCTGCGTGCGGGTGACCCCGCTGCGGCGGATTCGGTACTCGGTTCCCTGGTGGACGCCAGCGCTGGCACACGCATCAAGGCCCTGATCGACGATGCCCTGGCCAAGGGCGCGCGGCTGGTGATAGGCGGCCAGCTCGAGGGCAGCATCTTGCAGCCGACCCTGATCGATGGCGTCACCGAACACATGCGCTTGTACCGCGAAGAGTCCTTTGGCCCGGTGGCCGTCCTGCTGCGCGGAGACGGTGATGAAGCCTTGTTGCGCCTGGCCAACGATTCCGAGTTCGGCCTGTCGGCGGCGATTTTCAGTCGCGACACCGGGCGCGCGCTGGCACTGGCGCAGCGGGTCGAGTCGGGTATTTGCCATATCAACGGCCCGACCGTGCATGACGAAGCGCAGATGCCGTTTGGTGGGGTCAAGTCCAGTGGGTTCGGCAGCTTTGGTGGCAAGGCGTCCATTGAGCACTTCACGCAATTGCGCTGGGTGACCTTGCAGAACGGGCCACGGCATTACCCGATCTGAGCAGTTGCTGCGACATAACAATAACAAGGCGGCTGTGATCCGCCTTGCTGGAGGACATCCTTGTGAGTTCCGAATTCCGACCGCAACCCCAGCCCGCACCGCGATACCGCGAGGTCTCCATCGGCCACGCACCGGTGGCGGTCACTGAAGAACACGGCGTGTTGCACATGCGCTCCCTGGAGCCCCTGGCCGAGTTGCCGGCGCGCCTGCTCGATCGCCTGGTGCATTGGGCTCGGGTACGGCCCGAGCAGACGTTTATCGCGGCACGCCAGGCCGGTGGGGATTGGCGCCGTGTCAGCTACCGCGAAATGCTCGACAGCGTGCGCGCGATTGCCCAGAGCCTGCTCAGCTACGGGCTGTCGGCGGACAAGCCGCTGGCCTTGCTGTCCGGCAACGACATCGAGCATTTGCAGGTTGCCCTCGGCGCCATGTACGCCGGTATTCCGTACTGCCCGGTCTCGCCGGCGTACGCGTTGTTGTCCCAGGATTTCGCCAAGCTGCGGCATGTCTGTGACCTGCTGCAACCCGGGCTGGTGTTCGTCAGCGATGCGGCGGCCTACCAGCGTGCGATCGAGGCCGTATTGCCGGCCGAAACCCCGTTGATCTGCGTGCGCGGCCAAGTGCCCGGGCGCAGCCAGATAAGCTTCGCCAGCCTGTTGCACACGCCGGGGGGCGCTGAGGCCGAGCAGGCCTTCAATGCCACCGGTCCCGACAGCATTGCCAAGTTTCTCTTCACCTCGGGCTCGACCAAATTGCCCAAGGCCGTGATCACCACCCAGCGCATGCTCTGCGCCAACCAGCAGATGCTGCTGCAGACGTTTCCGGTGTTCGGTGAGGAACCTCCGGTGCTGGTGGACTGGCTGCCGTGGAATCACACCTTTGGCGGCAGCCACAACGTCGGCATCGTGCTCTACAACGGTGGCACCTTTTATCTGGACGACGGCAAGCCCACGGTCCAGGGTTTTGCCCAGACCTTGCGCAACCTCAAGGAAATTTCGCCCACGGCTTACCTGACGGTCCCCAAGGGCTGGGAAGAGCTGGTCAACGCCCTGGAACAGGACGCCGAGTTGCGCGAGCGTTTTTTTGCGCGGATGAAACTGTTCTTCTTCGCCGCCGCCGGCCTGTCCCAAAGTATCTGGGATCGCCTCGACCGCGTAGCCGAACAGCACTGCGGTGAGCGCATCCGCATGATGGCCGGGCTGGGCATGACCGAAGCCGCGCCGTCCTGCACCTTCACCACCGGACCGTTGTCCATGGCCGGCTATATCGGTTTGCCCGCGCCGGGCTGCGAGGTGCGCCTGGTGCCGGTGGACGGCAAGTTCGAAGGGCGCTTTCGCGGGCCGCATATCATGCCGGGTTACTGGCGAGCGCCCCAGCAAACCGCCGAGGTGTTCGATGAGCAGGGGTTCTACTGTTCAGGAGACGCGATCAAGCTCGCCGACCCTCGGCAGCCGCAACTGGGCCTGATGTTCGATGGGCGAATTGCCGAGGATTTCAAGCTCTCTTCCGGGGTGTTTGTCAGCGTGGGTCCGTTGCGCAATCGCGCGGTGCTCGACGGCTCGCCCTATGTGCAGGACCTGGTGATTGCCGCGCCCGATCGCGAGTGCCTCGGAGCACTGGTGTTCCCCAGGCTCTACGAATGCCGTCGGTTGGCGGGCCTGGACGCCGCCGCCAGCGACGCCGACGTGCTGGCCAGCGCGCCGGTGCGCCAGTGGTTCGGCGACTGGTTGCAGCGCCTCAATCGCGAGGCCACTGGCAATGCCAGTCGCCTGGAATGGATTGCCTTGCTCGACGAGCCGGCGTCCATTGACCGTGGGGAAATCACCGACAAAGGTTCGATCAACCAGCGCGCCGTGCTGCAATGGCGCGCGGCCAAGGTCGAGGCGTTGTATCGCGGCGAAGAGGCCACGATCCTGCGCGCCGAGCCGAAACCTTGAGCGGGCAGTATTCGGCATTTGCCGATGTGGCAATTCTCGAGGCCGTGCGCACCCCCTGGATTGACCTGGGTGGAGCACTGTCTCAGGTCTCACCCATCGACCTGGGGATCAAGGTAGGCCGTGAGGTACTGGCCCGGGCGGGTATTGAACCGCAGGCAGTGGACAGCGTTCTGGCCGGCTCCATGGCCCAGGCCAGTTTCGATGCCTACTTGCTGCCACGGCATATCGGCTTGTACAGCGGGGTGGCGCAAGCGGTCCCGGCACTGGGGGTGCAGCGCATCTGCGCCACCGGTTTCGAACTGTTGCGCCAGGCTGCCGGGCAACTGCAGGACGGCGTGCAACTGGCCTTGTGTGTGGCCAGTGAATCCATGTCGCGCAACCCCATCGCGGCTTACACCCACAGGGGCGGGTTTCGTCTTGGCGGCGAGGTCCAGTTCAAGGATTTTCTGTGGGAGGCCTTGTACGACCCGGCCCCGGGCCTGGACATGATCGCCACGGCCGACAACCTGGCGCGCCGTTATGGTCTGGGCCGCGAGGCGGTGGACCGCTACGCCTGCGCCAGCCACCAGCGAGCGTTGCAGGCGCAGCGTGACGGCGCTTGGGTTGACGAGGTGGTGGCGGTCGATAACCAGCTATTCGAGCTTGAGGGATACCAGCCCAGAGGCATCAGCCTGGCGCGTCGGACCGCTGCCGTCAGCGAAGACAGCCACCCTCGGCCCACCGACCTTGCGAGCTTGAAACGCTTGCGCGCCGTGCATCCCGGCGGCGTGCAAACCGCCGGCAACAGTTGTGCCGTGGTGGATGGCGCGGCGGCGGCGTTGGTGGGCCGCGCCTCGGCCTGCACGCGGCCGGCCCTGGCGCGGTTGCTGGCCAGCGCGGTGGTCGGCGTGGCCCCCGAGTTCATGGGCATCGGCCCGGCACCGGCGATTCGTCTTCTGCTGCAACGCAGCGGGTTGAATCTGGATGACATCGGCCGCTTCGAGATCAACGAAGCCCAGGCCGCCCAAGTGCTGGCGGTGGCCCATGAACTTAAGCTGGACAGCGCCCGCCTCAACGTCCAGGGCGGTTCGCTGGCACTCGGGCATCCACTGGCTGCCACTGGCCTGCGCCTGGTCATGTCCCTGGCCCGACAACTGCGTCAGCACAACCTGCGCTACGGGATTGCCGCGGCGTGTGTGGGCGGCGGGCAGGGCATGGCGCTGCTGATCGAGAACCCTGCTTTTCGCGCTTGAGTGCGTGATTCTTTTTAGTCGATGAGGTGTCCCGATGTGGAGCTATGAGGCGCCCCTGCGCGATATGCAATTTGTCCTCGAACACTGGTTGCAGGCGCCCGACAGCTGGCGGCGCAACCCAGCGTTCGAGGCCCTCGACCTGCCGCTGGCATTACAAGTGTGGGAGGAGGCGGCACGCTTCAGCCAGGGCGTGCTGGCGCCGTTGAACAGCCGCGGTGATCGCCAGGGCTGCCGCTGGCAGGCGGGCCAGGTCAGCACCCCGGACGGCTTCGTCGAGGCCTATCGTGCTTACGTCGAGGGTGGTTGGCCGGCGCTGGCGTGCGCCGAAGAGCAGGGCGGGCAGGGCCTGCCGCAACTGCTCGATGCGGCGCTGCAAGAGATGCTCTACGCCAGCAACCATGCCTGGGCCATGTACACCGGGATCGCCCACGGCGCCTACCTGTGCCTCAAGACTCACGCCGACCCTTGGCTGCAGGCACGCTACTTGCCGGAGATTGTCAGTGGCCAGGCGTTGCCCACCATGTGCCTGACTGAGTCCCAGGCTGGCAGCGATGTCGGTTTGCTGCGCTGTCGCGCTGAACCCCAGGCGGATGGCAGCTATCGCTTGAGCGGCAGCAAGCTGTTTATCTCCGGCGGTGAGCATGACCTCACGGCCAATATTCTGCACCTGGTGCTGGCGCGCCTGCCCGATGCGCCGCCGGGCAGTCGCGGCATTTCACTGTTCCTGGTACCCAAGCAGCTGGACGATGGCCGGGCCAATGGTGTGCATTGCGACGGTATCGAACACAAGATGGGCATCAAGGGCAGCGCCACCTGCTCCCTGGTATTCAACGCCGCCCAAGGCTGGCTGATCGGTGATGCCAATCAGGGCCTGGCGGCGATGTTCGTGATGATGAATTCGGCGCGCCTGCATGTCGGCCTGCAAGGTCTGGGGCATGTCGAGGCGGCTTGGCAAAATGCCCGGCAGTACGCTGCCGAGCGTGTGCAGATGCGTGCACCGTCAAGGCCCGAAGACGTGGCGGCCCAGGCCGCTGACCCGATCCGTTATCACCCGGCCATGCGCCGCGTGTTGCTGGAGCTGCGCACCACCAGCGAGGGCATGCGCGCCATCGGCTATTGGGCGGCGCACCTGCTGGATCAAGCCGAGCATGGCCAGGATTCGTCGGCCGCCCGGTTGGCGCCTTTGCTGACGCCCATCATCAAGGCGTTTTTCACCGAGCAGGGCTTTCGTCAGGCGAGCAATGCGCTGCAGGTATTCGGCGGTTACGGCTATGTCACCGAGTTCGCCATCGAGCAAACCCTGCGGGACAGCCGCATCGCGATGATCTACGAGGGCAGTAACGAGATCCAGGCCAATGACCTGTTGCTGCGCAAAGTGCTGGGGGATGAAGGTCGAGCCTTTGGCCTGCTGCTGGCCGAGTTGCGTGCCGAGGCCGGGCAGGGCGTGCAATATGTCGAGTGCGCAGGGTTCTCCCGCGCATTGGGCAGCCTGTGCGACGCGCTGGCCAGTGTGGTGAGCGCCGTGCATGAACGCGCGCAGGAAGACAGTGAGTACCCCTATCGGGCCGCGCCGGATTTCCTCCAGCTCTGTGGCGAGGCGTTGCTGGCCTTTGCCTGGGCGCGGGCTGCGCGGGTCTCCAGGGCATTGCCCGAAGACGATCCATTGCGTGCCGCCAAGCTGCAAAGCGCCGGGTTCTTTTTCGATTACCTGCCGTCGCGGCTGGCGCAACACCTGGGTGCCATAGAGGGGGCGCGCGCCGCGCTGGCGTTCGTCTGACGGGATCGGATGCTTGCGGTACTATGGCAGGCCACGTTTTCTGGAAGTTGCCTGGATGAGTAAGCCCGGTCAATTGGTGCTGGTTGCACTGCGCAAGATGATTGCCAGCGGGGAGTTGGTGGCGGGGGAGCGCCTGATGGAAACCCCTACGGCGCAACGCTTTGGTGTGTCGCGCATGCCGGTGCGCATGGCATTTCGTACCCTGGAGCAGGAAGGGCTGCTGGTGCCGTTTGGCGGGCGCGGCTATCAGGTGCGGTTGGTCAGCGCCAGCGACATTGCCGGCGCCGTCGAAGTGCGCGGTGTGCTGGAAGGCCTGGCTGCACGGCAAGCCGCCGAGCAGGGTCTTTCCGACGCGGCGCGTGCGGCGCTGGAGCGCTGCCTGGTGGAAGGCGACCAACTGTTCGAGAAAGGCTACGTGACCGAAGATGACCTCGAGGTTTACCACGACCTGAACATGCGCTTTCACCAGGTCATTGTGGAGGGCAGCCACAACCCCGCGATCACGGATGCGCTGGCACGCAATGATCACCTGCCCTTCGCATCGGTGACCGCGCTGGCGGTGGATCGTGAGGACATGGCTCGTGAATACCGACGCTTCAACTATGCCCACATGCAGCATCACTCGGTGTTCGATGCCCTGGTCAATCGCCAGGGCGCGCGCGCCGAAGCCATCATGCGCGAACACGCCAATGCGACATTGCGTTATGCCGAGATCTTCAGTTCAACCACCGCCGACGCGCGCATGAAGGTGATTTTGCCCGCGTCGTGACACGGTTCAGATGTCCAGCACCAGCAGTGGCGTTTTCGAGCGTGAGCAGCAGGGCGTGAACTGGTCATTCAGCGCCTGTTCCTGCTCGGTGAGGAACAGGTCGCGGTGCTCCGGGATGCCGTCCAGCACACGGGTCAGGCAGGTGCCACAGATCCCTTGTTCGCAGGACACGGCAATCTCGATGCCTTGGCTTTCCAGGACCTGGACCACGGTTTTGTCGGCGGGGATCGTGAAGACCTGGCCGCTGCTACCGAGCTTCACCGAAAAGCTCCCGTCGAGGCTGTTGTCCACTGGCGCCGCCGAGAAGTACTCGCGATGCAGGCAGTCCTCCTGCCAGCCCTGCGCCCGTGCGCTGTCGAGCACGTGTTGCATGAAACCGCCGGGGCCGCAGACATACAAGTGCACATCGTCTGCGGGCGCAGCCAACACCTCGGCAGTCTTGAGGGCCGTGTGGGGCTGCTCATCGAAATGCAGGAACACGCGCTCGGCAAACGGTGACGCCTTGAGCCGCTGTACAAACGCAGCACGCTCACTGGCGCGGGCACAATAATGCAGGTCGAAGTCCGCACCTGCATGGGCCAGGCGCTCGGCCATGCACAGGATCGGGGTGATGCCGATGCCGCCGGCGAACAGCAGGCTGCGTCGCGCTTCATGGGCCAGGGGGAATAGATTGCGTGGTTCGCTGATCGTCAGGTGGGCGCCCTCGTGTACCTGCTCGTGCAAGCTGCGCGAGCCGCCGCGAGAAGCCGGGTCGTTGAGTACGCCGATCAGATAGCGATGACGCTCCTCGGGGTGATTGCACAGCGAATACTGGCGCACCAGCCCGTCCGGCAGATGCACGTCAATGTGCGCGCCGGCACTGAAGGCGGGCAGCGGCTGGCCATCGACCCTGGCCAGTTCATAGCTGCAAATGTCCTGGGCTTCGTTAATACGGGATACCACCACCACATCGATCATGTTCGGTCCTCGCAGAGTTGTCGCGCCGTTCAGGCGGTGGTGGTCGTGATCAGTTGTGGTTCGAGGGTGTGTTCCTTGGCGATCAGTCGCTCCAGGATTTTGCGCGACTGCACGCCGCCGGCATCGATATTCAACTTGAGCAGGTTGCGTTGCGGGTGGGCCAGCAGGTTCTGCTGCTGACGTTCGAGCATCTCCAGGTCTTCGCTGAAAATCTTCCCTTGGCCTTCGCGAATGCTGGCGGTCAGCGCCTCATCGTGAGGGTTGAAGTTGCGCGCCATGCCCCAGAAATACCAGATCGACGTCTCGGTTTGCGGGGTGATGAAGTCGACCACGATGCTTGCCGCCTTGTGTTCGGGCGCTGCGTGGTAGCCGCCCTTGCCGGCGTGGGCCACGCCGACTTCGATCAGCACATGGCTGGGCGGGGTGAAGCGACAGATCTGCCAGCGGTCCACCGGCACATCGTCGGCGAGGTTGTTGCCGCGCAGGGCCATGCGCCAGAACGGCGGAGCCATGATGTTTTCCATGTGCCGGGCGGTGACGACTTCGTCGCCTTCAACCGTGGTGACGGGAGGCGCTTCATCGATTTCCTTTTGGCCGATGCTGGAAGCGTGGACGTAGGTTTCGTGGGTCAGGTCCATCAGGTTGTCGATCATCAGGCGGTAATCGCACTGGATATCAAACAGCCCGCCGCCGTACGCCCACTGGTCACTCACTGCCCACTCCAGGTGATGAATCAGCGCCGGGTCGGCAAGGGCCTGATCGCCGGGCCATACCCAGATAAAGCCATAGCGTTCAACCGCGGCAAAGGTCTTGTTGCACGGAAAACCACGCACCCGCTGCCCGGGCATTTCGACGGTCTTACCGTCAGCCCCCATGACCAGGCCGTGATAGCCGCATACCAGGTTGCCATTTTCGACATAACCCAGTGAAAGCGGTGCGCCGCGATGGGGGCAGAAGTCTTCGACGGCTACGACGCTGCCTTGCGAGCCACGATAAAACACCATTTTTTCACCGCAGATCTGCCGACCCAGGGGTTTTTGGGCGATTTCATCGGGTGTGCAGGCGACGTACCAAGTGTTTTTGGGGTACATGGCGACTCTCTGGCTGGTTAATTATTTTTGTTTAATGGATCCATTAGATTTCCAGAGCTGCTATGAGTCAATATATATGGCAGTGATTTTGAAGTTGTTATGGGCGATTATCGACCAATGGATTCTTATTGGATCCATTGAGTGGGCGGCGTTTGGTGCGCTGATGGCAAAGAAAGGCCTGCCAAAAATACCCTGTCTAGATCATCGGGCGTAACCAAGCCCTTCACCGGACATCCGCTACTTTTTTGCGCAGAAATGGGAAGTTGCTGCGTCATTTGGTAGCAAATCGCTTTACCCGCTTTGCGTAATTTCCCCCACCCGAACGGAAGACTTCATTTAAATCAATGACTAATGTTCTGCGGTAGGTGTTGGCACGCGTTATGCTTTTTTGTATTCATGGATAATTGGATACAAAAATACAAAGAGGTCGCCAATGCAATTTGCTCCCGCTTACGTTGACCGCCAGCCCCTCACTGCCGAGGAGGAGGCCTACAACTTCCTGCTCGACGCCATCTGCGGCGGTCGTTTCCGCAAGGGCGATCGTCTGATCGCCGAGGATATCGCCGGCGAGATCGGCATGAGCCGCATGCCGGTGCGTGAGGCATTCCGCCGCCTGGATGCCCAGGGCCTGGTGACGCTGCGGCCCAATCGCGGTGCCATCGTCAGCGGCCTGGATATCGCTGAGCTGTACGAAGTGTTCGAGATGCGCAGCGCACTGGAAGGCCTGGCGGTGCGCGTCGCGGTCAGCCGCATCGGTGAGCGCCAGTTGGCGGCTCTGGAGCGGCTGCTGGACGAGATGGATGACTACCGCGACGAGAGCGCCGCGTGGGTCCGTTGCCACCGTGCCTTTCACGAATACCTGTGCGGGCTCAGCGGCCGGCCACGCTTGCTCAAGCAGATTTCGGCGTTGTATTCGCTGGTGGAAGCGCCCATGCGCTTGTGGCTGCAGCACAGCGAAAAACCCCTCGGTGCGCGCCAGGAACACGCCGTAATCCTCGACGCGATTCGCGCCGGTGACGCCGCCGGTGCCGAAGCTGTGGTACGCGAACACATCGAAAGCACCGTGCCGCTGCTGATTCAATTTCTGCAATTGGAAAAATAAAAGAGGCGGGCCCCAACCCGCCCATGTTTAGACGTTGATTCCTGCCCCGTTATTTAACGAAGTGGAGTGTCTGGTCATGCATAAACAACACCGCGCCTTGCTGGTGGCTGTCACCCTGGGTCTCTGTACACAATGGGCCTGCGCCGCAGTCCAGGTGCCTGAACGCCTGAAGAGCCTCGACAAACTCACCTATTGCTCGGGGATGGATTCACCGCCCCTGGTGTCCTTCGACGAATCCCAGAAACCGCGTGGGCTCACCGTCGACCTGGGCCTGGAAATCGCCAAGCGCCTGGGCAATAAAACCGTGCAATGGCGGGTCATTCCGTTTTCCGGCCTGGTGCCGGCGCTGCTTGCCCAGCAGTGCGACATGATCGTCGACCAACTGTTCGACAAACCCGAGCGGCGCCAGGTGATCGACATCGTCAACTACATGTACTCCAGCCAGTCGGTGGTGGTGCCCAAGGGCAACCCCAAAGGCATCAAGACCCTGGATGACCTGTCGACGCGCAAGGTGGCGGTGCTCAACGGCTCTACCATCAAGACCCTGCTCGACACCCAGAACGAGAGCCTCGCCAAGGCCGGCAAGCCACCGATGAAACTGGTGGTCTACAACACTGACACCGATGCGTTCCAGGCGCTGCGCATCAGCCAGGTTGACGCCTATGGCACCACCGTGGAAACCGCCGGTTACTACGCGGCGATGGCCCCGGAGCTGTTTCAGGAAGGGGTGCCTGCGTTCAGCCGCATCCTCACCGGCCTGGGCATGCGCAAGGACGACCCGCAACTGACCGCCGCCGTGCAGCAGATCATCAGCGACATGCGCAGCGACGGCAGCTATGTGCAATTGCTCAACAAATGGCATGTCAGCAGCGACACACTTGACTGAGGTTCTACCACGATGAATTTCAATTGGGATGTGTTCTGGCAATACCTGCTGCAACCCAGTGGGGTCTACCTCACCGGGCTGTGGCTGACTTGCCTGATCAGCGTGCTGGCGATGCTGCTCGGCTGTGCGCTGGGTCTGGCGGCGGCGCTGTTGCGCCTGTCGAAGAACCCGCTTTTGCACCTGCCGGTACGCCTTTATGTGTGGCTGATGCGCGGCACGCCGCTGCTGGTGCAGATCGTGTTTTTGTACACCGCACTGGCAGCGGGCGGGATCTTCCGCTTCGAGGACATCGAGCTGTTCGGGCTGATCATCCCCGGCAATATCCAGGCGGCGATCATCGCTCTGGGCCTGAATGAAGGCGCGTACATGGCCGAAATCATCCGCGCCGGCATCGGCGCGGTGGACAAGGGCCAGTACGAAGCCGGGCGTTCCCTGGGCATGGGGTTCGGCAAGCTGATGCGGCGCATCGTGCTGCCCCAGGCGTTTCGGGTGATCGTGCCGCCGCTGGGCAATGAGTTCAATGTGATGCTCAAGAACACCACGCTGGTGAGTGTGATCGGCGTGCAGGAGTTGTTGCTCAGCACGCAGATGGTGACCTCGGCGACGTTTCGCGTATTCGAGTTGTACCTGGTCGTCGCGATTTACTTCCTGACCCTGACCACGCTGTGGGGCTTTTTTCAACGCTGGCTCGAACACCGTTTCGGCCAGTCCGATCGACCTTCGGCGCCACCTCCGGCCGCCAGCCGCATGTTCGGTCGCAGCACCCTGAAACTGCTGAGGGGACGTTAACCATGGCGCACCAAAGTGAAGAGCTGATCATTGACGCACAGGATATCCAGAAGTCGTTCGGCGAGTTGCAGATCCTCAAGGGCATCTCCCTGCAAGTGCGGCGCGGCGAAGTAGTGGTGCTGATCGGCGCCTCCGGCTCCGGCAAGACCACCTTTATCCGCTGCATCAACCTGCTGGAAGACATCCAGGGCGGGCGCATTCGCGTCAACGGCCGTGCCATGGGCTATCGCGAACGCGCCGATGGCAGCCTGGTACGCGATTCGGAGCGCAACATCGCCCGCCAGCGCCGCGACATCGGCATGGTGTTCCAGCGCTTCAACCTGTTCCCGCACATGACCGCATTGGAAAACATTATCGAAGCGCCGATCCAGGTGCTCGGCGTGCCGCGTGCCCAGGCGCTGGAACAGGCTCGGGGCTTGCTGGCGCGGGTCGGCCTGGCGGACAAGGCCAGCCACTATCCGTCGATGCTCTCCGGTGGTCAGCAGCAACGGGTGGCGATTGCCCGTGCGCTGGCGATGAAACCCCAGGCGATGCTGTTCGACGAACCCACCAGCGCCCTCGACCCGGAAACCGTCGGCGAAGTGCTGCAGGTGATGAAGGAACTGGCCGAGGAGGGAATGACCATGGTGGTGGTCACCCACGAAATGGGCTTTGCCCGTGAAGTGGCCGACCGCGTGGTGGTGCTCGACCAGGGCGAGTTGATCGAACAAGGGCCGCCGGAACAGATTTTCAGCCGTCCCAGCCATCCGCGTACCCGGGCGTTTCTCAGCCGCGTGTTATGACCTTTTTTTGAAGAGCCTTTGCCATGTTGAAATTCTCCGCTCATGAATACCCCTACCCGTCGCAACGCCAGAGCGTATTTGCCCGTCGCGGCATGGTTGCGGCGTCCCAGCCGCTGGCGGCCCAGGCCGGCATCGAAATCATGCAAAAGGGCGGCAATGCCATTGATGCCGCCATCGCCACCGCCGCTGCGCTGACCGTTGTAGAACCTACCGGGTGTGGCCTGGGTGGCGATGCCTTTGCGCTGGTGTGGTGCAAGGGGCAGTTGCATGGCCTCAACGGCAACGGCCATGCGCCGGCCGCCTTGAGTATCGAGGCGGTCAAGGCGGCAGGGCATCAACAGATGCCGCTGTACGGCTGGACCTCGGTGACGGTGCCCGGTTGCCCGTCGGCGTGGGCCGAGTTGTCCAAACGCTTCGGTAAATTGCCGTTTGCTGATTTGCTGCAGCCGGCCATCAGCCTGGCGCGCGACGGTTTCCCGTTGTCGCCGGTGGTCGCCCATCAATGGCAGATATCCTTGAACGAATTCAGCCCGCACCGCGATGACGTGCTGCAAGCCTGGTTCGACACCTTCCTCATCGACGGTCGCGCGCCCCGGGCCGGCGAGATTTTCCGCAACCCGGCCCAGGCCCGTACCCTGGAAGAACTCGGCGCCACCGGCTGCGAAAGCCTGTATCGCGGCGCTCTGGCCGAGCGCCTGGATGCGCATTCGCGCGCCAGCGGCGGCTACCTGCGCGCCAGCGACCTCCAGGATTACCGCGCGCAGTGGGTGGAGCCGATCCACATCAATTACCGGGGCGTGGATGTTTGGGAAATCCCGCCGAGCGGCCAGGGCCTGGTTGCACTGATGGCGCTGAAGATCCTCGAAGGCTTCAACTTCGATCACCGCGACAGCCAGCAAACCTGGCATCGCCAGCTGGAAGCCATGAAGCTGGCCTACAGCGACGGCCTGCATTACATCACCGACCCTGCGCACATGCGCGTGGCGGTGGCCGACTTGCTGAGTGACGACTACAGCACCCGTCGCCGTGGCGAGATCGGCGAGCAGGCGCAGCCGCCCAAACCCGGCACCCCCCATGCCAGCGGCACGGTGTACCTGGCGACCGCCGACGCCGAAGGCAATATGGTTTCGTTCATCCAGAGCAACTACCACGGCTTCGGCTCCGGCGTGGTGCTGCCCGACAGCGGCATCGCCTTGCAGAACCGAGGGCAGGAATTCAGCCTCGATGAGTCCCATGCCAATTGCCTGGCACCGGGCAAGAAAACCTTCCACACCATCATCCCGGGTTTTCTCAGCAAGGACGGCCAGGCCCTTGGACCGTTCGGCGTGATGGGCGGCTACATGCAGCCCCAGGGCCATGTGCAGATGGTGATGAACCTGGTGGACTTCGGCCTCAACCCCCAGGCGGCCCTCGACGCACCGCGCTGGCAATGGCTGGGCGACATGAAGGTCGGCATCGAACACGGCGCGTCCCGCGACCTGGTCAATGCGCTGGCGCGGCGTGGGCACAAGGTGCAGACCGACAGCGACCTGACCGACTATGGGCGTGGGCAGATCATCCTGCGTGACCCGGTCACCGGCGTGTTGTGCGGGGGCACTGAGCCACGGGCGGACTCACATATCGCGGTTTGGTGAGCGGCTACACAAGCGCTGGGCCAGACGGCCAATGCCAATAATGACGGGGTGATGAGTTGTTTGATCTTCGCGACGGCGGGTTGGCGCCGCCGCAAGCCTCAATGTGCACTTTGACTCATCAAATACGACGAGGCTCGCCCTGCGTAATTTCGCGTATCAGGCTCAGGTAACGAAGCGCGCCCAGTCCCAGGGGCCGGTTTTTTACCCAGATGATATCGACCCATAGCCGCATCTGACTCGGCATGTAGTCAAACACCACCTCCGTCAATGCGCCTGACGTGATGAGAGGGTGTACCAGCGATTTTGGAAGATATGCCCAGCCTAATCCTTGCTGCACCAGGTCCAGCGTGGCCAGATAATTGTCGCTGTGCCAAATCCGCCGCGACAGCACAACACGTGGATCAGAGTCTGCAGGTCCTCCGGTCGCGACGATGATCTGCCTGACGTTGACCAGTTGCTCCTCACTCAAGGGGCTTTTTTTGCCGGCGGCCGCAGGGTGATCCGGAGCAGCAACCGCGACTAACAACTGGCTCCCCGCCTCAAGAAATGTTTCCCGCTCGTCAAGCCCTGGTCGTTCAAATCCAAGTGCCAATTGCACACGCCCTTCATGGAGCATGCGCATTGCCTCCGGATGGGACGCGGAGCGAATCTCGATTTCAAGCGTGGGAAACTCCCTGGCGATAATCGACAGCGGACGATTCCATACGCCTGTTTGCAACTCCGGCGCCATCGCAAAGACCAAGCGTTCCTCCAACCCCTGATGCAGCTGGAGGGCATGCGCATCCAGCAGGTTGATCTGGCTCGCGACCTGTCGTGCCTGGGGCTCAAGTGCCTTGGCGGCGGCGGTAGGAATGGCTTTGCGAGTTGATCGGTCAAACAGCAACAAATCCAGCTCTGCTTCAAGCTGCGACACCGCCATGTTGACGGCCGAGGGGACCCGGCCTAATTTTCGCGCCGCCGCCGAAAAGGATCCGCTGTCGATGACCGAAAGGAAAATCTTAAGTGACTCACTGGTAAACGCCATGGGGGTTGTCAGATTTTCTGATGATGATTGTCTTTATGTATCAGATTTATTCGCCTAGTTTCTACTCTCTTTCAAATGAAGTACGTGGGGCACACCATGTTGGATACGCAATTGAGAGGGTATGTTGCACTCGTCAGTGGTGCCGGGAGTGAATCCGGGATCGGCATGGCTATTGCTCGCAGGCTAGGTGCATCCGGAGCGAAGTTGATCATCACTGCCAGCAGCAACCGCATTGTGGATCGGGTTAAAGAGCTGCGCCGTGAAGGGTTTGAAGTTGAAGGCCGACCTGTAGACCTTACTGATGAAAAGTTGGTGCGTGAATTCAGCCTGTGGGCAGAGTCAGTCTGGGGACGGGTCGATATTCTGGTGAACAATGCCGGGATGTCCATGCACGGCAGCCCTGAGATTTTCTCGGAATTGGCGTCGATGAAACTGCATGACTGGAACCTTTCACTGGCCCGAAACCTGACCACTGCCTTTCTGCTGACCCGAGCCGTGTTGCCCGGTATGAAGGCGAGAAGCTACGGGCGCATTGTCAATATCAGTTCCACCACGGGCACCCGCGGGAGCAATCCGGGGGAAGCCGCTTATAGCGCCGCCAAGGCAGCGATGGTGGGCATGAACATGGGGCTTGCGCTTGAAGTCGCCAGCCAGGGGATTACCGTCAACAGCGTGGCCCCCGGCTGGATCACCACGGGTTCAACCACCCCCGTTGAAGCCGAGGCGGGGCGTTTCACCCCGATTGGGCGCGCAGGCAGCCCCCGCGAAGTGGCGGCGGCGGTTGCATTTCTGGCATCGCCTGACGCCAGTTACATCACAGGGGACGTCCTTGTGGTGGATGGCGGGAACTGTCTGGTCGAGAACAAAGCCCCTCACGGCGATTATTAAGTTTGAATACGCGCCAGCGCGCTCAATCCACGAGGGTGGGCGGGGGCGATAACCGATATTTATAAAAGCGTGATGTATCAAAGAACCTATGAGTTCTTTGAGCCGTATCCGGCTGTCAGTCAGCAACGGACTTTTAATTAATTTGATAATTAACATGGGGTATTGATCATGTCGAAAAGTGGAATCAGTGAATCAGCGATTGCTGCTTTTACCGCCTCCGAGCGTGCCCGGTTTATACAAAACAACCCCACCTCACTGGCGCTTGCCGAGCGCGCCAAGGCGAATCTGTTCAACGGTGTGCCCATGCACTGGATGAGCGACTGGTCGATGCCTTCGCCGCTCTTCGTTCAGCGTGCCAAAGGGGCGCGCTTCACCGATGTCGACGGTCATGAATACATCGACTTTTGCCTCGGCGACACCGGCACGATGTTTGGCCATTCACCTGATCCTGTTGCCCGCGCCATAGCCGAACAGGCGAACAATGGCTTGACCACGATGCTGCCGGGCGAAGACGCGGTGGTCTGCGGTGAGTTGCTGGCTGAGCGATTCGAGCTGCCTTACTGGCAAGTGACCGCCAATGCGACTGACGCCAACCGTTATGTGCTGCGCTGGGCGCGCGCTATCACCCGGCGCAAGGTCTTGCTGGTGTTCGATGGCTGCTACCACGGCACCGTGGATGACGTGATGGTGCGCTACCGTGACGGCAAAACAGTGCACCGTTCAGGTCTTGTGGGCCAAGCGTACGACTTGAGCCAATACAGTCGATCCATCCCCTTCAACGATGTCGCCGCACTGGAGGCGGCGTTAGCCCAGGGCGATGTGTGCGCGCTGATGTGCGAGCCGGCGATGACGAACATTGGCATGGTCCTGCCGGATCCGGGGTTCATGCAAACGTGTCGAGAGCTGACTCTTAAATATGGCAGCCTGTTGGTCATTGATGAGACGCACACTATTTCCACCGGCCTCGGTGGATGCACGCGCCAGTGGGATTTGAAACCCGACTTTTTCGTGGTGGGTAAACCCATTGCAGGTGGCGTGCCTTGCGCGGTGTTTGGCGTTAGCGAGCCAGTCGCCTCGGCCATGCGCGACGTCCAGAAGACCATCAGCGAAGAGAGCGGCGGGCATGGCCACAGTGGCATGGGAACGACGCTGTCCGCCAACGCACTGGCGATGCGTTGCATGCGCGTCAGTCTAGAAGAGGTCATGACCGAGTCTGCCTACGAGCACATGCTGGCGCTGGCCTCAAGGCTGGCCCAGGGATTTCGAGCGTTGTTCAAGCGGCACCAACTGAACTGGTCGGTAACAGAGTTGGGCGCGCGTTGTGAATTTCAATTCTGTGCCACACCGCCAAGAACAGGCGCGCAAGCCGAGGCGGCTTTTCACGACAGCCTTCAAATGGCGTTGCATCTCTATTTGATCAATCGCGGAATCCTGATCACGCCTTTTCACAACATGACCCTGTGCTGTCCGCAAACAGGTGATGCGGATATTGACCGGCTGATCGCTGAGTTGGATAACGCGCTGACCACGCTGCTTGCCCTGCCTGGCGCGCGGGTTATCGCTTGATAACGGCACGTCTGAAAACGCCATTGTTCTTACATACTGCCAGTCGCTTGAATGAGCGCTAAGAGGTTTGACATGCAATTTGCGGATAAAAAAGAGGCCTTGGATTATCTGGCCGCCCACCCTGAAGTGCTGAGCATCGAGTTGTTCCTTATCGACGCGAATGGCGTTCCACGGGGCAAACTGTTGCATCGCGACGAACTGCTGGCGATCTACGAAAATGGTCGGCCATTGCCCAGTTCCATTCTCGCCTTGACCGTGCAGGGTGAAGACGTAGAAGACACAGGCTTGGTCTGGGAGGTTGCTGACGCCGATTGTTGGACATACCCCTTGGCGGGAAGCCTGACCTTGCAACCCTGGCGCACCAACCCCACCGGTCAAGTGCAGGTGAGCATGCACCCGACCCAAGGTATTCCCGCCGCACCGGCGGACCCGCGCCACGTACTGGTGAACACCCTCGAGCGGCTGAAAGCCGATGGATTTCATCCGGTCATGGCCGTTGAGTTGGAGTTTTACCTGCTGGACCGACAACGCGACGTCAACGGTCGGCCGCAGCCGGCGTTGCAGGCCAATGGCGTACGCCCTGTTGCACCACAGGTTTATGGCGTTTACGAGCTGGAGCAGCTGCAACCGTTTCTTGATGACCTCTACGCGGCGTGCGCGCTGCAGGGCTTGCCGGTACGTACGGCGATATCCGAGTACGCGCCAGGCCAGGTCGAGTTGACGCTGGAGCATCGGTTCGACGCACTCCAGGCCATTGATGAAGGCGTACGTTACAAACGCCTGGTCAAGGGTGTGGCCAACAAACATGGGCTGCAAGCGTGCTTCATGGCCAAGCCATTCAGCGATCAGGCCGGCAGCGGTATGCACCTGCACGTCAGCCTTGCCGACGAGCACGGCAATAACCTGTATGCGAGCGAAGACCCACAGGGCACGCCATTGTTGCGGCACTCCATCGGCGGGATGATGGAGACCTTGTTTGACGCTCTGGCGATATTTTGCCCCCACGCCAATTCATATCGACGCTTCCAAACCGGTAGTTACGCGCCGCTGGCTAAAAGTTGGGGCGTCAACAACCGTACCGTTTCGTTCCGCGTGCCCGGCGGCCCTGCAATCAGTCGGCATATCGAACACCGCATTTGCGGTGCCGATGCCAACCCCTATCTCGCCGCTGCCGCGTTACTGGCGGGCATTCACTACGGCATCACGCATGAAAGCGATCCCGGCGCGGCGATTGTGGGGAATGGCTATGAACAGGCGACCGATTTTCTACCCACCGACTGGCTGACAGCCTTGCAGGCACTGCAACGTTCAACCTGGGCACGTGAGGCGCTGGGCGCTGAGTTCCTGAAGGTGTTCCTGGCGATCAAGTGGCGCGAGTTCCGTGAATTCAATGCTGAAGTCGGAGAACAGGACTGGCGCTGGTACCTCACTCACGCATAAATGCTGGCCCGTCAGTTTGGGATTGCACGGCGTGCTCCGCTCACGCCTGCTGAGGTGCTGGATCAACTCAATGTGAAACGTGTTGTGCCTTATGAAGCGCACTGCATGTCGATATCAGGCACTAGTGTGCCGTTATGAGGCTATTTTTGCGGTTGGAAGGCCGCGTATTGTGACTCGTCATTGGAGAATGATGATCGCCTGACCCTATAGTCAGAACGTCTTAAAGCCGATCACAGAGAACAATAAGAATGATCAACAGCCCAAGTTCGAAGGATGCAAGCGGCCAGCTGGCGCAGGGTTTCAAGCCGCGTCACGTCACCATGCTCTCCATTGCAGGGATTATCGGCGCGGGGTTGTTTGTCGGGTCTGGGCATGCCATTGCGGCGGCGGGCCCGGCGGTGATGCTGGCCTACCTGTTTTCCGGCCTGCTGGTGGTGCTGGTAATGCGAATGTTGGGAGAGATGGCGGTCGCCAACCCCGACACAGGCTCCTTCTCAACCTATGCCGATCAAGCCATCGGCCGCTGGGCCGGGTTCACCATCGGCTGGCTTTACTGGTGGTTCTGGGTGCTTGTGATTCCCATCGAAGCATTGGCCGCCGGGCATATTCTCAACCAGTGGTTCCCGCAGATCGACGCTTGGTTGTTTGCCTTGTTGTCGATCTTTTTGTTGGTGGTTACCAACTTGTTCAGTGTGTCCAAGTACGGCGAATTCGAGTTCTGGTTCGCGATGGCCAAGGTGGTGGCGATCATAGGTTTTATCGGCCTGGGGGGCGCGGTGTTGATGGGCTGGATTCCCGAACGGGAGGCCAGAGGTTTGAGTCGACTGATGGATGAGCATGGAGGCTTTGCGCCTAATGGTTTGTCGGCCGTCGTCGGCGCATTCATTACCATCATGTTCAGTTTTATCGGCACTGAAGCCGTCACTATTGCGGCTGCGGAGTCCAGCAACCCGGCGCAGAATATCGCCCGAGCGACACGTTCGGTGATGTGGCGCATCGGCGTGTTTTACGTGTTATCGATCTTCGTGGTTATTTCCGTGGTGCCCTGGAATGACCCGTTGCTGGCGTCGGTCGGCTCTTATCAGCGTGCACTGGAGTTGATGAACATTCCCCATGCCAAGCTGCTGGTGGATGTCGTCGTGTTGATTGCGGTGGCCAGTTGCATGAACTCCTCCATCTACATTGCTTCGCGCATGCTGTATTCACTGGGCAAGCGTGGGGACGCGCCAGCCTTGATGAAAAAGACCTCGGCACAGAGTGTGCCCAGGGCTGCGGTGATCGCCAGCACCATCCTGGGCGCGGGCGTGACCTTGCTCAGTTACTTCATGCCGGCTGGGCTGTTCCAGTTTTTGCTGGCCAGTTCGGGCGCCATCGCCTTGCTGGTGTACCTGGTGATCGCCGTTTCACAATTGCGCATGCGCAAGGTATTGCAACAGCGCAATATTCTGCTGACGTTCAAAATGTGGCTGTTTCCCTGGCTCACCTGGGCGGTAATTGTATTTATCTGTTGTGCATTGGCGGTGATGCTTTTAACGCCCGAGCATCGCTTCGAGGTGTCTTCGACGATCGGCCTGGCCTTGCTGATTTCACTGATCGGCGTCATCACCGCGCGGGAGCCCCACTCTGTACAAAAACCGATTCCCGCCGTCTCGCGCCCATGAAAGCACGGCCGGCGCACTGTTATTGGCTTATCCAGGGGTGAGTGGTTTTTTTGCCTGCGATTTACGTAATAGACACTTCGGTGTTTTTTTCTCTCGACCGTCACCCGAGTTTTCTACCCAGCAGCCAAGTGCTTATAGCCTCAACCAGTTCCGTCTTGCACTCCACCGGCAACCAATGGCCGCCGGACAAGCTGGTTACGCTGAGGTCTGCGCAAGCCGCACGCATGGGGTCGCCCAACCGATTGCCCTTGATGGTATTCATCGGGTCGTAATCGCCATTCACAAACAACACGGGCAATGACAGGCGGCCGCCATCGGGCGCTCGGTGCGCATAGTCGATATTGGCATCGTCGTTCAGATACCACGCGCAGGGTGCGCGGAAACCATGCGCTTCGAAACTGCGTACCAGTGCAGCGAAGTCCGCCTGCGGCCATAGCGCCAGGTCTGGTTGGGTGGGTGGCGCCCGATGCGCCTCGCCAAACCGTCCACCTTTGCGGGTCACTTCGGCATTTGACGTCACCTTGGAGATATTGGCCGGGTCGCCTCGCCGATAAATCGACGCCAGCGATGCGGCTTTATCCGCATCAAGATCAGCGACAGCTGACGCAAAGTGCGTGTTGTAGTAGCGGTAGTAATCCCATTGACCGTCAGGGTACTGGTCCGCCGGATAGAGCGTTCGGTCCACCAGCGGGACGAGCGTGGGCAGTGCATTGGTGCTCGGGAAGTACGGCACCGACACCAGCACCACGCCACGGCTGCGCTGCGGTTGATGGGCGGCCAGTTCACCTGCCACCACGCTGCCCCAATCATGGCCCACCCAGATGGCGGGTGCCCCACCGAGATGCTCATGCAGCTCTGCCATGTCAGCCACGATGTGTGCAAGGGTGTAGGCGTTGATGTCGGAGGGCGCAGAGGAGCCCCCATAGCCGCGCATGTCGGGTGCAACGCAGTGCCAGCCTTGGGCAGCG
Organism: Pseudomonas sp. PA-6-3C; assembly: GCF_021605825.1. Classification (NCBI taxonomy): domain Bacteria; kingdom Pseudomonadati; phylum Pseudomonadota; class Gammaproteobacteria; order Pseudomonadales; family Pseudomonadaceae; genus Pseudomonas; species Pseudomonas sp. PA-6-3C. The sequence goes on from NZ_WKDV01000014.1 coordinate 118,000, forward strand.
AACGCCTCGATCTGCGCGCGCCAGATCAGGCTTAGTTCTGGCCAGCCGTGCAGGAAGATCATCAACGGCCCATCGGCCGGGCCCGACTCCAGATAGTGCGTGGTATGGCGGGGCGTGCTGTAAAAACGCGAAGTCAGCGTGGAAGTGGTCAAAGGAAATCCTCCTGATTAGCTCACGAACTTTACATAGACAAGCTCAGGGTCATGCTCATCAAGGTTCTCGATTCGCCCGCTCGGTATAAACCCTGCCTTGGCGAGCATGGCCTGGGACGCCAGGTTGGAGGCGTTGGTTGATGCAAACAACTTGGACGTTTTGCACAACGCTTCTGCGCCCGCCAATAATTGCAGCGCCAGACCCTGGCGTTGATGTATCGGCGACACAACCACCAGCGCAACAAAGTCGTAGCTGAAAAACTCATCAGTCAACACCAGGTAGCCCGCGCATTCACCGGCAATGACGACGACCAGGCATCGCTGGCTAATTACCGCGTCATGGATAAACACGCGTCGATGAGCGTGGGCTGTGGCGTAGGCGTCCAACTCCACCAGGGCGCGCACATCATCAGGCGTGGCCTGGCGGATTAGCCGGCTCTCAGGGGCCGGCGAGTGTCGGTCTTGGGCCATTGGAATCACCGTTGGGGCGAATGGGTATAGTGTTAGTGTTGAAGGCGTTTGCAGTGTTCAAAAAAAGAACAGCGGGCAAGTGCATCAGCAGCATACAGCCAGCGCTGGCCTTGAGCGCCTCCTTGGCCAGCGCTTTGCTGTCAGCGTGTCAAGCACCGGGCCTGACGCGCAACGCCAGGAAGACCGGGCCGTCCTGGAAGGTACTGGCTTGCAGCTCATCGAGTGGATTGAGCGTATTTGTTCGCACCCCTGGGTTGCTGTAGAGCGTGTGGAGGTATCAACCTGGTAGTCGAAGTAATCTGTCGAGACGATGGTGCTGGTCGTGTTGGCGTCAGGTGCCCAGGTGAAATCCAGGACTCTTGCGGCTTTGATCTGCTCCTGCGAGACGGTGGCCTAGGTGGTAGTGGTAGCGCCTGACTGCTGCAAGTCGTCGTTCATGATACTCATCCTTAAGTAAAGTGCGTGCTTGAATGCGGGTCGACATGGCCCGAAGCGTATGACTGCCGTCATAGCGCTATTTTTCTACAGCGCAAGCGTGCTTCATTTTTTATGCTGTGTGGATAAACAGTGGTCTGAGTTTTGTCGCCTCGCAACTGTGGCGAGGGAGCTTGCTCCCGCTGGGGCGCGAAGCGGCCCCAAAAATGGGACTGCTACGCACTCCAGCGGGGCCAAGCGCCCTCGCCACGGGTCAGTGATTGTCAGCTCGAACGCTTAACTGGCTGGCATTACGTAGGCTGGGTTGTTTTAACTCAGCTGCGTGCCGCCATCCGCACGTGCGTATTGCGCCAGCAGATCGGCCGCATCCTGGTAGCAACCCGTCCGCCAGTCGTGCGCTCAATACTGATCCACCAGGCGCTGCAACTGCGGGTCTCGAATCCTGAACACCTCGAACAGCCCAAGGGCACGTAATGCCGGGAGCAACGCCAGCAGGTCCTGCTCGGCGACGGTTCGCTGTTGTGCATCGATATTTGGATCACACCAGGCCTGGGCATTCACCAGAAAGGCTCCGACGCTGCCTTTGCGGATCACAACGCCGTGGCGTTCAGTCTGGTTCTGGTCATCGGGCAACAGTTCTTCGGCGCGCATGCGGTGTATTCCTGGGAGTTGAGGCTGCGACTATAGACGCACCAATGTGGCCTGGGTACGCTATTGAAGACAATCAATAGTCCGCTAAGGCCACTTATGTCCGCTCCGCTGATTCCCACTTCGGTATTAACGGCTGTCGATGACCCGCTGGTTGTCGCCGTGGTCCGAGTGGGCGCAGAACCGCGTATCACCGAACGCCATTGCCATGCGCGTGGGCAGTTGCTGGGCACACGCCAGGGCTTGTTATCGGTGGACGCCGGCGCCAGCCAGTGGGTGGTGCCGGCGACCCATGCGGTGTGGATCCCGCCGAATGTCGCCCACGGCGCGCGCTCCCATGGTCCCTTCGCGGGGTGGAGTGTCTACGTGTCGCCGCAGGGCTGTGTCGAGCTGCCGGATACGCCTTGCATCCTGGCCACCTCCGGCCTTTTGCGCGAGGCGGTGATGCGCGCTGCCGCCTGGCAGAGCCCTGAACTGGATGCTGCGCAGCAACGCTTGGCCGGGGTGATTGTGGATGAGATTCGAACCTTGCCGCGTGTGACCCTGGGCTTGCCGATGCCTCAGGATGCGCGCCTGCGCAAGATCGCTGAGGCGCTGTCCGATTGCCCGGATGACGAGCGCCACCTTCAGGAATGGGCGACATGGGCGGGCATCGCCCCGCGCACATTGACGCGTCGCTTTGCGCTGGAAACGGGGTTCAGTTTCACCGCGTGGCGCCAGCGCGTGCGTTTGTTGCGCGCGCTGGAGAGGCTGGCGGCGGGAGTGCCGGTCACGCGTGTGGCGCTGGAGTTGGGCTATGACAACGTCAGTGCTTTTATCGCGCTGTTTCGCCGCACGTTTGGGGTGACACCTGGGCGTTACTTCACAACGCATGAGAGTTTATGAGTAAAAAATCAATACCTGAAGTTAGTGGTTTGCACTTTTATTGAATGATTATTCAGCTGTTGTTCAGGCCGAATTAAACTGAATAAACAGGGCGTATAACCTTTACAACTCTTTACCTTTGCAGTCTGGATGAGCGAAAAAACAACATGCTAGCCTGCGCGTTTTCGACAGGCAGCAGGCGCGCATGAAAAGGCTAAAGGAACTGGCTGTAAACAAGCCCTGTTCATCAATATTTATAGTGGCGTTTATTGTATTGGCTGTGCTGCAATACAAACCGGCCGTGCTCAACTACACCACACGCTTTGTCGACTTTGCCGAGTATATGCTCGCCCATGGCGTGACACTGTTTCCCATTGCTGATGACCTGCAGCCATACCCCGATTACACGGTGCTCAATACACTGCTTGTGTACCTGGTTTCCTTGCCGTTTGGGCGTGTATCCATACTGTCGATGGGGCTGCCTTTTTGCGTGGCGGCTGCCTTGATGCTGGTGTTTATTTACAAGCTGGGTGCCCTGCACGAAAAAAAATGGGGCGCCTATGCGGTGGTCTTTGCGCTGTTTACCTGGTCATTTCTGGACGGCGTGAATTCCTTGGCGCTGGACATCTACCCGGCGCTGTTTACCGTGATGTGTTTTTACCTGGCTTATGCGGGCCAACTGCACCCGCACCGTTTTCATGTGCTGCCGGTACTCCTGGGCCTGGCGCTGGGCTTTGTCTTTCGTGGCCCTATTGGCCTGATCGGCCCGGCGGGCGTGGTCGCCTCCTATTATCTGTTAAGTCGACAATGGCGCCTGCTGGTGGTGTTCTGCTTGCTCGCAGGCCTGGTGCTGGCCGCAGGTATCACAGTGCTGAGCGGCGCGGCCTACCTGCAAGGTGGGCAGGCTTTTGTGCAAGAGGTGCTGGTTATGCAAGGCTTGGGGCGCTTTGGCGCTGATCACGCCCCGCGTTATTACTTCTACTTCTCTGCAGGCTTGCTCACCTATGGCGTCACAGCCTTTATCGCATTAAACGTGATCATCAAGAAGGGCAAACACTTCTTGGATCGCTCGCCGGCGCCGGCCACTCAGATGCTGCTGTACCTGACCGGTTGGTTATTGGTAGTGATCGTACTGTTCACGATTCCAAGTTCCAAGAAAGCGCGTTACATTCTTTCGATTACGCCGGCGATTTCATTATTGGCCGCGTATATCTTCGTGGATCGCAGCCAGCGTTTTGCAAGTGCCCGCGACAAATTGCTGAAGTTCTGCCTCAACTTACCTATGGTCGGCCTGGGCATGCTGTTACTTGCCTTTATCTATGGCCTGTATGCAGCGACGCCGCTGCGGCCTAACTATCTTGGCGCGTGTGCCGGGTTGATCAGCCTTATTGCCATTCGCTCTTGGGTGACGTCGCGGTTTCATGCACATCCACACCGGGAGTTCGTACTGTTGTGTTTTGGTGCTGCCGCCTTCCTGGTCCTGGATATGTTCTTCTTTAATTCGATTACTTACCACCTGGAATTGGCCGATGAGCCGACACCCAAGTTTCTGCCTTATTGGTTCTGGTAGGGCATGTTCGCAGCCGGACCCGGAATCAAGCCAAACAAAAAAACGTCACGCGCCAACCTCAGTCGAGCATCGGGTGGTCGTTCGGGCGGGTGTTCAGGAAGTAGCCGAATAGCAAGGCGATCATCATACCCAACCCCGTGACTGGAAAATTGCAGGCTGCCTACTGCGCTCCATGGCTTTATCGAGACCTTGATCGGCTGCCTGCAACGGGTCAACTGAACACTAACGTGTCAGGCTCGCGCCCGCGTGCCTGGCACGCTTGAACGCCCCCGCGGCGGCAATGTCGAGTAACCGCCGAAAGTTCGGGCATTGCGCGTGGTCGGGAGCAGGGCAGGCTGCAGCGTGGCGCAAGCCGCGGCTCATGGCTTGCAGTTGTTTGACCGTCGCGTCGAGTTCATCGGCCTTGGCCAGCAGCAGCGTTCTGTCCACCGTGGCCTGGCCATTGGGGGACAGCATGGCCTGTATCTCGTCCAGCGACAGGCCGCCGGCCTGGCCGAGGGCGATCACCGCCAACTGCTCAATCACCGCCGCGCCAAACTGACGGCGAGCGCCGGGCGGGCTGATGGAGGTGATGAGCCCTTTCTTCGCATAAAAACGCAAGGTGTGAGCCGGCACGCCCGTGCGTTTGACCACCTCAGTGATATCCATTACCAGACCCTTGACTTGAAGTTGACTTCAACTTCTATGATGCCTGCGCAGGTTAAATGGGTCCATGAATTAGAGGTCGATATGGCATCGCTGCACGTGGCTGCACAGGTAATTTTAGTGGGGGCCGGGGCTACGGTCGTGATGGATATGTGGATGCTGTTGATGAAGGCACTGAAGGTGCCCACGCTGAATTTCGCCTTCGTGGGGCGCTGGGTCGGGCATGCGTGCCACGGGCAGTTTGCGCATCGCAGCATTGCACAAGCGCCGCCCGTGCAGGGTGAGGTGGCCCTGGGCTGGATCGCGCACTACGTCACGGGGGTTGTGTTTGCGCTGCTGCTGGTGGGAATAGAAGGAATCGCCTGGTTGCAGGCGCCCACATTCATGCCGGCATTGGTGCTGGGTATCGCCACCGTGGCTGTCCCGCTGTGTGTCATACAACCTGCCATGGGCGCGGGGTTTGCCTCCTCCAGGACACCCACGCCGGGCAAGAACTGCCTGCGCAGTCTGATCAGTCATGCGGTGTTCGGCGTGGGGCTTTATCTGGCTGGAGTATGTTCCAGCCACTGCTGGTAAGTGACGCGGCTGATGTGCGCGACTTCGCCGATACTTCATACTTGTGCCGCTACTCAAAGCGTCAAACCGGGGTTTCACTTTCCGGCTATCGCAGGCATCAGCATGTGGCAAGCGGGCAGGGTTGATCTGCGGCCCAGGGAAGAAGCAAGTGCCAGGCAAGGGAGTTGTTTTAATGAACCAATACGATCTGATTATTGTGGGGGCCGGCATTCATGGTGCGGCTTTGGCCTATTACAGCGCCAAGGCCGGGCAGCGCGTGATGCTTATTGAAAAAGCCCGGCCTGCCAGCGGTGCCAGCGGCCATGCCTTTGGGTGGATCAATGCCAGTGCGTTGATTGAACCCGTGCAGCATCTGGCGCAAAACGTGATGGATGATTACCACCACCTTCAGGCTGCGTTGCCATCGTTCCCGTTGCGTTGGTGTGCAGAATTGACCTATGGCGTCTGCCCGGAAAATCCCCAAGCATCAGCAGCGGGCCTGAACCTTTCTTCCCTTCAACCGCGTACGGTTTCGCAGGCTGAAATCCGAGTAATTGAGCCCAATCTTGCTCACCCGCCTCTTCACGCCCGTTATACGCAGGCGGCAGGGATCATCTCGCCGGTCGAAGCCATTGAGTGCCTGGTTCTGGCCGCTGAAGGCTTTGGCGCACGGGTAGTCTGCGATTGTGCAGTCAGCCAGTTGCTCGTTGAAAATGGCCAGGTTGTGGGCGTCAGTACGCAGGCAGGCAATTGGTATGGCAAAAAAACGGTACTGGCTGCGGGCTTGGGAGTGCTTGATCTTTTAGTTGGCCAAAGCCTGCATCTGCCCATTCGACCGTCTCCGGCGATTCTGTTGAAGTTTGAAGTGGCGCAGGCGCTGCTCAATGGCATTGTTTCGAACGCCGATATGGAGGCTCGTCAAGGCGACACCTGTACGCTGATTGCGGCTGAAGACTACATCGACGATACGCCCGAAAATGGCCCCGCTGCCATTGGGCTCAGAGCCCTTGAGGCCATTCGTGGGCAGTTGAACGGTGCACAATCCATCGCGCTGAAGTCCGTAGCGGTGGGGTGGCGACCGCTGTCTGACGACCACCTGCCTATTGTGGGGCCAGCGGGCGACGACGGCGGGCTTTATATCTTGAGCGCCCATCCAGGCTTGACCCTGGCGCCCACCTTGGCGCGGCTCTTGAGCGAAGAGCTGATCACCGGTGTCGCGTCGCCATTGCTGGGCAACTTTCGGCCGATGCGTTTTCGGGTGTGAGCGTCAGAACCTTGTATCGTCAGCTGCCGTTTCAATCACTTTCAACATTCCATTGAAAGTCTATGCGCCCCGAGCGGATGGCTAACGCAGCCGGGGTTTCATTACGCTGGGTTTCTCCTTAACCACCTGCGGCGTATATCAACATGGTATTTAAAAACCTCATCACTTCTACGGGTGTGACGCTGCTTGCGCTGTTGATTGCAGGTTGTGCGAGCCATTCCCCTGACGGAGCGACCCCTGTGTCAAAACCCTTGGTTTCCATCGCCGTACTCAAAGCCAAACCTGGCAAACAGCAGGCACTCAAACACGGCCTGCTGGCCCTGGTTGCGCCAACGCGCACCGAGCCCGGTAACCTCGACTATGTGCTGTTTGAGCTGCGCGACGCCCCCGGCACCTTCTACATGCGTGAGTCGTTCAAGGACCAGGCGGCCCTCGATGCGCATTTTGCCACGCCGTACTTCAAGCAATTTGCAGCCACGGCCGACGACTTGCTTAGCGAGCCGCTGCAGCTGATTTTCCTTGAGCAAGTGTCGAACTGAGCCATTCGTCATCTTGCACCGTTATCGACATAACGGTGGTGCGACGCTGGACCTGTGGCAAGCAGGCTTGCCACAGTTAGAGTGTTCGTCCTTTCGCGCTGCAGATCAGTGCGTGCCGTTGCCGGCAAACATCTGTTTGGCGTGTGCAAAACACTTCTCGGCGATGGCCGAGCGCGGTTCGGTCTTGCGCATCACCAACCCCAGTGGCGCGAGCACGCTGGCGTCCGGCAAGTTGATAAAGGCGAGGTTCTCGATCGGGTTTTCCATGCCACTGTCCAGCGGCATGATCGCGCAGCAAAAACCTTCGTGGATCGCCTGGAACAACTGATAGGTCGAGTCGCTTTCGAGAATGGGCTGCGGGTCGAGGCCACGGCTGCGGAAACTCAGGTCAATGGATTTTCGATAATGCATGCCGTTGCTGATCATCCCCAGGGGCAACTGCGCGGCATCTTCCCAACTCATTTCGGTGCCTTCGAACTGGAAGTGGCGCGTGTCGTACAGCAGGCCGACGCGGGTTTCGCCCAGTTCAAAAACCTCCAGGTAATTGGGGTTTACGTGGTCCAGGTAGCACACGCCCAAATCCAGTTGATTGGTGCCCAGGGCTTCGATGATCTTGTCCGAACTCATGGACGACAGGCTGAATTTGAGCTCTGGAAACGTCTGGGACAGACCTTGGATGTAGCTGATCGAGTTGAACCCGCTGAGCGGTACCAGCCCCAGGCGCAGGCTACCCACTAACTGCCCGCGACACGCAGCCGCTTCGGCAAACAAACCGTCATGGGCGGCGAGCAGGGTTCTGGCCCAGGCCAACACGCGTTCGCCGGCCTGGGTGAAGCCTTCGAAGCGCTGGCCACGGGTGACCAACTCCAGGCCCAGCTCATCCTCCAGATTGCGCAGGCGCATCGACAGGGTCGGCTGGGTGATATGGCAGCGCGCAGCCGCCTGGCCGAAGTGCCGGGTCTGCTCCAGCGCGATCAGGAATTTGAGTTGCTTGATGTCCATTTAAAGCCCCAGCCTGGGAATAAGTGAGCGGTCAGGATAAGTGCCCGTGCCTGCACCCGCAGCAGACCCTCTCATTGTAAGGCCTGCGCGTCCAATCGCCTGCATTGACGTGATCCCCAGCGGATCAAAAGCACAGCAGCAACCTGATTTTCGGCGGTGTGATCGGTTTTTTTAGCGCCCACTGAAACCTGTACGCAATTTGAAACGTTTAAGTGGTTTAATGTTTATGTCGGCTTGCGATGGATCGCAGCCGCCGACAGACCTTCTGTCATTGAATCATCCCAAGGAGCTACACCATGCATGGAAGTATGAAGTCCAAACACCTCGCGTTTCTGTTGATCCCGCTGGTTGCCGCTTGTACCACACCGGACAGAACCCGTGAGTCGGCCGTCACACCGCAAGCCCAGCCCCAACAGGCCTGGCAGTTCGACAACTGCTCGGTCGGCTGCCCCAGCGGTGGCAGCCCACTGACGCTGAACCGCCAGGCGTACACCCTGAACAATAATGGCTCGACCAAGTTTGCCAACTGGGTGTCATACAAAATCACCAAGACCACCCCCGCCAGCGGCCGCTCGCGCGACTGGCAGACCGACCCGGACATTCCGGCCGGCGAAACCCTCGACCCGGTGGATTACAACGGCGCCAATGTCGCGCTCAAAGTCGACCGTGGCCATCAGGCCAACCTCGCCTCGATGGCGGGGGTAGCCGATTGGCAAAGCCTCAATTACCTGTCGAACATCACCCCGCAGAAGTCCGACCTCAACCAGGGGCCGTGGGCGCACCTGGAAGACCAGGAGCGCAACCTGAGCAAGCAGGCGGGGATCGACGCGGTGTATGTCGCCACCGGGCCGCTGTATGAGCATTTTGTCGGCACGCTGCCGGGTACGAACAAGGTGCACACCATTCCCAGTGGCTACTGGAAAATCATCTTCGTCGGCAGCTCGCCTGAAGGCGGAATGTACGCCTCGTTCGTCATGAACCAGGAAACACCCAAAGGCGCGAACTTCTGCGATTACCAGGTGCCCGTGAGTCAAATCGAAGAGCGCTCCGGGCTGACGTTCTGGAGTGATCTGCCGCAGGCGGTGCAGGCCGCGTTGAAGGCCAGGCAAGGGCAGTTGCCGGGGCGCATTGGGTGCAAGCAAGCGTTGTAATAGTTAAGGATCCGTATCACTTCTGTGGCGAGGGAGCAAGCTCCCTCGCCACAGGTTACCGGTGCAGATACTGGCCTTTACTGTCAGCTTCGCTCGGCCTTCACTTAGTCCAGGCGTAGTTCACGGACCCGAAGAATCTGCTGATCAAAATTGACTACGATGATTGCGCAAGGGCTCGCCAGCAACCTGCGCTTATCAACACAGATAGCGGTTGCGTGCTTCTCTGAGCAGGTCACGCATCTGGTCGACGCGCAATAACAGCGTCATTTGCCGCTCATCGACGATAATCTCCGCCACGATCAATGCGCAGATCATCGGTGCGGTCACCAGCCAGTGCTCGTAACACTGGGTGGCCAGCGATATGAAGATGCCTGCAATCCACAACCCCAGCACCCACTTCGGGGCACGCCGTTGCAGCGGCACCCAGAAACGCTGCAACCTTTTCAAACGGGCCGTGTGCAGCCTTAACGAGGCTTCGAGTCGGGACACGTCATTGCTCATTTATACACTCGCTCAACGGTACGGGCGCAGCCTGGGAGCGTGGTTCCCAGCCAAGACAGGTTGACCCGTTCGACTTCTATCCAATGCTCGCCGACAGGTTTTGTGCGGCAGCTTTTAAACGCAATACACACCTGCTTTGCGTCCAATAAAGCAAAGTGCCGATAACGGGGCGGGCGCTTAAACACCGAAAAAAACATACGCATCACCGTGCCTCGCCCAATCAAACGTGCCAACTGAGTTCAAACAGCGTGCCGCCGTTTTCCATGCGCCGGCAGGTCACGGCGCCGCCATGGGCGAGGGCGATGGCACGCACCACGGCCAGGCCCAGGCCACTGCCGCCCTGGGCGCGTGAGCGGGAGTTTTCACCGCGTTGGAAGGCGTCAAACAGGCGCGCGGCAAAACCTTCGTCGATGCCGGGGCCGTCGTCGCGCACGCGCAGGTAGTTGAAGCCGTCGCGGGTGCTCAGGTGGACGATGACATTGCCCGGTGTCGCGTGCCGCCGAATGTTATCCAGCAGGGCCAGCAAGGCCTGGCGAATGCGCGCCGGGTCGCAGCGCATCGTGCGGCGTTGCAGGTCCAGTTGCAGCACAAAACCTGCGGCCACCAGGCTCGGTTCGAACAACCGTACATCGTCTTCGATGCCTGTCGCCAGGTCGGCTTCTTGCAGGTTGAGTTCCAGGTAGCCACTGTCGGCCAGGCCCACCACGCGCAAATCCTCGATCAAGCGCGTCAAGCCTTCGACCTGGCCCAGCAGGCTGTAGAACTGTGCGGTGTCGGGTTCGAATACACCCTCGGCCAACCCTTGCAGGCGCCCGCGCAGAATAGTCAGGGGTGTGCGCAGTTCATGCGCAATGGCGGCATTCCAGAACGCTTGCTCCTGCGCCATGCGCTGCAAGCGTTTGGCCATGCTGTTGAAGTCATTGACCAGGATCGCCGCTTCGCCGATCGACTGGTCACCGGCAACGGCCTGTACGTCCAGGTCGCCGTCGGCCAGTTTGCGCAGGTTCTCGGCCACGGAGTTGAGCGGCATCAGGATTCGCCGCGACAGTTTCAGCGCCACAATCGAGCCCACCGCCAGGCTCACACACGTGGTCAGGCCCATCCACACCCATTCAGCCTTGGCCGGCAGCCAGGCATCCACTTCGGCGTCGGTGAGCGGCCAGTAGGTCCACAGCAATGCATAAAAAATATATGAGCCGATCACCGCCAGGGCGATCACGCACAGCACCACGGCGCACATGGACAGGATGATCTGGCGGCTCAGGCCATTGAGCCCTTTCACACCATGCTCCCGAACCGGTAGCCGACGCCACGGATACTGGTGGGCACACCCTGCACGCCGAGGTCTTCGAGCTTGCGCCGCAGTTTGCTGATATGGCTGTCGACCGTGCGCTCCAGGCTGTCGCTTTCCGGTGAGCACTGGGCCAACAGCTCGGCGCGGGTGAACACCCGTTTCGGTGCCTTGGCCAGTTGCGCCAGCAGCCTGAATTCGGTGACGGTCAAGGCCAGCGGCACTCGGCGGCCGGCCAACGTCACCGTGGCTTCATAGCTTTCCAGGTCAATTTCAAACGCGTCCACCCGCAGCACCGTGGGGCAGGCGCGGTCGCGATAAGCGATGGAGCGGCGCAGTACCGCCTGGGTGCGCGCCACCACTTCGGCGGGGTTGAACGGCTTGACGATATAGTCGTCGGCGCCGATGCGCAGGCCCATGAGCTTGTCCATGTCCTGGTCTTGCGCGGTCAGCATGATCACCGGCGTATGGCCGCGCTGGCGCACTTGCGCGAGCACTTGCCAGCCGTCCACGTGGGGCATCAGCACGTCCAGCAACATCAGCTCCGGCTTGAGCGCCAGGTGCATGTCCAGCGCCTGTTGGCCGTCACGCGCGTGGGCGGTGCGAAAGCCGCTGCGTTTGAGGTAAGCCTCCAGAATGTCGGCGATTTGCGGCTCATCTTCGGCAATCAGCACGAGAGCCTGGGGTTCTCTGACGCAGTCCGGGCGGGGCATCGATGCAACGGGGAAATCAGTCATGGTCTGCTCGGTGAATACGCGGCGAGCCTGTGCATCCCTGCGCTCGTGCTTATCTGCCTTATCGTGGCTGCCGGTCCATGGCCACGTTTGCCAGTAGTGATCATAGCTTCTGGGTGAGGGTGCTGACCTCCAGAGCAGGAATCATCGTGTTCTCCTGGTAAATCTACGCAACGGTGAACGCAAGTGTGCGCAACCAACGTGCGCATTCATGGGAGGTTTTGTGGAGAAACGATGGAGGCGGGCAATAATTTGTGCCCGAGCGCTTAGGAAGGTGGCATGGATTGACGTTCAATACCTAAAAGTCCAATATGGAATTATAAGTACAAAAAAGCCTATACCTCTCTTTCTTCACGCTTGCCAAACCAACAACAACTTGCGAGATAACGACCATGAAGAAACCCGCGCTGATCGCAATACTTGCCCTGGGCCTGTTTGCTTCAAGCCATGTGCTGGCCGCTGAGAAAACCTTGCGTATCGGCATTGAGGCGGCCTACCCACCGTTCGCTTCCAAGACCCAGGATGGCAAGATCGTCGGGTTCGACTACGACATCGGTAATGCCTTGTGCGCGCAGATGAAGGTCAAGTGCGTGTGGGTGGAAGGTGAATTCGACGGCCTGATCCCTTCGCTTAAAGTGAAGAAAATCGACATGGCCCTGTCATCCATGACCATCAACGAAGACCGCAAGAAATCGGTGGATTTCACCCACAAGTATTACTTCACTTCCTCGCGCCTGGTGATGAAGGACGGCGCGGTGGTGGATGACCAGTACGCCAGCCTCAAGGGCAAGACCATTGGCGTGCAGCGCGCCACCACCACCGACCGCTATGCCACCGAGGTGTTCGAGCCCAAGGGCATCAACGTCAAGCGCTACAGCAATAACGAAGAGATCTACATGGATTTGGCGGCGGGGCGCCTGGATGCGATTTTTGCCGACACCATCCCGTTGAGTGACTTTTTGTCGATGCCACGCGGCAAGGGCTACGCCTTCGTCGGGCCGGAACTCAAGGACCCCAAATACGTGGGCGAGGGCGCCGGGATCGCAGTGCGCAAGGGCAATACCGAGTTGGTCAGTGAGTTGAATGCGGCCATCGACGGCATCCGCGCGAATGGCGAGTATCAGAAGATTTCACAGCAGTATTTCAAGTCCGATATCTACGGCGACTGAGCGTGAAACAGCAACAGTAGAGCCATACTCGGTCACATGTGGGAGCTGGCTTGCCTGCGATGCAGACACCTCGGTACATCAGGTATACCGAGTTGATGCCATCGCAGGCAAGCCAGCTCCCACAGTTGATGAATGATCGTTCAGCCCTTCAATTCCTTAAGGTGCTTGTACACCGTCGCCCGCCCCATCCCCAGCACATTCGCCACGTAGTTCGATGCGCTCTTGCCCTTGAACGCGCCCTCGGCATGCAATGCCAGCACCAGCTCACGCTTATGGTCGCGGGTCAGCAGGTTCAGGCTCAACTGACGTTCACGCATCCAGGCATGCAAGAAGGTGTTGATGCGCTCCTGCCAGTCATCACGAAACAGTGAATCCGGCTGTGGGATCAGCTTGCTCGGTGACAGGAACAGGTCCAGCGCCGCCTTGGCGTTTTCGAACAACGAGATATTCAGGTTGATGCACAGCACCGCCAGCCGACGACCTTTGTGGTCATGCAGCACCGTGCTCAGGCTGCGGATTTTCTGACCGTCCCAGTTGAGCTTTTCGTACGGGCCGATATTCACTTCGCGGATGTCATCGCTGAGCATGTCCTCCAGCGACGATTCGTCACCGATGGCGCGTTTCGACAAGTTGTTGGCGATGTAATCGACCTTTTGCGTGCGCAAGTCATGCAGCACCACTTCGGCGTGGGGAAAGAACAGCGTGGCGATCGCATCGGCGATCGCCCGAAAGTTCTGCACAACGTTTTCTTGTTCAGCAATGCTCATCAATGCGGCTCCAGGCGGACGGGCGAGAGCATACCAGCGTCCAGGCCAAACCGCGTCAGCGGCTCCGGCAACGGTGCGCCGCGTACCAGCGCCGCGCTGGCCTGGCCCATGGCCGGTGAGGTCTGGATGCCATAACCGCCCTGCGCCGCGACCCAGAACAGCCCCGGCACCTGCGGGTCGAAGCCCGCGAGCAAATCACCATCAGGCACAAAACTGCGCAGCCCGGCCCAAGTGCGGGTAGGACGGCGGATGGTCAAGGTGGTGGCTTCTTCGATCTGGTAAATGCCCATGGCAATGTCCAGTTCTTCGGGCTGCACATCCTGGGGTTCGACCGGGTCGGCGTTGGCCGGTGAGCCGAGGAACATGCCCGCGTCAGGCTTCATGTAAAAGGCTTCGTCGAGGGCCACCAGCATCGGCCACCCATGCGTGTCGACACCCTCTGGCCCGGCGAAGATAAACGCCGAGCGCCGTTTGGGCTGCAGTCCGATGGACGCCGCGCCAGCGAGGCCGCCGATCTGATCGGCCCAGGCACCGGCAGCGTTGATGATGATCGGCGCGGTGTAGGTCGCGTCCTGGGTACGCACCTGCCACAGGCCGTCGGCGTCACGGCTCAGGCCCAGTACCGGGCTGTCGGTACGCACTTCGCCGTGATGGCGACGGATACCGCGCAAATAACCCTGGTGCAGGGCATCGGTGTCGATGTCACTGGCGGTCGGGTCGAAGATGGCGCCGTGGACTTTTTCACGACGCAAAATCGGCAAGCGTGCGCACGCCTCATCGACACTCAGCCGTTCCACCTGCGCCACCGTGGCCTTGGCGCTCTGGTATTGACGCTCCAGTTCCGCCGGGTCGCCGCTGAAATCCACGGTGATCTCCCCGCGTGGCGTCAGCAACGGGTGCTCACAGAAGCCTGCCGGCGGGTTATCAAAAAATGCACGGCTGGCCAGGGTCAACGCGCGCACTTGCGGTGTGCCATAAGCCGCGGTGTAGAGCGCCGCCGAGCGCCCGGTGGAGTGATAGGCCGGGTGGCTTTCGCGCTCCAGCACCAATACTTTGCCATGCTGCGACAACCAGAACCCGGTGGATGCACCGGCAATGCCGCCGCCGATGATGATGAAGTCTGCATGGCTCATAAACATCTCCTTAAACAATGGTTAGCGCTGGGTTTGGTACAGGGCATTGGCCAGTGCGACGTCTTCCAGGCCCAGGCCGATCGAGCGGAAAAACACGTGGCGGTCATAGTCCGGGCGCTGCGCCATATCACTGAGCAACTCCGGCAGGTCGCCGATCACGGCGCGCTTGTCCCAAGCGTGTTGCTCGGCGGCGATCAGCATCTCACCGGCCGCGCCCGGCGTGGTCTGGCGATAGTCGCAGAACACATGCATGGCGTGCAGGCTGGCGGGTGGCACTTCATGGGCGCGTGGCGCATTGGTGCTGATGGAGGTGATCAGCGCTGGCTTACGCAAACGCGCCGGGTCGAGCACCGGGCCGGCCGATGAGGTACACAGCAGGATCACATCGGCGTCTTCCACGGCGCTGTCACAGCTGTCGGCCAGGGTCAGGCGCGGGTCCAGGCCTTTGAGGTGGGCGAGGGTGTCGACGCTGGCGTGGCCCAGGCTCGGTGAATACAGGCGAATCTGCTGCCAGTCGCGCAGGTTGCGCACGTAGTGCAGGTGCGCTTGCGCCACCTTGCCACTGCCGATAATCGCCAGGCGCCGCGCGGCAGCAGGCGCCAGCACGTCCACCGCCAATGCAGTGGTGGCAGCGGTGCGCGCGGTGGTCAGCTCGGCCGCATCACACAGCATCAGCGGCTGGCCGCTGTGCATCGACATCAACAACGTCCAGGCCGTCACCAGCGGGCCTTGCTCGCGCACGATGTAGGGCGACGTCTTGACCCCATACACACCCTCGTCGGCCAGCACGCCCAGGTAGTTGATAAAGTCGCCGGCCCCGTGCGGGAACTCCACCAACTGTTGCGCCGGCTGCACCGCCAGCCCGGCCGCCAGGTCGCGGAACAGCTTGTGCAGAATGTGGGGCACATCGACCTGGGTGAGCAATTCACGGGCCTGGGCCTGATTCATGACAAGGGGCGTGCTGGACATGGCAATCTCCGCAGATAAACTAATTTGTCCATTATGGACTTTTTGTTATTGCGGGCAATATCAGAATGAAAAAAGTCGGGGTGCCGGTTGTTTTATCGCTATTGAATAAACTCACACATTTAATTGACGCCACTATATTGCCACCCTATGATCCATGCCCGTTGATGGCACAACGCCACACAGAGGGATCTATACATGTGGCGTTTGGAACGCCGGACCAGGTTTTGCCTGCTGTCCGTTTTTTTCTGCCTGGGCACCGCCGGATTAGCGCACGCCGCGCCCCCGCAGAGCACCCCCGGCATCACCGACCTGATCCGCGACCGTCAGGACCGCCTGCTCGAAGAGCAGCAGCGGCGCCTCGAAGA
>NZ_WKDV01000015.1:0-122641 GCF_021605825.1 Pseudomonas sp. PA-6-3C
AAAGTACTCAGTGTCAGGGTTTGGGGCCGCTTCGCGGCCCAACGCAGGACAAGCCTGCTCGCCACAGGAGAAAGTGGCGGCCTTCAAAAGTTGTGTAGATACCTATGCTGCGATGACGCCAGCCGCCACACCCTCAAACCACCCGCTTACACCGAAACAGCGTCCCCCTCCTCCATCACCCCATTGGGCAACATCCCATTCGCCAAATCATCCACCACCGCCTTCGCCATCTCCCCCAAATAATGCGCCGCCCAGGCATAACGGTCCGCGCCTTTGTCCATGGCCGCATCCAATGCGAGCATTTTGGAACAGTGCAGCAACTCGGAAGCATGCTCCAGGGCGTCACGAATGGGCACGCCAGCATTGACGCGGAATAGACGGTGCAGGTTGGGCTGTTTGCCGCAGGTGGAGAAGGTGATGATGCCGAGGGTTTTGTTGAGAGGTGGATTGATCATTGGGCACCTCCGGGCTGGGCGGTGGTGTGGGTTGCAGTATTACGAGGATATGACCTGTCAGAAATACTCATGGATTTAGCTCCTAATGTCGAGAAGCTGCCACATTCGTTATCAGGCGAAAGGGTGGCAGCTGTGCGCAGGCTGATAAACCGGGACAATAGGAACCCGGCAGGCCCGAGGGCCTCCCGCGCACAGCCGCCATAACACGGATGTGCGGACGCAAAAAAAGCGCCGGCATGGTGCTGGAGACGCTTGAGCGCCTATTGTTCCACGGGTTATCAGGCCCGGTCACTGAATTTGCAGTGACCGGGCGGAAAGTAGCGCAGAAAGCGGCACGGCTAATAGGCGTTATCTGTGGCGAAAAATTTCGGTGGGAGCGTTCGAGCAAATAGGCCCGCTCATTCGAACCTACAACATCACCCCATATGGCCCAAGCACCTTACTCGTCTGCACCAACCCCTGGCGCATCAACATCTCAAGATAACTCCCAGCCTCCATCGGCGGCCGCTTCAACGTCCGCCTTTGCTTCTGCGCCGCCCCCAACACCGCCGCCTGATCCAAATCCCACAGATCCGAAATAAAGTCATCCGGATGCATAGGCTCAATGTCATAGGCAGCCAGGATATGCGCCGGGAAATCTTTCAAATTGAAGGTCACGATAACTTCAGCCTTGCTTCGAATCGCCGCCGCCAGCACATGACGGTCATCAGGATCAGGCAAATCCAAACTCGAACACAGATCCTCGTACCCCGTCACCAATGCATCGGGTATCGCCTTATCCATCAGCGCCGACGTGCAATTGACTTGCTCAGCCGTAAGATCCGGTCGGTTTTTGAGAACGTTGCGCTTCCACTCCTCATGGATCTGGCTCGTCCATCGAGCTCGATACAGTCCCGACAAACCAAGCCACATCAGCAAATCCCGGAGTGCCGCCGGGTAGAGAACACACGCATCGTATACCGCAGTAAACGGCGAACACCTCATCCGTCATACCCCATTCCCAACGCCTGAGCTTGTTGCGCCAGCGCTTCCATTGCCTCTTGGCTTTCTTCATCACGGCGCTGCTTGAACGCCATCAGATCCGAAAACCGGATTCGCCGATGCCGGCCCGTTTTTGTAAAAGGAATGGCGCCCTCCTCCAGCATCTTGACCAGGTGCGGGCGCGAAACGTTGAGCAGGTCGGCGGCCTCCTGAGAGGTCAATTCGGCATGCACCGGCACGACCTTGACGGCGTTACCGATAGCCAATTCGCCCAGGATGTCGACCAACAGGCGCAGGGCTGAGGTCGGGAGTACAAGTGTGTGGGGTTTGTCTTCTTTGTCGAAGATGTCGATGCGCTGGGTTTCAAATTTGGTCGAAAGCAAAGATGCCAGTTCTCGCTGGCCTTGCACGGCGGCTTCGACTTCCTTTTCCAGCGGCAGGATCGTTTTGGGGAGTTGATTGGTGATCATGATGCAGCTCCGGTGTTACACAATTCGGTTGAATCAAAGCTAAACGAAACAAACGAAAATCGCAATAATCGAAACAGTCCTGACTAACCAAACGCTAGTCTCCTTTTCCCACACCAACCATCGAACGAAGCCGACATAAGCCTCCGCTCCCACCTCATAGGCTCACTCCCACACAAGGAAGTGAGCCAGTCATGTCAGAACGCTCGTACCCCATTACCGAAGAAGAACAACTCAAACGGCGGATCCTGACGCCGCAGCCGAAGCGCGCGCCTTACTCACCGCCGATTGATTTATTTGAGCCGCCTCCCACCCCAGCGCCAACACCCGCCAAACCGCCCGGTTGCGTCTTCACAAAACCCTGCCAACTGCCCAACGGCATCATTCGCTACAGCGACCCCACCGGCTACGTACCGCTGGAGTTGATCAAGGACTATGGCCATTTCAGCCTGTTGGGTGGCCACGAGGTAGACAGCCGTGGCGCGGTTGCCTTGCGCAAGATCAGCGGCAGTGCCCTGCCTGTCGGCTTGGGGCAATTGGCGTTGCGATCGGCGGCAGTGGAGTCGGCAGCGACTGCTGTTGGCACTGTCGCCGGTGGGCTGTTGAGTGGGTTGGTCGCGTTGTTATGGCCATCGGCGCTGGGCGATAGCGCGCTCTACAGCGAGGAGCAATTACGCTCGCTGCAACGGGTACGGTCGCAGATGCGTTTGCATGTCGAGCAGCGTGAGGACGGCACACTCAAGGGATATGGGTTTTACACGGGCAACAACCCCGATTGGCAGATGATCGATGTGGTGCAGTTCCAAAGCCGTGGCGATCAGTTTGTGGCGGATTTGGGTGAGGGCGTGGAGCTGATCTGGACGCCAGCGGTTGATCCGCGCGACACGCTGGGGATTCCCGCCTTGGAGGCTGCGCCGCAAGCGCCGGTGATCTGGATTTATCCGCCGACGGAGAAGGCGGCGCAGATTCTGGTGAACCCGATTTACCCACCGCAGTATCGGGATTTTATTCTGGTGTTCCCGGTGGAGTCGGGGGTTCGGCCGCTGTATGTAGTGGTGAGTGTTCGGGCTGGGGATCACAAATACCACAAGGCGCCTAAAGAGGAGCAAATAAGCGGCTTTCTAAACCTGATAAAAACAAAGCCTAAAACTCCAAAACAGGGAGGTGGCGGGTTAAGAGAGCGCTGGATTGATGAAAAAGGACGAACGATTTATGAATGGGACTCACAACACGGCGAGCTGGAAGCCTATCTGGCAAGTGACGGAAGCCACCTCGGGGCTTTCAGTCATATAACCGGCGAACAGCTAAAGCCGGCAAAGAAAAAGCGAAACATCAAAAAATACTTGTGAGGCCGCATGGGACTTAAAGTGAGATTGGAATGGTTCGACAAAACCACGGAATACGCGTGTGGCACGGAAGACTCAAAGGACTTGGGCGAGGACTACTCCGTCGTTACAAAGCTTGGGCTCTCGAAGGGAGAGGCCGTGAATAACGGTATGTTTGAACTACGCCGGGATTGGCTAACGCATGTGCAACCATTCTTCGTTCATGAAATCGTTCTTTCGAAAAGCGACTATTTCATTGCTCTCGATTACGAAGCTGCACAAATGTGAGCTCACTCGGAAAAACTAGATCCCATGCGCAGTGGTTCGCTGATAAACAAGAAACTCCGCCCGTCTCTGAATACCTGAGGGTACTCACGGTCGAGATGGACGTGCAGCAGTTCTATCTTTGGGGCTGCTTCGCAGCCCAACGCAGGGCAAGCCTGCTCGCCACAACGAGGCCGTTGGCTCGTAACAGGTGGGGATCATTAATCGGTTATGTTACGCGGCACTTTCTGGTCAAAAACCAACTGCGCGCACAAGCCGCCCTGCTCCAAATTTCGCAGGCTCAACGTACTGCCAATCATCCCCACAATCATCTCTACAATCGCCAACCCCAACCCGGCGCCATTGGCGTTATCCCGGCTGTAAAACCGCTCAAACAAGCGCCCCATCTGCGCCTCATCAATCCCCGGCCCTTGGTCCTCCACGCGCAAACCATTAACGCCGATCACCACCCGTACCTCGCCACCCACCGGCGAAAAGTTAAGCGCATTGGTCACCAAGTTTTGCAACGCAATCGCCAACGCCACCGGCTCGGTCTGCACCCAACATTCTTCATCGCCTTCCAGCACCAGTTCCACGCCTTTCTCCATGGCCAGGGGCGTCAGCTCGGCGAGTTCTTCGCGCACCAGTTCCGTCAGTTGCACGGGCTTGCGCACGGGGTTGCTCAGTTGTGGCTCGATGCGGGCCATGGTCAGCAGTTGGCTGCCAATGCGTGTGGCGCGGTCGACGCCGTTTACCAGAAAGTCCAGGGCTTCGCGCCGTTGTTCTTCGGTGGCAGCGCTTTGGGCGTTTTGCGCGTGGATGCGCAGGATCGCCAACGGTGTGCGCAACTCGTGGGCGGCGTCGGCGATGAAGCGGCGTTCGCGTTCCAGCAGGTCGTCCATCTGCACCAGCAGCCGGTTGAGTGCGGTTTGCATCGGCTCCAGCTCGCTCGGCAGAGGGTTCACGTGCAGCGGTTGCAAGGCGTTGGTGTTACGCCCGCGCAGCTTGCGGGCCATGGTGCGCAAGGGCGTCAGCCCCCAGCCAATGGCCAACCAGATCAGTACGGTCAGCAGCGGCACGCCTATCACGGTAGGCCAGAGGGTGTGGCGCACGATACGCTCGATCACACTCTGGCGAACGTCGTCACGCTCGCCCACCCAAATCAGTAGGCCTTGTTGCGGGTCGGCGAGGAGGAAGGCGCACCAGTCGTTGCCGCTGTCCATCAGGTCATGGGCGCCGAGCGTAGTGGGCGGTGCAGTGAGGACAGGGGCTTCGGCAGAACGCATGAGCAGTTGCCCGTCGCTGCGCCAGACCTGGAAGGTCAGCCGGGTCTCATAAGGATGGGCCACGCCCTCCTCGCCCACGCGGCTCATGGCCTGGTCGAACGCCTCGTACAAGCGGCCCCAGTCTGCGTCGCCAGGTTCGCGCTGGCGCAGTACGCCTTGCAGCAGGCGGGCACTTTGGGCAAGTTGGGCGTCGTAGACTTCTTCGATTTCGTGGTGGCTGTCGCGCAGCACCAGCCAGCTGATCAGGGCGTCGCCGAGCAGGATCAGGACCAGCACCGGAATAATGATGCGTGCGCGTACCGAACTCATGGTTTGAGCGCCAGCACATAGCCCACGCCGCGCACAGTGCGGATCAGCTCTGTGGATAACTTCTTGCGCAGGTTATGGATCAACACCTCCAACGTATTGCTTTCCACCCGGTCCTGCCAGCCATACAGGGCGCGAGACAGCCGCTCGCGGGTCACAACTTTACCGGGGCGCACCATCAGTTGGTGCAGCAGTTGGTATTCCATCGGGGTGACGATGATCTCATCGCCCTGGTAGCGCACTTGCTGGGTGGCCGGGTCGAGGCTGACGCCGGCGTGTTCGAGCATGGGTTGGGCGCGGCCCTGGCTGCGGCGCAACAGCGCGCGCACGCGGGCTTTGAGTTCCTCGACATCGAAGGGTTTGATCAGGTAGTCGTCGGCGCCGGCATCCAGGCCGGCGATGCGTTCGGCGGTGCCATCGCGGGCGGTGAGGATCAGCACCGGCAGGTCATGCTGCCCGGCGCGCAGTTGCTGCAACAGGTCGAGACCATCGAGGCGCGGCAGGCCGAGGTCGAGCAGCAGCAGATCAAAACTTTCGGTGCGCAGGGCGTGCAAGGCGCTGAGGCCGTCTTGCAGCCAATCCAGGGTGTAGCCTTCGGCGCCCAATGCCACGCGAATGCCTTGGCCGAGGGCGCGATCATCTTCGACGAGGAGTAGGCGCATAGCGAAATCTCTGTAGGAAACGGCGAAATCATGCCGGTTCTACGCAGGGCTATTCGGGCAAAGATGTTACGGCTCGTTGCCAACTAAGGTTGCGCTAAGGTTGGTTTTGCACTGTGCCGGCAGGTACGGGACCACCTGTCGTTATGCACGCTCACCGGCCGCAGGAAGCGCCTGCCGGGTGAACGTGCGCCGTCATCCTTTCTTCTCACAGGTTCCCTATGCGCTGTGCCCTACTGATCTTCAGCCTGCTAGGCGTCTTTATCGCCGCCTGGCTGAGCCATCCGCCCCACGTGCTGGCACCGTTTGCCCAGGCGAACCCGAGCCCGGCGAAGGTGGCGGCAGCCCCGCAATACAACAGCCGTTTTGTGTCCTCACAGCTCACCGACTTTGTGCACTCCTCCTCCGTGACCGCCCTGCCCGGCGGCGACTTGATGGCTGTGTGGTTTGCCGGCTCCCGCGAAGGCGCCGCCGATGTGCAGGTGCGCACGGCGCGGTTTGATGCACGCAGTGGCGAATGGGGCGGCGAGCAGGTGTTGGCCACGCGGGAAAGCACACGCGACGGCACCCAGCGTTACATTCGCAAGCTGGGCAACCCAGTGATTGCCCTGGGGCCGGATAAACGCCTGTGGATGTTTTACGTGTCAGTGTCAGTCGGCGGCTGGGCCACCAGTGCGATCAACGTGATGGTCTCCGATGACCTCGGCGCGAACTGGTCGGCGCCTCGGCAATTGGTGACCTCGCCGTTTTTCAATATCAGCACCTTGGTACGCGCCGCGCCGGTGTTCCATGCCGACGGCTCGATTGGCCTGCCGGTGTATCACGAGTTCATGGGCAAGTTTGCCGAGTACCTGTACTTGAGTGCCGACGGCGCGGTGATCGACAAATTCCGTATCAGCCGCGGCAAACATTCGCTGCAGCCAACCATCGTGGCGCAAGACGGCCAGCGGGCCGTGGCGATGCTGCGCTACGCCGGTGAAACCCATCACCGCGTGCTCGCCAGCCGCACCGAGGATGCCGGGCAAACCTGGAGCGAGCCGTTCCCGCTGGAACCGGCCAACCCCAATTCTTCGCTGGCGGCCGTAGGGACTGAAGACGATGGTCTACTCGTCGCCCTCAACGACCTGCAAGACGGCCGCTTCAAGCTCAGCCTCTACGGCACCGACGCGCAAATGACGCAATGGCGCACGTTGGTGCAATTGGACCAGTCGCCGGACCCGCTCGGCCAACCGTTCTCTCCAGAGGCTTATAAAGAAATCATCGGCGAAGGCTTCCGCGCCTCCAGCGGCGCCAAGCGCCTGCCACTGGAACAGCGCTTTCTGAGCAACCTGGATTACCGCGTGTGCAAACCCCGTGGCTGTGATTTCGAATACGAATACCCGTACTTCAGCCGCAGCCCGGACGGCATGTACCACTTGGTCTACTCGTGGAATAACACCTTTATCAAACATGTCAGCTTCAACGAAGCCTGGCTGGCGGAGCGCTTGTGATGATGGCGTTGTGGCAAGCCCATTTGAGTTTTGTATTGCTGGGGTTTGTGCTGCTCAGCACGTTCCGGTTCACCGCCCCGTGGCGGCCATGGCTGCTGCCGGTGTTGGTGGCGTTGAGCTTTATTCCGGTGAATGAACTGCCGTTGGCGGCGTATGTGCGCAGCTTTACCGATGACCTGGCGATCAGCACCTTGGTGTTGTTGGCGTGGGTGGCGGTGTGCCGGTTGGGGCTGGTGCAGCCGCTTGGCCGGGCACATCAGCTGCAACTGCTGGTGCTGTTTGGCGGGCTGTGCCTGCTGTTGTACCCGGCGGCGATGGGGCTGACGTATTTCGACCCGTACCGCTGGGGGTTTAACCCTCGGCCGATGATTGTGTTGATAGGCGCATTGACGCTGTTGATGCTGGCCCTGCGCAACAGGTTGGCGGTGTGGATGCTGGCGGTGGGCACGTTGGCGTTTGCGCTGCGGCTCAAGGCATCGGAGAACTATTGGGATTACCTGGTCGACCCGCTGTTGATGGGCTACTGCCTGGTAGCTGGATTAATGCAACTCAAACTGTGGGAGCTGGCTTGCCTGCGAATGCGCCGCCTCAGGCAGTACATCAGCCACTGACACACCGCTATCGCAGGCAAGCCAGCTCCCACAGTGGGTCTGCGTCGTTTTTTGAAATGGGGAAGGTTAACGATGACTGCGTTGCAATCACGCCGCCTGCGCTACGGCGTGGGCGCGATCGGGTTGGTGTTTGTGCTGCTGGCGGCGTTGCGGCTGGTGTTTTTAATCAGCTTTTCCGGCCTGGATTTAAATACCGAGGGCTTGCTGGAAACCCTCGGCATCGGTCTGCGTTTCGACCTGCGCCTGGCGGTGTTGCTCCTGCTACCCGTGGCCGTGCTCGCCTGGCTACCGCGCTGGAACCTTATCACCCTGCCCGCCCTGCGCTGGCTGGCACGCGGCTATCTGCTGATTGCACTGGCCGTGGTAGGCCTCATCTACATCATCGACTTCGGCCACTACGCCTACCTCGGCGTGCGCATCAACGCGACGGTGCTGCGCTATCTGCAAGACGCGCAGATTTCTCAACAGATGGTGTGGGAAACCTACCCAGTGCTGTGGATAACTGCCTGCTGGTTGGCGGCGGTGGCCGTGTGGGTGTGGGCGCTGGTGTGCCTGGAGCGATTGACGCTGGATCGTGCGCCCAAAACCATCGGCAAACTCACAGTGGCGTCGGTGTCCGTGATCGGTGTGGTCATTGTGCTGCTGGCCCTGCTGGGCCGGGTGGCCAATCTCAACCTGGAAAACCCGGTGCCGCTGCGCTGGAGTGATGCGTTCTTCTCCGGCAACAGCCAGGTCGCCGCCGTGGGGCTGAACCCGGTGCTGTTTTTGTACGACACGCTCAAGGTTGGCCAGTCGCAATTCGATGAAACCCAGGTGCGCACGCATTACCCACAAGTGGCCGAGTACCTGGGCGTTGACCAGCCTGACGCGCAACAGCTGAATTTCATCCGCGAACAAGGCGTGCAGCCCTACAAGCTGGCCGGCGAGCGCCCGCCCAACGTGGTCTTCGTCATGCTCGAATCCCTCGGCACCAGTGCGGTCGGCGCCTATGGCAACCCGCTGAACCCCACGCCGAACCTGGACAAGCTGGCGACGCAAAGCTGGTTCTTCAAACACTTCTATGTGCCCGTCACCGGTACCGCCAAAACCGTGTGGGCGAGCATCACCGGCGTGCCCGACGTGACCCGCCAGGAGACCGCCACGCGCAACCCGCTGATCACGCGGCAACACACGTTGATCAACGCCTTCGAGGGTTACCAGAAGTTCTACATGATCGGCGGCAACGCTGGCTGGGCGAATATCAACGCGCTGATCCGCCAGAGCATCGACGGCGTGCAGCTGTTTGACGAAAGCCACTGGCGTTCGCCCCGCGTGGACGTGTGGGGCATCTCTGACCTGGACCTGTTCAAGGAAGGCGACCAACTGCTGCGCGCCGTGCCCAACGGCCAGCCGTTCTTTGCCTACCTGCAAACTTCCGGTAACCATCGGCCATTCACCATTCCCAAGCAAAATGATGGTTTCCAACTTAACAACGTAACTCTGGAACAAGTCCAGGCTGCCGGTTCGCGCAGTGTCGAGCAATACAACGCAGTGCGCCTGCTGGATTACAACATCGGCCGCCTGATGGACATCGCCAAGGCCGGTGGCTGGTACGACAACAGCATTTTTGTGTTCTTCGGCGACCACAACACACGCATCAGCCAGATCCCGCACATGGCGCCAGCTTTTGAGCAACTGGGCCTGGAAAGCAACAACGTGCCACTGCTGATCCACGCGCCGGGGCTTGAGCCACGCGTTATTGACGAGGCCGTGGGGTTGGCGGACTTACTGCCAACCGTGGCCGGCATGGCGGGCGTGCCGTTTCGCAACGGCGCGATGGGCCGCGATATCCAGCAGCCGGCGCCGGAAGGCGAACGTGTGGTGCCACTGGTGCTACACGAAGGCACCTTCCCGATTATCGGCGGTGTAACCCAGCACTTCCTGTTGCAAATGCAGCACGACGGCGGCTCACCAACCCTGCACGACCTGGCTTCGCAAACACCGCGCGAAGATGTAGCCGAGCAGCATCCCGAAGAGTTTCAGCGCCTGCAGGGGCTGACCCGTGGGCTGCATGAAAGTGCGCGGTTGATGCTGTTCATGAACGTACGCGAATGATTACTTGGGTTGGAAGGTTTCCAGGTAGGCCAAGATGTTTTCGATCTTTTCCGGGTCGCTGATACCCCAGAAGATCATGCGCGTACCGCTCACCACCTTCTTCGGCGCTTCGATATAGGCCGCGAGTTTGTCGCGGGTCCAGACCACGCCGGAGTTTTTCATTGCGTCGGAGTACTGATAGTCCGTGGTGGTGCCGGCAGGTCGACCGATGATGCCGTTAAGCTCAGGCCCGAAGCCACCGCGTGCGCCTTCACCGATGCTGTGGCAGCCGCCGCAGGTTTTACTGAACAGTTTGCCGCCCGCCTCGGCATCGCCGGCCGCCAAGGCCGGGGTGGTGTTGAGGACCAGGGCGAGGGTCAGTAAGGTGTACTTCATACAAGTCTCCACAGCAGGCAACGGTGCGCCAATTATGCCTGTATCCACCTTGCCGTGCCGCTGCGGACAACCCCACGCGACCGCTCTAAAACGACCACCCATCGTTTAAAAAACATCCAATCGAACCTATTCAGCCAGCGCCTACTCCACCCTACTGAACCCTGATGGTGGAGTAAGGATCATGGCTCAGCCATCGATTTTGGTATTGGAAGACGACGAAATCATTCGTGCGTTAATGGTGGATGTATTGGAGGACTTCGGGGCTCATGTGACGTCGTTTCCTTCGGCGGATGAAGGCATGATTTACCTGGAGCGCGGCGATGATCCGGTAGACCTGATCGTCAGTGATATCCAGATGCCGGGGTTACTCAATGGCTATGACTTGAGCAAAGTGGTCGCGCATCGCTG
Source organism: Pseudomonas sp. PA-6-3C (assembly GCF_021605825.1). Taxonomy (NCBI): domain Bacteria; kingdom Pseudomonadati; phylum Pseudomonadota; class Gammaproteobacteria; order Pseudomonadales; family Pseudomonadaceae; genus Pseudomonas; species Pseudomonas sp. PA-6-3C. Next base: position 10,722 of record NZ_WKDV01000015.1, read on the forward strand.
GCCGTCGGTGCCGGTGGTGCTGACCTCGGGCAATACCAAGCTGGCGGCGCAACTCGGCGGCTCTGTACGTTTTTTACCCAAGCCCTGGAGTGCAGAGCACTTGGTTGAGTGCGTGCAAACCGCACTGACCCAGCAAGGCGCCTCCATGCACTAATAGCGTCGCGACATCACTTAAACCGAACTTGCTGCAGTGCCCTGTGGTCATTTATTACGCAAGGAGCGACTTTTCTGATCCGCCGGTCAGGCTTTTCGCCTTGTGCGTACAGTTGACGGCAATGACTTGTGTAGAATCGTCGCCCATTTCACGCGTCATTCATGGCCTTAAGGCCCACAGTTCGAGCTTATTGAATGCATTCACAGGCCCATGACGTTAGTGCGCCCTCATTGCTGGAAGCGTTGCGCACAGGCACGGGTTTGCTGCATGTGGCGTTGGAAAAGCGCTTGCCGTTTTTCTCCGATCAGTTGGATGCTGGCGGGTATCGGCGCTTGCTCCAGGCGTACTACGGGTTTTATGGGCCGATGGAAGCAGCGCTGTACGCCAGTGGCTTGATCCCCGACGGGTATGACGCTGTACTGCGTGTGAAAACCCCCACACTGCTGGGCGATTTGCGCGCCCTTGGCTTGAATGATAACGCCATCAACGCCTTGCCCCGCTGCACCGAACACCCGACCTTCGACACCCCCGCGGCCTGCCTCGGTGCCCTGTATGTACTGGAAGGCGCCACCCTGGGCGGCCAAGTGCTGCGCCGGGAAATGGCCCGGCGCCTGGACATACACGCCGATAACGGCGGAGCGTTCCTTGATGTATACGGCGCCGAAACCGGTCGACGCTGGAAAGACTTTCTCGATTACCTGGGCCGCCTGCCGCTGGATGCTGACGCAAAACAGCGCGCGGTCGATGCGGCCCGCTCCACATTCAGTGGCTTCGAGCATTGGCTCGCCCGCCAGGAGGTACTGCTATGAAACCCGACGATTTTGAAGAGCTGCTTGCCAACTGTGCCGACGAACCGATTCGCTTCCCGGGCGCGATCCAGCCCCACGGTGTGCTGTTGACGTTGTCGGAGCCTGAGCTGCGCATCACTCAGGTCAGCGCCAACGTGGCCAGCCTGTTCGGCCACGCACCCGAAGCGCTGTTGGGCCAACCGCTGCACCAGTTAATTGGCGTTGAACCTGCCCAAGCCATGCAATCGATCGCCGAAAACAACGCGTTTCTCGACGCGCCGGCGCTGCATGTCACGCTCAATGGTGCGCCATTTGAAGGCTTGCTGCATCGCCATCAAAACGTGCTGGTGCTGGAATTTGAGCCGCGCCTTGAAGATTTCAAACCTCGCGCCCTGAATGGTCGCACCAGTGACCTGGGCAAGATGCTGCAACGCTTGCAGTCGGCGAAAACCCTGCAAGCGCTGTACGAGATCAGCGTGACTGAAATCCAGGCCATGACCGGTTACGACCGGGTGCTGATCTATCGCTTCGAAGAAGAAGGCCACGGCCAGGTAATTGCCGAAGCGTCGGCGCCGTCCATGGAGCTGTTCAACGGGCTGTTCTTCCCCGCGTCCGACATTCCCGAGCAGGCCCGCGAGCTGTACCGCACCAACTGGCTGCGCATCATCCCGAATGCTGCCTACGAGCCGGTGCCGCTGCTGCCCAAGCTGCGTCCGGGCACTGACCAGCCGCTGGACTTGAGCTTTGCCACCTTGCGCAGCGTGTCGCCGATTCACTGCCAATACATGCAGAACATGGGCGTGCTGTCGTCCATGAGCATCTCGTTGATGGCCGGCGACAAGCTATGGGGCTTGATCAGTTGCGGCAACCGCGAGCCCTTGCTGGTGCCCAACGACCTGCGTGTTGCTTGCCAGACCATCGGCCAGGTGCTGTCGCTGCAGATCAGCGCCATGGAAGCCCTGGACTTGAGCCGCCAGCGCGAAGAAAAAGTCGAAGCCCTGGCATTGCTGGACCGCGCGATGAAAGCCTCGGAGCAAAACGTCTTCGATGGCCTGGCCCAGCAGCCGCAGGTGCTGATGGACCTGACCCTGTCGGGCGGCGTGGCGATCATCGAAGACAAACAACTGCACCGTTACGGCAATTGCCCCGAGCCTGCGCAGATCCGTGCGCTGCACAAATGGCTGCAAGAAAGCGACGAGCCGGTGTTTTCCAGTCACAACCTGGCCTCGGTATACCCGCCTGCCGCCGAGTTCCAGCAAGTGGCCAGTGGCGTTCTGGCCATGAGCCTGCCCAAGCCTGTGGATAACGGCGTGTTGTGGTTTCGCCCGGAAGTCAAAGAGAACATCAACTGGAGCGGCGACCCGAACAAGCCGCTGAACCTGGAAACCTCCGACACCGGTTTGCGCCTGCGCCCACGCACCTCGTTTGAAATCTGGAAAGTCGAGATGGCCGGTATCTCCACCAAGTGGAGCCACGGCGACCGGTTTGCCGCCAACGACCTGCGCCGTTCCGCCCTGGAAAATGACCTGGCCCGCCAAGTGTTGCGCGAGCAGCAAGCCGTGCGCGCCCGTGATGAACTGGTGGCGGTGGTGTCCCACGACCTGCGCAACCCGATGACGGTCATCTCGATGCTCTGCGGCATGATGCAGAAAGCCTTCAGCTCCGACGGCCCACATACCTCACGGCGAATTTCCTCGGCCATCGACACCATGCAACAGGCCGCCGGGCGTATGAATGTGCTGCTGGAAGACCTGCTCGACACCTCGAAAATCGAGGCCGGGCGTTATGTGGTCAAGCCGGTGTCGTTGGACGTCAGCCAGATGTTCGAAGAGGCCTATTCGCTGCTCGCACCGTTGGCGATGGAGAAAGGCATCGACTTGTCGTTCAACGCCGAGCCCGGCCTGCTGATCCATGCCGACCCGGAGCGCCTGTTCCAGGTGCTGTCGAACCTGATCGGCAATGCCATCAAGTTCACCCCACGCCAGGGCAATATCGGCATCAGCGCCATGAGCAATGGTGAAGATATCGTGTTTTCGGTGCGCGACTCCGGCGAAGGCATTGCGCCTGAGCAGTTGCCCCATGTGTTTGATCGCTACTGGACCCAGACCGAAAACAACCCCACCGGCAGCGGCTTGGGGCTGTATATCACCCAAGGAATCGTGCAGGCCCACGGCGGGCGGATTGAGGCTGAGAGTGAGTTGGGGCGTGGCAGTGAGTTCAGGTTTACGGTACCCAAGTCTGTCTGAAACGCATTCAGTCCTACGGATATTAAACATGCAGAAACCCATGGCCGGGAACGTTAACCCGGCCAGTGCCACTGAGTGGGTGCGCAGTCAAAGGGAGTATTGATGCGAGAACATCCCTCCAATTGAGCAAGAGGTTTTTCCCATGAGTATCGTCCACATGCTGCCCGGCTTTCAGTTCAACATAGCTTTCCAACTGGCCAACCAAATGGCTGAAATCGCCACCCAGTCCGCTGAAAAGCCCTCACGTCCTGACAGTAACCCCATGATGCAAAACGCACCGCCCAAGCCCAAGCCTTATCGAACGTCCCTGGAATCCCTGGGGCAAGGCCATCTGCTCTAACACAACAAGGGTAATCGGCTGCAAGGGATCTGCGGCACGCCTTTAACAAAACGCTGACATCCTCTGCGTTACCCTTTTAAGTCCTACCTTGTATGAGCTGCTTGCTTCATGCCGCCATCCGACACACTGCCCGCCGTCATTGCCGGCCCACTGCTCAGGCGCCTGGAACCCCAGCGTCTGGTGATCTGGCTGGTGGGCAGTCGTGTCCTGCCATTGTGCTTAAAGCTGCAAGTGCCTCAAGGCCAAACGCTGACGATCGATCTGGACACCCAGCAGTGCCAAGTCGTGCCCGTTGGGCGCCACGCCTTTATCCACCTGATCGACGTTACCCTGAATGAAGCCCTGCCGCTGGACGTGAGCATCGACTACGACCTGCTGGTCGACGGCTGTGGCATTGCGCAATGGGCGCCGCACCTGCTGTATGCCGATGCTCCATCGGCGAATTTCGTAGTGCATAGCCGCATCCACCAGTTGGTGCATGGTTCCTGCCGCAAACCTCATCACCACGCCGATGACGGTTTGCTGTGCGTCGACCGCCTGCTGGCTGACGCGCGCACACCGGCCGAGCGCCCGGCGCTGCTGATGATGAGCGGTGACCAGGTCTACGCCGATGATGTGGCCGGCCCCATGCTGCGCGCGATTCATGCGCTTATCGCACGCCTGGCGTTGTTCGACGAATACCTGGAAGGCGCCGTGGTGGATGACAGCGCCAGCCTCTACGGGCATCGCGCCAGCTATTACCACCGCGCGGATCTGCTGCCCGCACTGGACAGCAACGAGACCCTGCGCGAACGGTTTTTCGGCGGTGTGAAAAAACCGATCTTTACCAGCAGCACCGCCGACAACCACCTGGTGACCTTTGCCGAAGTACTGGCGATGTACCTGTTGGTGTGGTCGCCCACGCCCTGGACGTTGATCACGCCACAGCCGCCATCATTAAGCACGCCGGAACACCTGCGCTACGACCACGAACAAGTCCAGGTCGATCGGTTCCGTGACGGCCTGCCCGGCGTTGCGCGGGTCTTCGCGCACCTGTCGACGCTGATGATTTTTGACGATCACGACATCACCGACGACTGGAACCTCAGCGCGCAATGGGAGGCCACCGCCTACGGCCATCCATTCTCCAAGCGCATCATCGGCAATGCCCTGCTCGCTTATATGCTGTGCCAGGGCTGGGGCAACCAGCCGGATGTGTTTGGCAAACTGTTGGAACACACCCAGGCGCTGACCGCCAACGTTCAAGACAACCACTTGCACGCCAGTGCCCACGATGAATTAGTGCAAACCCTGCTGAAATTCCAGCACTGGCATTACGTACTGCCCACCACGCCCGCACTGGTGGTGCTCGACACTCGCACCCGGCGCTGGCGCAGTGAGTTTGCGCTCAAGCAACCTTCCGGCCTGCTGGACTGGGAAGCGTTGAGCGAACTGCAGCAGGCCCTGCTGGATCACCCGTCGGCCATCATCGTTTCGCCCGCGCCGATCTTTGGCGTCAAGCTGATCGAGACCGTGCAGAAGGTCTTCAGCTGGTGCGGCTACCCGCTGTTGGTAGACGCCGAAAACTGGATGGCCCATCGCGGCGCCGCCCAGGTGATCCTGAATATCTTCCGCCACTCGCGCACGCCAGGTAACTACGTGATCCTGTCGGGCGATGTGCACTACTCGTTCGTCTATGAAGTGCTGATTCGCCACCGCAGCGCCGGCCCAAAAATCTGGCAGATCACCAGCAGCGGCATCAAGAACCAATTCCCGGCGCGCTTGCTGGAATGGTTCGACCGCCTCAACCGCTGGCTCTACTCACCGCGCTCGCCCCTCAACGGTTTCACGCGCCGGCGCACCATGCAGGTAGTGCCGCATATCCCGGAACACGCCGAGGCGGGTGAACGGCTGTGGAATTCGGCGGGCATAGGCCAAGTGTTTTTCAATGAGCAGGGCCAGCCGGAGGGGATTTACCAGCACAACGCGGATGGCAAGCCGCGAACGCGCATGGTGGCGCCGAAGTGAGTTTTCTTACGCCTGGCAAACCAATCTCGCACATACCATTCAGAAAACTCACAACTCTTTATTTTTACTGATTTTTTTTGAAACGCTTCAACCTCAGCCACTCACAAAATAAGTGCCAGGCTCTGACCAATCTTCGCGAAAAGACCCTTCAATCGCTGATTGCCTTATGAACCTATTTTGGTGCACTCTCTGTGAACGACCTACCTCTCGTGTTGAACGTCGCATTTTACCGAACCGAGGCTGGCAACGAGCCCGTGCGTGAATGGCTGATGGAACTGCCCAGGGAATCAAAAAAGCTTATAGGCACTGACATAAAATCGGTCCAACTCGGATGGCCGCAAGGGATGCCGTTGGTTAGGAAGCTGGAGCATCGCCTTTGGGAGGTCCGAACCGATCTTGGTGAAAATGCTGCACGCGTCATTTTTACCTTGGTCGCCAGCCAGATGATTTTGCTGCACGGCTTTATTAAAAAGAGTCAGAAAACGCCTTCAGTCGACCTGAACACCGCCAGGCATCGCAAAAACAAGCTCTGAGGAACATTCCATGAATAAGCATATCGGCTCCAACTTTGATGATTTTCTCAGCGATGATGGGCTCATAGAAGAAGTCTCTGCCGGAGCGTTGAAGCGTGTTATTGCCTGGCAATTGGCAGAGGCGATGAAGGTGCAGAAGGTCAGCAAGAAAGCGCTGGCCGAACGTATGCATACCAGCCGCACCGCCGTCGATCGAGCGCTGGACCAAAACGACGCGGGCATGACGCTGTCCACCCTGGCCAGTGCGGCAAGGGCTCTGGGTCAACATGTCGAAGTACGCCTGGTACCGAACACGCAAGCAAGGCCCGCCAGGGCGTGAAAGCTCGTGCCAGGCGAGCACAACGTATGTCGCCCCACCTGCTGATTAATGGCCTATCGCCACACCACTAAAGCAGCACACTCATCCTATTCAAAGCGCGCAAGCCGCGATGTAGAGTAACCTCAGCCACGGTGTACCGGCGTCAATGAAGACTGGCCTTGGAAGCCAGCACAGGCAGGGAAGTGCACAGATGAACGAGACATCCGGCAATAAACCGCAGCTCAATAACTTTTCCGAACTCAACGCCGACATGTTGCATACGGTGATGGAACTGGTCAGCGACGGCATCTGGGACTGGAATGCCAACACCGGTTTCGTGTACCGCAGCCCCGGCTGGTACATGATGCTTGGCTACCCCCGCCACTCCCTGGAGAACAGCGTGTTCACCTGGGAGAACGTGATCCACCCCGAAGATTATCCACGCGTCATGGCCGTTTTTGATGACTACATCAGCCAACGCGCGCCCCATTACCAGGCCGAGTATCGTTGCCGCAAGGCTGATGGCACTTACCTGTGGATAGAAGACCGTGGCTACGTCATTGCACGTAACCCCGACAATTCAGTGGCGCGCATGGTCGGCGCGCACCACGATATCCATACACGCAAAATTTCCATCGAACAGCTGCAACAGCGCAACCAGTCGCTGGAAGCGTTGGTGGCCGAACGCACCCTTGAATTGTCACGGGTCAATCAGCAACTGCAATTGCAGTTGGACGAAAACCGTTCCCTGGCCGAACAGGACGCCTTGACGCGCATCGCCAACCGTTATCGCCTGGAAAAGGTGCTGCTGGAGGAGTGCGACCGTGCCGAGCGCTTCCGTGTACCACTGGCCTTGGTGGCCATGGATATCGATGACTTCAAGCCGATCAACGACAAACATGGTCATGGCGTCGGCGACCAGACCCTGGTGAACGTGGTAGACAGCCTGCAAGCTTGTATGCGCCAAGCCGACTTGCTCGCACGCTGGGGCGGCGATGAGTTTATGGTGGTCCTGCCCAAAAGCACCTTGGACATCGCCAGGCAAATGGCCGAACGTATCCGTCAGGCCATCGCCGAGATGCCCGCCGTGGGCGACTTCAAAGTCACCCTGAGCCTGGGCGTAGTGGAGCGGCGGATGGGCGAAACGCCCGCTGCCCTGATGGCACGTGCCGATCAAGCGCTGTATCGGTCCAAGGCGGCGGGCAAGGATGTGGTCTCGGAGTGATGTGAGAGCCGGCTTGCCTGCGCTAGCCGTGTGTCAGTAACCGATGCACTCACAGGTAGGCCGTCATCGCAGCATAGATATCTACACATACCACGTCTGTGACAAGTGGGCTGTTGTGGCGAGCAGGCTTGTCCTGCGTTGGGCTGCGCAGCAGCCCCAAAAAACAGACGCAGAGTTCTTTCAGGAGTATCACGGTACCCGCACTGGGGCTGCTGAGCAGCCCAACGCGGGCAAGCCCGCTCGCCACAGAGGAATGTGGCGGCCTTAGAAAGTTGTGGAGATACCTGTGGCCATCGCAGGCAAGCCAGCTCCCACCTGAGGCAGTGCTGAGTCAACGCACCGGCGGTGCGTACTGGATGCCGCCATTGCTCCACAACGCATTGAGCCCGCGCTTGATCTTCAGCACGCTGCCCTGGCCGATATTGCGTTCGAACACTTCGTCGTAGTTGCCCACTTGCTTGACGATCTGCACCACCCAATCCTTGCGCAGCTTCAGGTCTTTGCCGTAATCGCCGTCGGCCCCGAGCAGCCGCGCAACGTCGGGGTTCTGAGTGGACTTGGCCTGCGCCTCGACATTCTGCGAGGTGATGCCCATTTCTTCGGCATTGAGCATGGCAAACAGGGTCCACTTGACGATGCTGAACCACTCATCGTCGCCCTTGCGCACCAGCGGCCCCAACGGCTCTTTGGAGATCACCTCGGGCAGCACCACGAACTCATCCGGGTGGGCCATCTTGATGCGCTGGGCATACAGGCCCGACTGGTCGGTGGTGAGCACGTCGCAACGCCCGGCTTCCAGGCCCTTGGCGCTCTCGTCGGCGGTGTCGAAGGTGATCGGCGTGTACTTCATGCCGTGGGTACGAAAATAATCGGAAACGTTGAGTTCGGTGGTGGTGCCGGCCTGGATGCAGACGGTCGCGCCATCGAGTTGCTTGGCGGCGGTCACGCCCAACTTGTTGTTGACCAGAAAGCCGATGCCGTCGTAATAGGTCACGCCGGTAAACACCAGGCCCATGCCGGAATCGCGGGAGCTGGTCCAGGTGGTGTTGCGGGAGATCAGGTCGATTTCGCCCGATTGCAACGCGGTGAATCGCTCCTTGGCGGTCAACTGGGTGAACTTCACTTTTGAGGCATCGCCGAATACGGCGGCGGCAACAGCGTGGCACACGTCCACATCGAGGCCGGTCATCTTGCCCTGGCTGTCCGGCACGCCAAAGCCCGGCAGGCCGTCGCTGACGCCACACTGGATAAAGCCTTTTTTCTGGATCGCGTCCAGGGTCACGCCCGCGTGGGCACTGCCGGCAAGCGCCACGGCCGTGGCAGCGATAAGGGTTTTGAGGTGGTTCATTCGAGGCACTCCCTGTGAATCTTTTATTATTCGACGCCGCACTGCCCGCGCCGGTTTCTGAGGTTGCCCGGCAGTATTGTCAGGTTTGCAGCGCGGCCACAAACGACCTTTAGGCAACAGCTCCTTCCGATTTGGAATGACCCGGCGATTTTATTTCGTTTGCGGCAAGGCCGGCTGCGCGGCTTAGATAAATACACGCCCGCCATTGCCGAGTCCCCGATTCATGAGCCGCGAAAGCATCAGCCAGTCGATTTCCATCGTTCACCCCATCAGCCTCAGTCACGGTAAAAATGCCGAAGTCTGGGACACCACGGGCAAGCGCTATATCGATTTTGTCGGTGGCATTGGCGTGCTCAACCTCGGGCACTGTCACCCAGGCGTGGTGGAAGCGATTCGCGAACAAGCCACCCGGCTCACCCACTATGCCTTCAACGCCGCGCCGCATGCGCCCTACATCGAGCTGATGGATCGCCTTTGTGCGTTTATCCCGGTGGATTACGCGGTAAGCGGCATGCTCACCAACAGCGGCGCGGAAGCGGCGGAAAACGCCTTGAAAATCGTGCGCGGCGCCACCGGCCGCACGGCGGTGATCGCCTTTGACGGCGCCTTCCACGGCCGCACCCTGGCCACGCTTAACCTGAATGGCAAGGTGGCGCCCTACAAGCAAAAGGTCGGCGTACTACCCGGCCCGGTGTATCACCTGCCCTACCCCAGCGCCGATAACGGTGTGACCTGCGCCGAAGCCCTGAAGGCCATGGACCGTCTGTTCAGTGTGGAAATCGACGTCAACGATGTGGCCTGTTTCATCATCGAGCCGGTGCAGGGCGAAGGCGGCTTTCTGGCCCTGGACATCGAGTTCGCCCAGGCCCTGCGCCGCTTCTGTGATGATAAAAACATCCTGCTGATTGTCGATGAAATCCAGTCCGGCTTCGGGCGTACCGGCCAGCGTTTTGTCTTCTCGCGCCTGGGCATCGAGCCGGATCTGATCCTGCTCGGCAAAAGCATCGCCGGTGGCGTGCCATTGGGCGCGGTGGTCGGGCGCAAGGCGCTGCTCGACAACTTGCCCAAAGGCGGCCTCGGTGGCACCTATTCCGGAAACCCAATTGCCTGCGCGGCTGCTTTGGCAACATTGGATGCGATGACCGACGCGCAATTGAAAACCTGGGGGTCACAGCAGGAAGCCGCCATCGTTCGCCGTTATGCCGCCTGGCGCGAGCAACAGCTGTCGCCCTATCTGGGCCGCCTGACCGGCGTGGGTGCCATGCGCGGCATCGAGCTGGCCCATGCCGACGGCACGCCCGCTCCCCAGCAACTGACCCAACTGCTCAGCCTGGCACGCGATGCCGGCTTGCTGCTGATGCCCAGCGGCAAGTCGCGGCATATCATCCGCCTGCTGGCACCGCTGACCACCGAGCCTGCGGTGCTGGAGCAAGGCCTGGATATTCTCGAGGCCTGCCTTAAGCAGTTGAACTAGTAGCGCGCATCCACGGGCTTGCCGCCGTTGGGCCAGTCTTTGACCTTGTCCGGAAAATCCGGGCGCGGTTGGCCAGAGAAATACGCCGCCACATCCACCGCTTCCTGGTCCGACAAACCGCCCTGCCCCAGCGGGAATTTTTCGTGGAAGCCGATCGGCATGTTGCGCTTCACAAACGCCGCCGCGGTGTAAGGCCGCGCCATACCAGCGCCGATATTGAACGACTGCTCGCCCCACAGTGGCGGATACACCAGCTCGCCGTCGGCACGCGCCAGGCCTTGGCCGTTATCGCCATGGCACACCGCGCATTGCTTGGCATACACCTGCTTGCCGTTGTCCAGGTCCGGCTTGATCGCCGGGTCGATCTTGCCCACGCCACGCCCGGCGACTTTATCTTCAGGGCGGGTGTTGTTTTTCATCCAGTCAAAGTAGGCGACCATCGCCTGCATATCCGCCGACTGCGGCGCCAGCGGCTTGCCGTTCATGGAACGGCGGAAACAGCCATTGATGCGCTCCTCCAGCGTGACCACCTTGCCCGCACGCGGCGCGTAACTGGGGAAGAACGCCGACACACCCACAAACGGCGAACCATCCGCCACGGTGCCGGCGTTGAGATGGCAACTGGTGCAGTTGAGCGAATTGCCGACGTTATCCGGCAGCAGCGCCTTGGTTTGCAGGTGCAGGCGCATGCCGCGGACAACCTGGTCGGCGTTGGGTGCGGCGAGCAAATTCGCCAGCCTTGGGGTTTCGAAGGCTGACGAATCGGTGGTGTCAGGGTTGAGTTGGTCACGCAGTTTCTTCACTTGGCCCGCATTGATTGGCGTGCCTTCGTTGCCCCAACGGGTGCGCACGAAAGTGAGAATTTCGGCGATTTCCTGATCGGCCAGTCGGCTGAAACCGGGCATGGTGTAGACCCTTGGGTGGGCGGCGGTTTGCGCGGTTTCCCAGCCGGTCAGGGTGATATGCAACAGCGAAGTCGGGTTGTTCGAGGCAATGCTCGGGTTACCGGCCAAAGGTGGAAACAGGCCTTTTACGCCAGCGCCGTCACTGCGGTGGCAATCACTGCAAAACTGCATATAGCCCAGGCCGCCACGGCTGGTGAACAGGTCGGCTGGCGGTGCGGCCGGTGCTTGGGCGACCGCTGGCATTGGCAGATCATCTTTACCGGGCGGCAAGGATTTGAGGTAACTGGCGATGGCCGTGAGGTCGTCGTCACTGAAATGCTGGGTGCTGTGGTGGATCACATCGGCCATGTTGCCAGCGACCGTGGCAAAGCGGTTCTGCCCGGTCTTGAGCAGTTGCACGGTGTCTGGCACCGTCCACAGGTTGCGCAGGCTCAGGGCGCGCCAGTGCTCGACGGTTTCACCGGCCAGGTAATGCCGGCCGCTGCGGCCCGTATCGCTCATGGCTTTTTCCTGGAAGGCGATGCCCCGTGGCGTGTGGCACGAGCCGCAATGCCCCAGGCCCTGGACCAGGTAGGCACCACGGTTGAGCACCGCGCTACGCTGCGGGTCGGGTTGGAACGGCTGCTTGTCGAGAAAGGCAACATTCCACAGCGCCAGGCCCCAGCGCTGATTGAACGGGAAGCCCATGTCCGCCTCAAGGTTGGCCTGTCGCACCGGCTCCACGCCTTGCATCAGGTAGGCGTACAGGGCGCGCATGTCCTCTGCGCTCATCTTCGCGTAGGACGGATACGGCATCGCCGGGTAAAGGTTGATGCCCGCCGGCGTCACGCCTTCACGCATCACCTTGTCGAACTGCTCGAAGCTGTAATTACCGATACCAGTGTCGCGGTCCGGCGTGATGTTGCTCGAATAAATCGTGCCCATCGGCGTGCTCAGCTCCAGCCCGCCGGCCATCACCTGACCGTGCCTGGCGGTATGGCAGGCGATGCAGTCGCCCAGTTGGGCCACGTATTGACCCTGCTCGATTTGGGTTGGGGCGGCGTGCAGAGGTAGCGCAAGACACAGCGTCGCCCCCAGCAAGGCCAGGCGGGACAATGAAAAGGCCATTGCATTAATCCTTTAATAACCTGGCGTGGAGTAGCCCCCTCGGCGCAGGCCAGCGGTTGTTTTTATGGGTTCATCAGGCCTTTGTGTTGTAACGGGTTTTGCCGTGGAGGGTGTTGATGTGAGTCAGCGCCAAATCGATGGACAAAACGATGATGGCTCAACGACTATCAGCGCTTCCCGCCCCTGCAAGGAAGCACCCATGCTCGATATCCTCCAAGGCACGCCCGTGTGGGTGTACGCCATCTACCTGTGGATTTGTTATTACGGCATCAAGGCCTGCATGGGCGGGCGTGAGAATCGCCGCTCGCTGCTGATTTTGCCGGTGGTGCTGGTGGTGTGGTCGCTGATGTCGCTGGCGCCCTCGATCCTGTCGAGTGGTGCCTGGGTCGGTGGTGTGCTGGCAGGCTGGCTGATGGGGATGTTGCTGTTCAACGCCGATGGCGCCCGGCTCGATGCCAATGGCGAAACGCTGGTGCTGGCGGGTACCTGGAAAACCCTGTTGATCTCGCAGCTGTTCTTTGCGGTGAAATACTACTTCGGCTATCAGCAGGCCGTGCATCCGTTGCTGTTGAGCACACCTGAGATGTTGCTGGCCGTAGGCGGTGTGTCGGGGTTTACCGTTGGTCTGTTCTGCGGGCGGGCCGATCGATTGCAGCGGGCGCTGAGCGCCTTGCGCCGCGATAAGGGCAGTGTGCTGCCTTGACCTGACCTGCGTGGCCGCCGAAAATGCGCGACGCTTTTTTGTCTCCCGTTTACTGAAGTAGTGAAATTTCAATGCCTGATTCTTACACCGAACACGCCGCCGAAGAATCCGTAGTCGCCCTGCACTCGAAGGCCGAATACGAAAACGCCATCAATCTTTCACAGCATGTGCCTGCGGCCAAGATCATCAGCGAGATGGTGCTGGACGCGTTCCACACCTCCAAGGAAAGCGACCAGATCCGTGAACTGCGCGTGGCCATTCGCCAGGCCCATGACGCTTTCGACGACGACAAGGCCTACGACCTGATGGGCCAGCTCAAGCAACTCAAGGATGCCGAGGCGGCCGACAATATCGCCCTGGAAGACTTGAGCAGTAAGTTCTCGATCAGCCGCATCCTCTCCAGTTTCAAGGACGATCCCGAGTTTCAGGAGCTGGTCTACGGCCTGGCCCTCAAGGTGCTGAACCAGTCTCACCAGGCCATCAGCAACCCAAGCGCCGGCAAGGGCAAAGCTGCACGGGCCAAGAAAGAAGCCGAAGTGTTTGTGATCAGCAAGGATGGCATCAGCGTCACCCTGCCGCTGCGCACGCCGCGCTCCAAGCTCAACGTTGACCGCGAGGCGTTCGAGTTTTTGGGCTTCAGCTTTGTGGGTGAAGGTGATGAGGCTGAGCTTGAAACCGAGAGCTTTGTGGATAACGCCGGCGCCGAGCAGCCGTTGAGCCGCAAGAGTGTGATTACTGCGCTGCAGCAGCAGACGGCGTTTGATGGGTACAGCATCGCGCAGCAACAGTAACGCATTGCTCAAAAGGTGGGAGCTGGCTTGCCTGCGATAGCATCACCTCGGTTTGCCTTATAGACCGAGGTGCTGCTATCGCAGGCAAGCCAGCTCCCACATGGGTTTTGTGTTGCTTTAAAGACTCGCGAACACCTCGCGAAACCGCGCCATCTCCTGTTTATTGCCCACCGTCACCCGCACCCACTGCGGCCAATCCTTCCACACCCGCCCGACCAATACGCCCTGTGCCGCCAGCTTCTCGATGATCTGTTCTGCCGGTTGCTTCACGTTAATCATGAAGCAATTACTTTGCGACGCGGTGCAGGCAAAACCACGCCCCTTTAGCCAAGCCACGGTTTCGTCACGCAATTGGGCGTTGAGCGCCTTGCGTTGCGGCACCAGCTTGAGGTCTTCCAGGCTCGCCCGAGCACCGAGTAACGTGGACGCCGCCGGCACATTGTCGCCACCAAACACCGCCAGCCGTTCCAGCAACACCGGGTGGCCGATCGCCAGGCCCAGGCGCGCACCGGCCATGCCGTAGATTTTCGAGAAGGTGCGCAGCACCAGTAAGTCGTCGTGATCCTTGACCCAACTCACGCAGCTTTGTGCGTCGCAGAAGTCGATGTAGGCCTCGTCCACCACCAGCACGCAGCCTTTGGGTTTGTTCGCCAGCGCCTGGCGGATCGCTTCGGTGGGTGTCAGGGTGCCGGTCGGGTTGTTGGGGTTGCACAGGTACAGCATGCCCGCCTGAGGGTCGGCGGCAAGCATGGCCGGCACGTCATGGGCGTGGTCGGCATTGAGGCTCACTTCGTACACCGGTGCCTTCCATGACTCGGCGGCCTGACGCGGTACTTCATAGGACGGCGTGGCCATCACCAGACCACGGGCCTGACTGGTAAACGCCAGCACCGCGTAGCGCAGGGCGGCCATGGAGCCGGCAAATACAGCGACCTGTTCTTCGATAAGCCCCTGCGATTTGGCGAACTGTTCGGCCAAGCCGTACATGTAACCATAGGGGTACAGCCCGGAGAGGCCGATGCCACGCTGCATCGCCTCGCGGACGGAGTCCGAGGGACCGTAGGGGCTTTCGTTGTAATTAAGCCGCACCGTGTCCGCCGGAGCCGCTGGCTGGCTGGCGACCGCCCAATCCAGGCGGCCCAGCACCGGCAGGGCCGCGCCAAAGGCGAGAAGAGACCGACGACTTACGCTGAACATGGCGCGACTCCTTGTAGACGGGTGATGGTTTCTCACGGTTCGTACAAAGAAGTATGACGAGAAGGCGCTCAGCTGATTTAGCCACCTGCGCCGTGATCAACCCTCCAGGTAGTCGGCGATCGGGTAATTCATGCACAGGGCCTCTACCGCTGTGCGCACCTGCTCGCGCACCTCAGGCCCAAGCCGATAGTCCTGTTCGCCCAGCGGGGTGGCGTTTTCCAACACCCGGCACACCAGCGCAATCACCTGGCGGCAACCCTCGGCGTCGAGTTCGCGTTGCGCCATGCAGCCGGTGCCAATACACAAACCGCTGGTGACCAACTTCGAGCGTGTCTCGCCTGGTACGCGATGCTTGCTCACCACAATGGCGCAAGACTCCAGGGCCGCCTCGGCGATGGCACCGGTCATGGCGCCCCGCAACCGGATCAGTACCGTATGGTTGTCACTGCGCCCGCCCACCACGTCGTAACCCTGGGCCGCAAACGCACTGGCCACCTCATCGGCAAGCGCACGGCCACGCCCCATACAGGCATCAAACTCTGCTGACTTCGCGTACCCGAAGGCAGCCGCTTTTGCCGCGATCATATTCACCGCCGGCGCCCCTTGCATACGCGGGAACACGGCTTGATCCAGCACACGGCTGAACGTCGACCGCAGGCCAGGCACCTTGGCCTCGGCGTCGCGGCCGCACAGGATCAACCCGCCCCGTGGGCCGCCCAATTGCTTGTGCGTGCAGGTGATGGTGACGTGGGCGGCGTTGATCGGGCTCGGGTGGCGCCCCGTCACCACCAACCCGGCGATAGCGGAAATATCCGCCAAGAGGATGGCGCCCGCCTCGTCGGCAATTGCGCGAAACCGCTCAAAATCCACCACCCTTGAGTACGCACCCGCACCGCAAATAATGATGCGTGGGCGATGGGCCAGGGCCAGGCTGCGCACTTGCTCATAATCGATAAGGCCATCGTCGGTGGTGCCGTAGCGGATAGCCTTGTAATAGGCCCCGGTGAACACCGCCGGGCTGCCATGGGTGAGTTCGCCGCCATGGTCGTGGGCCATGCCCAGTAGCGTATCGCCCGGCTCAAGCAGCGCCGAAAGCACTTGGGATATGGCATTGGACGCCGAATGAGGCTGCACGCCGGCGTAATGTGCATCGAACAACTCCCGCGCCCTGCGGATGGCCAGGGATTCCACTAAATCGACATTTTCGCAGCCGGTGCGATAGCGTTTGCCGGGCGTGCCTTCGGCGCTCACGTTGACCAGGGCAGAAGCGCAGGCCACCAGAGTGCGGGGCTTGACCGCGCAGGAAGAAGCCACCAATGAGAGGGTGCGATGCTGGCGAGTGACTTCAGCATCCAGCAGGCTGGCGAGTTCGAAGTCTTCTGCGCGCAGATCCGCCAGGCCACGACGCAGCAGGTCGGCCTGGTCTTTCAGAGGTACGGTATTGAATGCCATCAGTGCGGGTCCCTTCCTGGGCGTTGCGTGCCGGTCCGTCCTGAACCGAGAGGATCAATTAAACAGGAAATTAAACATTTTCCAAATCAAATGTTCATTTTCCAGACTCCAGCCCCATCAAAAGCACGCCCGCAGCGCATCCGGACTTTATTGTTAGGGCCGACGCATGCAACACTCCCGCCGCCGCAAAACCACAAGCGCCCCCGGAACGGGCGCTCCCTGCTGTGGTTGCGCAAACAACGGACGTTAACGACTAAAAGGAAGTGGTGAGCACGTGATACACAGACGCGAAAAAACCGAGCACTTGAAGAGCAACATCAAGTACTTGATCAAAAGCCGCGGCGAGACGCAGCTGTCGCTATCGAATGCCGCCGGCCTGACCAGGACCACCATCTACAACATCCTGGAAGGCAAGGTCGTCAACGTGCAGCAGTCCACTGTCCGCAAGATCTCGGACTTCTTCGGTGTTTCCTACGATGAAATCGAGACCCTCGATTTTGAAGCCAAGGAAATCATCGAGAGCAGTGTTTCCCCACAGGGCAACATGAACCCGGCCGCCGTGCCGGTGCTCAAGGAAAGCCTGGTGATCCAGAACCTGGACAAGCGCATTGGCGAGTTGGCCACCCTGTATCCGCTGACCTACTACTTCGGCTCTTCCTACAACCTGATCGGTGTGCGCCTGGAGCGTGGCATTCCCGGTATCAACGAGCCGGGCGATTTGCTCATCGTGCAAAAAGGCACGTCAACGCTGGGCAAAGAAAAGCTGGTGTACGACCGGGCCATCCAAAAGATGTTTATCACCCTTGAAGCCTGCGCTGGCTCAGAGCGCCTGTGTGTAATCGGCGACATCATTGAGGAGCGCTTCAATGACAACGTATGAAGCAGGCATCGAAAACAGCAAATACAAGCTGCTGGGCTTTGAGAATGACAAGCGCCTGGCGGTGATCATGGTGATCGCCACCGGCAAGGTCATCAAGATGAAGCTGAGTGAAGTCATCAACAGCGAAATAATGGACAACCTCAATAAAATGGAAGTTAAGAACATGTACAAGAAGTTTTATTCACAGGGAGGGACGCTGACGGCCTACGATATAAACGACCGCAACGAAAACTCCTGGATGATCTACATCATCCTGAACCTGTTGCTGTTCACGTTTTATATCTTCACCAGCATTGCCGCGACCAAGCCTATTTACCTGGAGTCGATGGGCATCATCGTCACGCCAGGCACGTTTCTGTACCCGCTGACGTTTTTGATCGTGGATTTGCTCAACGAGCAATTCGGCCTGCGGCTGGCCAGACGTGCCATTTTGTTTGCGTTCGCCAGTAACGCGATGATCATCATCCTGCTCTACGGCTCGACGTTTCTGCCAGGGCTGCCAGGCTGGAAACTCGATGGCCCTTACAACGATGTGATCATTCAGGTGTCCTCGGTACTGGTCGCGTCCTCGGTCTCGTTCCTGGTGTCGGAGAACATAAACTCCTACTTGCTGTGCAAGATCAAGGAACTGACCAACTCCAAATACCTGTACCTGCGGATTTTCCTCAGTACGTTCTTTGCGGTGATTATCGACAGTTTCCTGTTCTGCTTTATTGCGTTCTATGGCGCGATGCAGACCAGCGACATCTTGAGCATGATCTACGTGCAGATCGCGATCAAAGTCGGCTTTGCGTTTTTTAATATCCTGCCGGCCTATGGCGCGCGTGCGTTGTTCAAACGCTGGATTACCGGTAGCGCTGCCTGATGTAATGCGCTCTAAATGTGGGAGCTGGCTTGCCTGCGATGCAGACAACTCGGTATGTCAGTGACATTCAGTTGATGCTATCGCAGGCAAGCCAGCTCCCACATGACCGAGTATGACTCCTACAACTAGCTCAGTTGCAACTTCTGCTTCAGGCTGCTCATCACACCCGCCTTGTCCTGCAAATACTCATTCAAGCCCCGAGCCCGCAGGTTGCATGCATCGCAATTACCGCAGCCGGTGCCGATGATGCCGTTGTAGCAAGTCAGGGTCTGGTGCTGAACCAGGTCCAGTTGCTGGTGGTAATCTGCCAAAGCCCAGGTCTCAGCCTTGTTCAGCCACATCAACGGCGTGTCCAGGCGCAGCTTGTAATCCATCCCCAGTTCAAGCGCCGTGTTCAGCGCTTTGACAAAATCATCGCGGCAATCGGGGTAACCCGAGAAGTCGGTCTCGCAGACACCGGTAATCACGCTTTCAGCTTTGACCTGATAGGCGTAGATCGCCGCCAGGGTCAGAAACAGAATATTGCGCCCCGGCACAAACGTGCTCGGCAGGCTTTCGCCCGAGCTGTTCACGGTCGGCACCGGAATGTTGTCGCGGGTCAGGCTGCTGATCGCCAGCTCGTTGAGCAGCGACACGTCCATCACTTTGTGAACGGTGGCGCCCAACTGCTTGGCCAACTTCTGCGCGACTTCAACTTCGGCCACATGGCGCTGGCCATAATCGAAGGTAATGCAGTGCACTTCGTCATACTGCCCCAGCGCCTGGATCAGGCAGGTGGTCGAGTCCTGCCCGCCACTGAATACCATCACGGCTTTTTTAGTCATCACGTTGCTTCCTGCATTTGTAGAATGTGGGAATAGTTTAAAGGCCACTCAATAAAAAGCCCCGCGCTTCTTGCGAAGGCGGGGCTTTTTATTGCTCGGTGACTCAGTGTGCGTAGGTCAGCAACAGCTCTTTCGGCACTTGGAAATCCAGGGACATCATCACGCTGAGCGCGGTGATGGTGAAGATCGAGAACACGAACAGCTTGCGCGCCCAGACGGTGTCATCCACCGCCTTGTAGCCGGTCCAGGCCATGTACAACCAGTACATGCCCATGGCGGCGGCGACGGCGAGGTAGCTCATGCCGGCATAGCCACTGAAGGTCAACATCAAGGTCGCCACGAGGAAGGCCAGGATGTAGAGCAGGATGTGTTTCTTGGCCACCTGAATGCCACGTTTAACCGGCAGAACCGGAATCGACGCAGCCAGGTAGTCATTGAAGCGGAAGATCGCGATGGCATAGGAGTGCGGCATCTGCCACAGGCTGAACATCACCAGCAGCACCAGCGCAGCCATGTCGAAGCTATTGGTTACAGCCACATAACCAATCACCGGCGGCATCGCCCCCGACAGACTGCCCACCAGCGTGCCGTGAACCGACTTGCGCTTGAGGTACAGACTGTAAAGGCCGACGTAGATAACAAAACCGATCACGGCAAACAGCGCCGCCAACGGGTTGGCCACCTTGTACAACAGGGCTACACCGGCAACACCCAGGACGGTCGCGTAGATCAGTGCCAGTTTCAGGGAGATAAGGCCCTGCACCAGCACACGATTCTTGGTGCGTTCCATCTTCAAGTCGATGTCACGGTCGATGCAGTTGTTGAACACACAACCGGAAGCTACCACCAGGGACGTGCCGATCATCGCAGCCAAGAAAATGGCCAGATCGACATGCCCCTTGGAGGCCAGGAAGAAACCGCCTGCCACAGAAAGCACGTTACCGAAAATGATCCCCGGTTTGGTGATTTGGATAAAGTGCTTAAGCGACATCGGGTCTTACCTCACTTCGCCATCATGAACGTATGGATGCTGAACATGATCCATATCGACAGGCCAACCAGCAGCAGGATCACAAGACCTGCGAACACGAACGCAATCACGTTATCGCGCTGCTCTTTCGAGCGATCCAGGTGCAGGAAGTACACCAGGTGAACCAGAACCTGAATCACCGCGAACGCCAGGACGATCATCAAGGTGATCGACTTCGGCAAGGTTGGGTACATCACCAGGCCGAACGGGATCAGGGTCAGGATGACCGACAGGATGAAACCGATAGCGTAAGACTTTACGCTGCCGTGGCTCGCATCATGGCTGTCATGGTCATGGGAGTGTGCATTAGCCATTACAGAGTCCCCATCAAGTAAACGACGGTGAATACGCAGATCCAGACCACGTCCAGGAAGTGCCAGAACAGGCTCAGGCAGCTCAGGCGAGTCTTGTTGGTGTTGGTCAGGCCGTGCTTATTGACCTGATACATCATCACCGCCATCCACAGCAGGCCGGCAGTTACGTGCAGACCGTGGGTGCCTACCAGCGTGAAGAACGCGGACAGGAAGCCGGAACGGTGCGGGCCGTAGCCTTCGGAGATCAGCAGGTGGAACTCGTTGATCTCCATGCCGATGAAGCCCAGGCCGAACAGGAAGGTCAGTGCCAACCAGCTCAGTACGCCTTTCTTGTTGCCCTTGTAGAAGGCCAACATGGCGAAGCCGTAGGTGATCGAACTGAACAACAGCAAGGCGGTTTCGCCGAGCACGTAAGGCAGTTCGAAGATGTCGTGGCCCGACGGGCCACCCGCTACGTTGTTTACCAGTACCGCGTACACCGCGAAGATCGACGCAAACAAGATGCAGTCGGTCATCAGGTAGAGCCAGAAACCGAATACGGTCATTGGCCCCGAGTCGTGGTGATGGTCATCGTGCCCATGGTCATCGACATGGGCGTGTCCAGCATTGGTCACTAAGTTCGACATGGTTTAAGCCTGTTCCAACGAGGTTTCTACACGGTTGGCCGGGATTTTCTTCTCGGCTACCAGGCGAGCGTGCTGCTCGGCTTCGATGCGTTCGATCGTCTCGACCGGCACCATGTAGCCTTGATCATCACGGGCAGCGTGAATGATGAAGTAACCGATAGTGCCTACCAGGCCCACGATTGCCAGCCACCAGATGTGCCAGATCATCGCGAAACCGAACACGGTCAACAGCGCGCCCATCACCACGCCAGTGGCGGTGTTGTTCGGCATGTGGATCGGCTCGTAGTGCTTAGGACGCTGGTACGCAGTACCGTCTTCCTTGGCTTCGGTGAACGCATCAATGGTGTTCGCAGTAGGGATCACAGCGAAGTTGTAGAACGGCGGTGGCGACGAAGTCGACCATTCCAGGGTGTGGCCATTCCATGGGTCACCGGAGTCGCAAGCGTTCTGCTTACGGTCACGGATGCTCACGTACAGCTGGATCAGCTGGCAGGCAATACCGGCAGCAATCATCAACGCACCGAACATGGCGACGTACAGGTACGGCACCCACTCAGGGTTGGTAGTGGCGTTCAGACGACGGGTCATGCCCATGAAGCCCAGCGCGTAGAGCGGCATGAACGCGACGAAGAAGCCCGAGATCCAGAACCAGAATGCAGCCTTGCCCCAACCTTCGTGCAGCTTGAAGCCGAACGCTTTCGGGAAGTAGAAGCTGAAACCTGCGATGTAGCCGAATACAGCACCACCGATGATCACGTTGTGGAAGTGCGCGATCACGAACAGGCTGTTATGCAGTACGAAGTCAGCACCCGGGATGGCCAGCAGTACGCCGGTCATGCCGCCGATGGCGAAGGTCACCATGAAGCCCAGGGTCCACAGAACCTGGCTGGTGATACGCAGACGGCCGTGGTAGATGGTGAATAGCCAGTTGAATAGCTTCACCCCCGTCGGGATCGAAATCAACATCGTCGCCAGGCCGAAGAAGGCGTTGACGCTGGCCCCCGAACCCATGGTGAAGAAGTGGTGCAGCCACACCATGAAGCCCAGTACAGAGATTGCGCCCGATGCATAAACCATCGAGTGGTGACCGAACAGGCGCTTGCCGGTAAAGGTCGAGATCACTTCAGAGAAGATACCGAACGCTGGCAGGATCAGGATGTACACCTCAGGGTGACCCCATGCCCAGAACAGGTTCACGTACATCATTGGATTGCCACCAAGTTCATTGGTGAAAATGTGGAAATCCAGGTAACGGTCAAGCGACAGCAGCGCCATGGTAGCGGCCAGGATCGGGAACGAAGCCACGATCAGGACGTTGGCCCAGGTGCAGGTCCAGGTGAAGATCGGCATGTCCATCAGTTTCATGCCAGGGGCGCGCATTTTCAGGACGGTGGCCAGGAAGTTGACCCCCGTTAGCGTCGTCCCGAGTCCTGATAACTGTAGCGCCCAGATGTAGTAGTCCACACCCACGCCCGGACTGTACTGAATACCCGACAACGGCGGATACGCAACCCAGCCGGTCTTGGCGAATTCGCCGACGCCCAGGGACAGGTTGATCAGCACCACGCCGGAAACCAGCAGCCAGAAGCTCAGGGAGTTCAGGAACGGGTAGGCAACGTCACGCGCACCGATCTGCAGCGGCAAGGCCAGGTTCATCAAGCCGGTGAAGAATGGCATCGCCATGAAGATGATCATGATCACACCGTGAGCGGTGAAGATCTGGTCATAGTGTTCAGGCGGCAGGTAGCCAGGCGAACCCTCGGTGGCCATGGCCAACTGGGTACGCATCATGATGGCGTCGGCAAAACCACGCAGCAGCATGACCATGGCAACGATGACGTACATGACACCGATTTTCTTGTGGTCGACAGACGTCAGCCACTCGGTCCACAGGTAGGTCCACTTCTTGAAATACGTGATTGCAGCAAACAGTGCCAGACCACCCAGCGCGATCATGGCGATGGTCACCATCACGATCGGCTCGTGGAACGGGACCGCATCCCAACTTAATTTACCAAACATCGTTTACTCCTCTGCCCCAGCAGTTGAATGCGAGCCCGTGTCAGAACCTTCAACCACGGCCACTTCTTTCTTCTCGTGCTTGACCGGCTTGCCTGGCTTCATACCTTCGTACTTGTCGACGATTTTCTGAAACAGGTCCGGCTCAAACGCGGAGTACAGAGCGACTGGGTTGTTCTGGCTTGGTTTGGTCAGGGCGTCGTATTCAGCTTGATCAAGCTGTTTAGGTGCGGCCTTGACTGCGGCTACCCAGGCGTTGAAGTCTTCCTGGCTCGTCGAGATCGCTTTGAATTTCATGCCGGTGAAGCCAGCGCCGCTGTAGTTCGCGGAGATGCCTTCCATTTCAGCTTTTTCGTTGGCGATCAGGTGCAGGCGAGTCTGCATGCCCGCCATCGCGTAGATCTGGCCGCCCAGTGCAGGGATGAAGAACGAGTTCATCACGGCATCGGAGGTGATCCGGAAATTAAGCGGAGTGTTCTCCGGGAACTGGATCTCGTTGACCGTGGCGATACCCAGGTCCGGGTAGATGAACAGCCACTTCCAGTCCAGCGCGACCACTTCGATATTGATCGGCTTGACGTTGGATTCCAGCGGACGGTACGGGTCCAGCTCGTGGGTCGACTTATAGGTGATGTAACCCAGGGCGATGATGATGAGGACCGGCACCAGCCACACGGCGATTTCGATCTTGGTGGAGTGCGACCACTTAGGCGCGTAGGTAGCGCTGGTGTTCGACGCGCGGTATTTCCAGGCGAAGGCGAAGGTCATGATGATCACAGGGACCACGACCAGCAGCATCAGCAGGGTAGCGGTGATGATCAGGTTTCGTTGATCCAGACCGATCTGTCCTTTTGGGTCCATCAAGGTCCACTTGCAGCCTCCCAGCATTAACAGCATGCCAATCAGCGGCAAAAAGCCTAGTAATCGGGGGTACCTGTTTTTACTCATCTCACGACCTCTAAAGCAGCTTGCGCAATGCAGTTGGGTTTTGATCGCCAACACTTCACCCTGCCAAGGGTTGGCATTTCTCTTCGATTGAATAAGAGCCTGCCCGTCACGCCATAACTGTACGTTTCACGGACCTGCGGTGAGTTCTTATTCGATTTCGTGGTTAAAGGCCTTGTTACAGACCAATTCCATTTGGTGCGGATAGTTGAAAGGCTGCCGGAACCTTGGGGTCGCACAGAGCCGTCCATCTGCCCCTCGACCGCTCCAGTGCTCAAATATTGAACAGCACCGGACATTCAGTGCGGGCGATTGTAGTTAGCTAGCGATGTATAAACCATGTCTTATAAAGAAATAATTTTTATCGATTACAGCAACAATCCTTCACTAATCCTGCAAAGGTTCGCGATCTTATCGTGTTCGATTCCCAACAAAAACCACAAAAATTGCCGTGTTATTGGGCACAACGCCACTTCCCTTACACCTTGTAAGGGCTTGCAAAACGGATCCAAGCCCCCATAAAACAAGGCATTCGGACATCACCCAATGGCTCGCACGGCGTGACATTCGCGGCATCGCCCAAACGATGAACTGACAGCACAATTTAGCCATCGGGTGCAAATTCAGGCGGCGGTTTGATGGGTCAGAAACGTCCTGCGGCAACGTCCGTGTGACAACATGTCGCACGCTGCGCGCACCTATTGTTGCCCCTCGTCACGGCCCTTTCACAAATCCCTACAACCAAAAACGCCCCGGACTTCCTTCAAGGAAGACCGGGGCGTTTTGGCGAGCAGACTCAGGCCTGGCGTTGGCGATTGCGATAGATGCCCAGCGGCACCAGAATCACCGTCAGCACGAACGCCACCAGCGCCCATTGCGCCAGGGACAAGCCAAGGATGGGCGGGTACGGCGTGCTGCAGAAGCCGTCGACCTGGAAGCCCAATGGAAACACCTTGGCCAGTGGCAGTTCATCGACAATCGGCTGCAGCACATCGACGCCGCAACTGACCTCCGGGAAGAACTGGGTGTAGACGTGGTGGCCTGCAACTGCGACGCCGCCCACGGCACTGAGGACTACCAGCCCTTCAAACACAGTGACCGCACTTTTGCGACGCATGGCGGCGCCGATAAAGGCAAAGATCGCAATCAACAGCAAAGCGTAGCGCTGCAGGATACACAGCGGGCACGGCGCCTCGCCCAACACCACTTGCATATACAGCGCACCGCCAATCAGCGCCAGGCAGATGATGCCCAGCAACACCAGAAAGCGCCGCTCCCTGCCTAAACGCAATTCGTCACTCATCCCCGTTTTCCCTTTGTCGTTGTGCCAATGCCGGCAAGTTTACACACAGAGCATGGTTAAAACAGAGAGGGGTTAACTGCGGATTAATCGGGATAAATGTTGTGGCTGAGCGGACGCCATCGCGGGCAAGCCCGGCTCCCACAGGGAATCGCATTCCAATGTGGGAGCCGGGCTTGTTGTGGCGAGGGTAGATGTACTTATTCCAGCGCCGCCGCCGGGCCGAAGAACTCGTAGCGCGCCTGCTGCTCCGGCACACCCAACGCCTTCAGATGGCGTTTGATCGCCGCCATAAAGCCTTTAGGCCCCAGGAAGTACGCATCCAGGTCACGTTCCTCGGGCAACCACGCCGCCAATTGCTCCTGGCTCAACAGCCCCACCTTGTCCGCCGCAGGGCTCACGCCGTCGTCCTCGGCATAGCAGTAAAAGCGTTTGAGCTGCGGGTGCCTGGCCGCCAGGGCATCGACCCAATCACGGAACGCATGCACGCCGCCGTTGCGGGCGCAGTGGATAAAGTGCACCGGGCGCTCGGTTGCCAGGGCCGCTTCAAGCATGGGCAATGTGGGGGTAATGCCTACCCCGCCGCTGATCAGCACCAGCGGTTTATCGCTGGCCGCCAGCGTGAACTCACCCGATGGCGGGAACAGGTCGATGGTTGCACCGACATGCATCTGGTCATGCAGGTAGTTGGACACCCGCCCACCGGCCTCGCGTTTGACGCTGATGCGGTACAGGCCCGCATCGCTCAGGGCCGACAGGGAATAGTTGCGGCGCACTTCTTCGCCGTCCAGCACCAGCTTCATGCCGATGTACTGGCCCGGCGCGGCTTGCAGGATCGGGCCGTTGTCCACAGGGGCAAAGTAGAAGGAGATGATCTCGTCGCTCTCCTCCACACGCTTGACCAACAGGAATGGCCGCGCACCGCGCCAGCCGCCCGGCGCCTGGGCTTTTTCATCGTAGATGGCCGCTTCGGCGCCAATCAGGATGTCGGCCAACTGGCCGTAGGCCGCGCCCCAGGCATTCATCACCTCAGGCGTGGCGATCTCGCTGCCGAGCACTTCAGAGATGGCGCGCAGCAGGCAGGCGCCCACAATCGGGTAGTGTTCCGGCAGGATCTGCAAGGCCACATGTTTGTTGATGATCTTGGCCACCAGGTCACCCAGTTGGTCCAACTGATCGATGTGCCGCGCATACATCAGCACGCCATTGGCCAGCGCACGGGGCTGGTCACCGCTGGCCTGGTGGGCCTGGTTGAACAGCGGGCGAACTTCTGGGTATTCGCTGAGCATCATGCGGTAAAAATGCGTGATCAGCGCTTCGCCGCCGCTCTCCAGCAGGGGCACAGTGGATTTGACGATGGCACGGTCTTGGGCACTAAGCATGGCAGACTCCTGGGTCTCTTTACTGATTACCTTTACCTACTCAGCATTCGTGCCAACTAATTAATCGTTATAATTCAATAAGTTAAATATAATGTAGTCAGTATGACTCCCTACACCTTATAGTCACAAGGACTACAAGGAGTCATTATGACTGCACAATCGCTGCTCACCACCCTGCTGCCCCTGGTCGCCGACCTGTCCCGCGAACTGCCCGAGGGCGAGCGCTATCGACGCCTGTTGCAAGCCATGCGCGCACTGTTGCCGTGCGATGCCGCCGCGTTGTTACGCCTGGACGGTGAGTGGCTGGTGCCGCTGGCAGTGGATGGGTTGAGCGCCGATACCCTTGGCCGTCGCTTCAAGGTCAGCGAACACCCGCGCTTTGAAGTGTTGCTGAGCAGCGCTGGCCCTACCCGGTTTGACAGCGACAGCGAACTGCCCGACCCCTACGACGGCTTGGTCGACGGCCTGCACGGGCACCTGGAAGTGCACGACTGCATGGGTTGCCCGCTGTTTATCGACGACCAGCCCTGGGGCCTGCTGACCCTCGACGCGCTGGACACCGAGCGTTTCGAACGCGTTGAGCTGGATGCTTTGCAAGCCTTTGCCAGCCTGGCGGCGGCCACGGTTAATGTCGCCGAACGCATCGAGCGCCTGGCATTACGCGCCGAGGACGAACATCAGCGCGCCGAGATCTACCGCCAGGCCAGCGGCCAACAGCACAAGGAAATGATCGGCCAGAGCAAGGCGCACAAGCGTCTGGTCGAGGAGATCAAGCTGGTGGGCGGCAGCGACCTGACCGTGCTGATTACCGGCGAAACCGGGGTCGGCAAGGAGCTGGTCGCCCAAGCCATCCACGCCGCGTCCCCGCGTGCGGACAAGCCGATGATCAGCCTCAACTGCGCCGCGCTGCCGGAAACCCTGGTGGAAAGCGAACTGTTCGGCCACGTGCGCGGCGCCTTTACCGGCGCGTTGAATGAACGCCGTGGCAAGTTCGAGCTGGCCAATGGCGGCACCCTATTCCTGGATGAAGTGGGCGAATTGTCGCTGACCGTGCAGGCCAAATTACTGCGCGTGCTGCAAAGCGGCCAGTTGCAGCGCTTGGGTTCGGACAAGGAACACCAGGTGGATGTACGCCTGATTGCCGCCACCAACCGCGACCTCGCCGAAGAAGTGCGCAATGGCCGCTACCGCGCCGACTTCTACCACCGCCTGAGCGTGTACCCGCTGCAAGTGCCGGCGCTACGTGAGCGCGGGCGGGACGTGTTGCTGCTGGCGGGGTACTTCCTGGAGCAGAACCGTTCGCGCATGGGCCTGGGCAGCCTGCGCCTGACCAGCGACGCCCAGGCCGCGCTGCTGGCCTATAACTGGCCAGGCAATGTGCGGGAGCTGGAACATTTGATCGGGCGCAGCGCGCTCAAAGCCCTGGGTAACTGCCGCGAGCGGCCGAAGATTCTGAGCCTGAGCGCCCAGGACCTGGACCTGCCGGACGTCAGCGCGCCGGCTATCGAAGCACCGCTGCAAGCGCCGCTGGCCGTGAACGGCGACCTGCGCCAGGCCACCGAGCATTACCAGCGCCAGGTCATCAGCGCTTGCCTGGATCGCCACCAGCACAACTGGGCCAGCGCCGCCCGCGAACTCGGCCTGGACCGCGCCAATCTTGGCCGCATGGCCAAGCGCCTGGGCCTCAAATAGCCCAACTGTGGGAGCTGGCTTGCCTGCGATGGCGGTGGGTCAGCTAGCTCAACTTTGACTGACCCACCGCCATCGCAGGCAAGCCAGCTCCCACATTAGATTGCCTTCGCCTTTAAGATTGGGTGAACCGACCGAGGCTTTCTGAACACCAGCACATTCCCCAACATCACCAACACCAGCCCCATCAGCGCCGGGGCGGTCCACTGGTATCCCTCGGCAAACGCCGACACGTTCAGCGCCACCACCGGAAACAGCACCGTGCAATACGCCGCCCGCTCCGGCCCCATGCGCCCAACCAGGGTGAGGTAGGCGGTAAAGCCGATCACCGAACCCGGAATCACCAAATACCAGAGCGCGCCGATATACCGCGCACTCCAGTCCATGTCGAAGGGAATGCCGCGCACCGCACAGTAAGTCGCCAGCATCAAAGCGCCATAGGCCATGCCCCACGCGTTGGTGGTCAGCGGCTTGAGCCCGGCCTTCTGTTGCAGGCTCGAGAGCATATTGCCCGCCGAGAAACACATCGTCCCCAACAATGCCAACCCCAGGCCGAGCAAGGTCTGCGGGCTGGCGGTATGCCCTGCCAGTTCCGGCCAGAATAGAAAGCCCAGCCCCAGCAACCCCAGCGCGCCGCCCATCAACACGTTACGTGCTACGCGCTGGCCAAAAAACACCCGGGCATTGAGGGCGTTCCACAACGTGGCGGTAGAAAACACGACTGCCACCAGACCGCTCGGGATCCATTGGCTGGCGGTCAGGAAGCACATGAAGTTGACGCAGAACAGGCACAGCCCCTGCGCCAGGCAGATCAAATGCCCGCGCCGGTTCATCACCTGCAACTTGCGGCTGAGCAGCAACAGCGCAAACAGCACCAGCGCCGCCAGGCCGAAGCGGTAGACGATCGACACGGGAATCGCCACGACGCCCAATTGCCATTTGAGGGCGATCCAGGTGGTGCCCCAGATCAGCACGGTGAGTAAATACAGGAAAAGGTTCATAGCGGGCTCCGTCGATTGAGGCACAGTGTCCCTTGGCAGCCGGCCGGCGCTCTTGCACATTCTTGCGCTTTTGTCGGGCGCAGGGATCACAGCTATCGCCGGCGGGAGTAGGATGCAAGGCGTCGGAGAGCACAACCATGCCAGATCTGGAATCCCTGCAAGTCTTTCAAGCCCTTAACCGCTCGCCCAACGCACGCCTGGAAGCCTGCGCCGAGCTCGGTGACGGTTTGTCTGCGGCCTTGTGGAGCAACCATCACGACTCGCAGGACTACCAGGCGCCGACCCATCACACCTTGTCCTGCTACATCGGCGGCGGCACCGGCACGTTTCGGCGCGATCAGCCTGGCACCAAGGGCGGCCCGGATAAACTCTGCATACTGCCCGCCGAGCACCAGTCGGCTTGGGTGATCAACGGTGAGATCCGCCTGGCCCACGTGTATTTCAGTCCCGAGCAATTTGCCCTCGGCTGCGTCACGTTGCTCGATCGCGAACCGCGGGAACTGCAACTGCGCGAAAGCACCTTCCTCGAAGACGCCAGCCAGGCCCAACGCTTTCACCAACTGATCGCCCTCAACTGGAAGGAGCCCGCCGAGCGCCTGCTGACCAGCAGTCTGGCCCATGAAATGCTCAGCCACACCTTGCTCAGCCAAGTCGGCGCACGCGATGGCCTGCGTTTGAAGGGCGGGTTGGCGGCGCATCAGCGGCGGCTGTTGGTGGAGTTTATCGACCACCACCTGGAAGACCCGATCAGCCTCGGGCAACTGGCCGGCCTGTGCGCGCTGTCGGAATACCATTTTGCGCGAATGTTCCGCCAAAGCTTCGGCCTGCCGCCCCACCAGTACCTGTTGGCACGTCGCCTGGCGCGTGCGCAAGCCCTGTTGCGTGGCGGCGCCCTGCCCCTTGGCGAGATTGCGTGGCGGTGTGGCTTCTCCAGCGCCAGCCACTTTACCCACCGTTTTCGCCAGGCCATGGGCGCCACGCCCGGGGAATACCGCCAGGCGTTCTGCGCCTAGACCATCAAGCCCAATGTCTTGGCCTTGGCCACCGCTTGGGTGCGTCGCTCCACGCCGAGCTTGCTGTGGATACGCCGCGCGTGAGTCTTGACGGTGTGCAGCGAGATAAACAGCCGGTCGGCGATTTCCAGGTTGGAGTTGCCTTGGGCGATCAGCTGCAGCACTTCCAGTTCGCGTTGGCTCAGCGGGTTTTCCACCACGCCACTGGGCGCCGCCGGGGTTTCCAGACCCAGCTCAATCAATAGCCCCGGCGCACGCAAACGCAGCTCGCGAATCGCCTGCTGCACCTGGCAGCGTTGCGCCAGCTCCAGCCCGGTTTGCAGGGCGCGCCGGGCCACGGCTGAGTCGCCCAACTGCCAGGCCACTTCGCCCAGCACCAGGTGCAGCTCGGTTTCCAGGCAGAGCATGCCGCGTTGTTGGGTGGTGTCGAGCAAGGCATACAGGCGCTCCATGGGCTGAACGGCCACACCCAGCTTCACCTCGGCCAGCACCAGCAAGTACTCCAGCCGTGGAATCAGTTCCAGCGTAGCCGGCGGTGCTTGCCGGGCCTGTGGCCCACGGAAGTGGCGCAGTACCCGGCGCACTGCTTCCACGGTCAGTTCGGCACGGCCCTGTTGCAACCAGAAGTGCCCACTGACCAACAACAGCACCGCGCGGTATACCGAGTCCGGCACATGGCGTTGCTGCATCAAGCGCTCCGCTTCGCGCAGCTGGGCAAACGCCTGGGCGTAATCGCCATGGTTGGCCGCCAGCAACGCCAGGCCGAGAAACCCATAGAGCACGCGCTTGTCCTGGCTGTGCAGGCACAGGCTCAAACCGCTCTCGAAACATTCACCGGCGAGCGTGTCCTGGCCTTGGCGCAACGCCAGATGCCCGCGCCGCAGGGCGATGCGCCCTACCAGTGGCCCCGCCTTGAGGCGCTGGCGCGCCAGCATCGCCTGCACATTTTCCAGCAGGCTTTGCGCCCGATACGGTGCACCGCGTTGCTCCAGCAATTGCGCATGATCCAGTTCCAGCAGCGCTTCCAGCACCAATGAACCATGGGCACGCGCCAGGCACAGCGCTTCGCGGTTCAAGGCTTGGCCCACGTCCAGCTCGCCGCGCAGCAAGGCTTGCTGGGTCAGGCCCGAAAGGCACATCAGCCGGGAAGTCCAGGCGCTGTCGGGCAACGCTTGCAAAGCCTCCAGAAAATGCTCGCGGGAGCGCTCGGCATCCCCATTGAGGTGCAACAACCAGCCCCATTGCGCCTGCCAGCGCGCCAGTAAATGCCGCTGTTTCGCCGCCGTCGGCTGTGGTGCAAACCGGGCAAGCTGGTCGATGCACACACCGGCTTGCTCAAAGCGCCCGGCGAACAACAATGCGGCCGTCACGAGCCCCACCAGTTGTGCGGAGCCAAGCATCAATTCATCGCCATGTTGCTCATGCAGACGCAGCAACAGCTGCGCATTCTGCTGACGGAACAAGTCTTCAAAACTGAAGTGTTGCAACAGGCTCACCGCCATCTCAAACGCTTCGGCCAGCAAGGCCTGTTCAAACGCGGCTTGCCAATCGCACTCGGCGGTAAACCATTGGCAGGCACGCCGATGCCAGGCGCGCTTGGCCGGCCAGGGCTCATCGCGCAGCAAGCGTGCGAGCGGCGCAAAGACCTGCAGCCAATCGGTGGTGTCTTCCCAGGGCTGGATAAAGGCGCCCAATGCCTGCAACTCCCGCAGGTAGTCGGCGCCGTCGCCAGCGCCGAACAGGTGCTCACACAGACCCGGGTTGAAGCGCGGCAGGTGCGCCAATACCCGCCAGGCCTCAGCCAACTCGACCGGCAAGGTGCGCAGCAGTTCGTGTTGCAGGTAGTCGAGCAAGGTTTTGTCCGGGTGACCATCACCGAGCAAGGCAATGCGTACACCAGCGCACCAACCGCCGCTGAACTGCATCACGCTGTCGAAGCTTTGCCCGCCGCCGAGCAGTTGCTGGACTTGCGCCGGGCTGAAGTTCAGCTCGCTGCACACCAACAGTTCATCGTCGAGCAACAGCCGCGGCCAGTTGCATGCCGGTCGCCGCCGCGCGCCCAGCCACCAGGTCAGCGCCGGGCTGGCGACACTGAGCAGGCGGTCGAGCAAAGCATCCAGCTCGGGCGCGGGCAGGCGGCAGTAATCATCCAGGAACAACCACGCCGTGGGCTGCCAGCGGCTGAGGTCAAGCAACAAGGTAGCTTCATCGACAAACGCCAGCCCCAGGTTGTGCGCCAAGCGTTGGCACAACTCATCGGGGCTCAAAGCCGCGCCATTGAGTGGCAGCCAATAGACCTGGCAACCCTTGGGCGCCTGCAAGGCACACTCGGCCAGTAACGCGCTTTTGCCACTGCCACCCGGCGCGCACAGCAACTTCACCCTCACGGTTGCTGCGAGCAACGGCTCGGTCAATTGCGGGCGTAACAGGTGATGGGCGGACAGCCGTGGCATGAATCCAGGACGGTCCAGGCAGCGGGTCATGGCGGTCATTGCTGCATCCTGCGTTTTTATTGTTATGCAACCTGACGCCACCCTAGTCCTGTGGTTGGCGGTTGTTGAAGAAGTATTCAGCGGGGTGATTGAAGGGCATTAATTAAAGGCAGAATGCAGACAACTGTGGGAGCTGGCTTATGTGGGAGCTGGCTTGCCTGCGATGCAGACACCTCGGTCTGACAGGCATACCGAGGTGATGCTATCGCAGGCAAGCCAGCTCCCACACAAGCTCGCTCCCATGTTTTATATCTGAGTCAGCGAACGCCCTCGGACCGCAGCGCTGCTGGCGTGTAGTCCGCCGCCTTGGCCGCGAAGCCGAACACGAAACTGCGCTTTTCCTCATTCTTCATGCCGAGCGCGATGTAGCGCCCGGCAATGATGTCGTACAGGGTTTCCACGGTGTAGGCCGGCACTTGGTGGTCGTAATAGAACTGCGCATGGCCTTCAGCAACGCGCCACAGTTGGCCTCGCCCGTCGTAGTGGTCCACCAGCGCGACCTGCCAGCTGTCTTCGTCAATGTACATGTGGCGCTTGGCGTAGATGTGCCGCTCGCTCGGCTTGACCGTGCCGACCACTTCCCACACGCGGTGCAGCTCGTAGCGGGTGAGGTCCTGGTTGATGTGCCCGGCCTTGATGATGTCGTCGTACTTGAGGGTCGGCGAATCGAGCTTGTAGCTGTTGTAGGGGATGTACATCTCTTTTTTGCTGACCAGTTTCCAGTCGTAGCGGTCGGGCGCGCCGGAGAACATGTCGAAGTTGTCGGTGGTGCGCAGGCCATCGGAGGCGGTGCCCGGGCCGTCATACGAGACTTGCGGTGCACGGCGCACGCGGCGTTGGCCGGCATTGTAGATCCAGGCCAGACGCGGCTCCTTCACCTGGTCGAGGGTTTCATGCACCAGCAGCACGTTGCCCGCCAGGCGTGCGGGCGCCGTGACCGATTGCTTGAAGAAGCTCAGCACGTTGGCCGCCTTGGCCTGGTCGATGTCCGGGATGGCTTGCGGCACCGCCACTTCTTCTTCGAAGCGAATCGGCGTGTAGCTGCCATTCGTTTGCGGGGTGGCCTGGGTGATGATGCGCTTGAGGTTACCGCCGTGATAACGGGTGATGTGGTTCCACAACACTTCCACGCCATTTTTCGGGATCGGGAACGCGTAGTAACGGTTGCCGGTGAAGTTTTCCAGGCCATTACCGTCGTTAATCGCGTGCACGTTCAGCGCGCTGCGCTTGATCGACTCGTAGATATCCGGCGGCAGGTTGACCGTGCGATGGGTCGGGTACACCGGGATCTTGTAGGTCTCGGGGTAACGCTTGAACATCGCCACCTGGCCGTCGGAGAGCTTGTCTTTGTACTTGTCGACCGTGGCGGCAGTGATCACGAACAGCGGTTTTTCATTGGCGAACGGGTCGGCCAGAAAGCCTTTGCTGTCCACCGCGCCAGCGTTTTTCGGGATGCCGCCGGTCCAGGCCGGGATCGAACCGTCGGCGTTGCCGGCTTTTTCGGCGCCGACCGGCGTCAGGGTGGTGCCGAGCTTGGCGGCCTCTTCGGGCGAGACGGCGGCCATGACGTGGGCGGCCAGTACACTCAGGGCCATCACTGCAAATAGCTTACGCATAGGTTGTTGTCCTTCCTTAAACCAAGTCAGAAGTTCACGCCGAAGCTGAGGGCGATAAAGTCGCGGTCGGTGAGGGTGTTGTAGTCACCGCCGAAAAAGTCGGTGTAGCTCAGGCTCGCGGTGTAGGTGTTGCGGTAGTCCGCATCCACGCCGACGCTGATCGCCTTGGCGCCTTCGTTGAAAATGCCGTTGGGGCCGTAGCCGCTGACGTCATGGGACCAGGACAGGTTGGGCTTGAGGTTCACCCCGGCGAACACGTTGTTGTAATCGAGGATCGCGCGGGCGCGGTAACCCCAGGAGTTCGCGGTGACGAAGCCGTCGGTGTCGCCGCCGAAACCATAGGCGCCATACACCGAATCGCGGCCATAACGCAGTTTGGTCTTGGCTTCCAGCCCGCCGACGTGCACATAGGCCGCCTCGCCCACCAGCGTCAGGCGTTCGGCGCCCAACACCTGGTCGAAGAATTGGGTCATGGTGCTCTGGATCTGGGTGATTTCCTTGCGGCGGTAACCTGAGTTGTCCGAGCCGAACGAACTGCGGATCGGCGAAGCGGTTTGGCCGGCAATCGGGTTGACCAGCGCCAGGGTCAGGTCGGTGGTGTTGAGTTGCACCGGCGCATTCGGCCGATAGCTGATTTCGCCGGTCCAGGCCGTGCCGGTGGGCAAGGTGGTGGAGAAGCTCGCGCCGTACAGGCGGATGTCTTCCGGGTAATCGAGGTAATACTGGCCACGCCCGAGCATGGTGCTCTGGGCCAGGCCCGAACCACTGCCGGGCGCGATGGCGTTGGCAGTGCTGACGATGCGGCCGATGGTGGCCAGGTTGGTGTTGGCGGTAATCGTGCCCACCGTTGGCGTGCGGCTGTGGTAGTTCATGAAGTAGAGGCCGTACTCGGTGTCATCGCCCAGCCAGCGCAAGGCCGCACCGAACTGGCCGCCATCGCGCGCTTCGCGGTCGTTGGCGCGCTGCACCACCACGCCTTCGCGCGTCACCTGAAAGCCCTGGCCAAATGCTGCGGCCACCGGTTGCAACGGCGCAATCGCCGGGCTGCCGACCGTGTAGTTGCCATTGCAGCCGTGAGCCACTACATCGTTACCGAAGAAGGTGCCGCAGTTATCCACCACGGTGTTTTCCCAGTTGAGTTGGTAAAAACCTTCCACCGACAGCTGGTTAGTCAGGCTTTGGGACGCGAACAGCATGTTGACCGGAATCAGGCCTTCCTTGATCTCGGCGCCTGGGCGGCGGAACGCCGAGACGTCGATGGGGTTGATGCTGTTGATCGAGTTACCGATAAACGTACTTTCACCCCAGCTCACCACCTGTTTGCCGACCCGCACGGCGCCCGGCAAATCGCCGATGGAATAGTTGTGATACACAAAAGCATCCAGCAGCTCGTAGCCGGACGAGCGCGCGCCTTCGTCGCGGTGGTTGTTGCTGATTTGCTTGAACTCGCGGTTTTCGTCCTGCAGTTCGAAGTCGTACCAGTACTTGCCGCGCACAAAGATGCCGCTGTCGCCGTACTTAAGCTCCAGGTCGTGAATGCCCTTGAATATCTTGGAGAAGGTCTCACCCTTCTTGAAGTTCAGCCGCCCGTCATCACCGGTGGACGCCTGCCCCGTGCCGCCGTTGGGAATGCCCACCAGCTTCTTGTCAGCATCGCGCATGCCCCAACTGGCGCCGACCGACAGCGAGGAATCGAATTGCCCTTCGATCTCGCCGATGTTGAATGAAACAGCCTGCGCCTGGGCGCAGAAACCCAGCGCAACCGCCGTGGCCAGCGCCTGTGGCGTGAAGATGGCGCGCATTGTTGTTTTTGTCATGCGTCTTCCCCGGTGAGTGACAGAAGGCCCCACCCTACTGCCGCCCCTCGGGAGCGATAAGCGCACCAAAGGGGTATTCGTGGTGTCGCTCGAAAGGATGAACAGGCGCTCTGGCCGCGGTTTGGGCGCCACCATGGATCAGGCAGATGGCGGATTATCAGGAGGATGGATAGCGCGCTGGCGATCATTACAGAAATTGCAACAGTCCTTGTCCTGAACTGCTATTACTCATTTTGTTACAACCGACTATTCTTAACGCACTTTCAGGGCAGATGGCCCGCTTGGGTAAATCCAGGAAAAGTCTGATTCCAATAGATTGGCCTAATGTTTCAATCTATTACCGCTGTTCACTGACGTTGATTTGTCGCTCCTTGATCCAACGTCTTACTTCGGCCGCTGCGTTTGCAGCGGCCTTTTTTATACCCAAAATAAAACGGGGCGCCTTTAGCGCCCCGTTTTATTCAACTGTGTTCAAGCAACGATCAGAGGCTGAACTTCTGCAAATTGGCCATCATCTCTTTCAACGCTTCGATGTTGTCCTTGGGGTGCGCAGCGCCTTCGAAGTCGCAGATCTGCGCCCAGTGCGCCGCCACATCGTCGGGTGAGAACCCGGCCTCAGGGTCAAACCCCACGCCCAGGCTGCGCTCCCAGCGGGTTTTGCCGATCCAGCCGCCGCCGACTTCAAACAAGCCCGAGGTGTCCTGGCACGCCTCGCTGCCCAGGTACACCACCAACGGGCTGACCAGTTCCGGCTTGAGGCGTTCGAACACCTGTGGCGGGATCAGGCCTTCGGTCATGCGCGTGCCGCCGGTGGGGGCGATGGCATTGACCAGGATGTTGTTCTTGCGCCCTTCCAGCGCCAGGGTGCGGGTCAAACCGTAGAGGCCCAGCTTGGCCATGCCGTAGTTGGACTGGCCGAAGTTGCCATAGATGCCCGAGGTGGACGCGGTAAAGATCACGCGGCCATAACCCTGCTCGCGCATGTGCGGCCAGGCGGCGCGGGTAACTTTGTAGGCACCTTCGACATGCACGCGGTACACCAGGTCCCAGTCACTGTCGTCCATTTTGTGGAAGGTCTTGTCGCGCAGGATGCCGGCGTTGTTGACCACCACGTCGACACGGCCGAACACGTCGAGTGCGTGCTGGACGATCTTGTCCCCCTCGGTTACGGAGTCATGGTTGGCCTCGGCAGTACCGCCCGCCTCGCGAATCTCCGCCACTACACGGTCGGCGGCCGAGGCATTCGCGCCTTCGCCCTGGGTCGAGCCGCCGAGGTCGTTGACCAGCACTTTGGCCCCGTGCCTGGCAAACAGCAGCGCATGGGCACGGCCCAGCCCGCCGCCGGCACCGGTGACGATCACGACCTTATCCTGGAACTGCACTGACTCACTCATACCGAACTCCGTTGGCGACATTGGCAATGGGTTGAGTGTCACGCACGCAGCCTTTGGTCACAATAAACACGGCCGAGGCTGAATGGTGCTCAATAAGACAGCGCGATGATCAACCGGCTGTTGTGGCGAGGGAGCTTGCTCCCGCTGGGCTGCGCAGCAGCCCGGGATTGGCCTCAGGAGTAGGCCACTCGCGGCGCCGGCTGACCGATACGTTCGCGAAACGCCAAATAATGCTTGAGCACCAGCACCGGCGCTTCGATCTGCGGGTAGTGGCCGATATTGGTCAGTAATACCGAGTCGGCATTGGGCACCAACTGGCGATAACGCTCCACCATATGCGCACCGGAAATGGGATCGACTTCGCCGTCGATTACCCGCAGCGGCACTTCATTGCGTTGCATCGCCGCCACCCAGCGTTCACGCAGACGGCGGCGCTGGGGAATGTAGGCAATCAACTTATGCAGGATACGCGGGCCGTCATTGCAGTTGATCAAGCTCCAGAAGTCATCCAGTGCACTTTCACTGGGCCGCGTGTTCGGGCCGAAAATCTGGCTGAAACTGTTCGACAAAGCGTTGCGCCCAAAGGCACGGCCGATCATCCAGCCGAGTGGGCTGAGCAAGAGTTTCTGCACCAATGCCGGGCGATGGGTCTCGGGAAACAGCCCACCATTGAGGAACACGCAGCTGGCCATCAGGAAGCGGCCGTCGTAATGGCGCGCCAGTAATTCCTGGGCCACGCTGTCGCCATAGTCATGGGCCAACACATGCACCGGCCGCTCCACACGCAGGTGTTCGAGCAGCGCCTGTTGCAGGTCCGCCTGCTCCAGCAGGCAATAATCGTGGTTCAGCGGCTTGGCCGAATCGCCAAACCCAAGCATGTCGCAGGCGATCACCAAGTTACGCTGGGCCAGGGGCTGCCACAGGTAGTGCCAGTCCCAACTGGCGGTGGGAAAGCCATGAATCAATAGCAACGGCTCGCCCTGCCCCGCCACCCAGTAACGGATCATGTGGCCACGGAAGAGAAATTCCTGGCCACGTTTGCGCCAGGCTCTGAGCGGTATCTCGGCGAGTGGCATCAGCTTTTATACCCGGGATCTTGCAGGTCCAATTTACGCAACAGCGCCGGCCACGCCAGTGCACCACCCATACCTTGCGCGCTCTTTGTGACAACCGCCACCATCGCCTTGGCACCCGCCAGAATCTGCGGCTCAATGGCAATTAATTCGGCGCCGCCGTTTTGCGCCAGCACCTGGATGTCGCAAGCGCGCTGGAAGGTGAACATCATTAAAAACGTGTCAGCGATCGAACCAGCGCAGGTCAACAGACCGTGGTTGTGCAGCATGAGGAAATTGTTGTCGCCCAGGTCCGCCTGTAAGCGGGCTTTTTCTTCAGGGTTGAGCGCCACGCCTTCATAGGCGTGATAGGCCAGGCTGGACAAGACAAAGGTGGATTGCTGGCTGATCGGCAGCACGCCCTGCTTCTGCGCCGACACCGCAACGCCCGCGGCGGTGTGGGTGTGCAGCACACAGACCACGTCGTGGCGCACTTCATGGATGGCACTGTGGATGGTGTAGCCGGCGGGGTTGATCTCGTAAGGGCTGTCCATCAGCTTGTTGCCGGCCTGATCAACCTTGACCAGGCTCGACGCCGTTATCTCATGAAACATCAAGCCATAGGGGTTGATCAGGAAATCATCGGTACCCGGCACCTTGGCGGAAATATGCGTGAAGATCAGGTCGTCCCAGCCATGCAGCGCCACCAGGCGATAGCAGGCCGCGAGGTCGACGCGGGTCTGCCATTCGGCAGCGCTGACCTGGTCTTTGACATTCTGTGGCGATAGAACAGGGGCTAGGCTCACGGCAACAACCTCCTTGGTTCGCGTTCTTATTATTTTTCTGGATGAGGAGCCAGTCTAGTCAGGCGCGATGACGCAAGGAGTTGCCTTGGCAGCCAGCTTGATGACTGAGCGAGTCAGTCATGAGAATAGTACAAACGGTGTCAGAGAAGTGCCGCCAATAAAGGCACGGCGAACAGGTTGAGCAAGCCCGTCAGCACGAGCCAGAACACCGGCATCAGCTTGCGCTGGGGCATTGCCTTTATCTGGCGTGGCGGGCCTTGCTGCGTGAATTCCCGGTCAAGCGCGCAGTGCCGTGACCAATTCGGCCAGCCAAGGCTCGGCGTCGGCTTCCGGGGTCACGCTTTCGCTGGCGTCCAGGCGCAGCATCGGCAGCACTTCGCGTACGCCCAGTTCGGCGAACAGTTCGCGCATTTGCTCGCCGCCACCGCAGAACGTGTCGCCATAGCTGGCGTCGCCCAGGCCGATCACCGCACCGGGCAGGTCGCGCCAGGCGGCTGGCAGTTGGTCACGAATGGTCGAATACAGCGGTTGCAGGTTGTCGGGAAGTTCACCCATGCCGGTGGTCGATGTGACCGCCAGGAATGCCTCGGGGGCAAAGGCTTGCACGTCGGCCAAGGTGGCGCGTGGGTTATGCCAGGCTTCAAAACCGGCGGCGTTGAGGATACCGGCTGCGTGGCGGGCGACTTCTTCAGCTGTGCCGTAGACCGAGCCGGAAAGGATGGCGACTTTCATCAATCTGATCCTGTAGTTGAGCGAAAGCGTGGGATATTAGCAGCTGACACAAATATTTCAGTGCACACCGTGCAACATTCAAAAGTTGCCATAGAATTCAGGCTTTAAAAACATGCGATGGATTGCTCAATGATCAACGCCAACCTGATGCAACTGGTGATCAACGCTTCTAACGACGGTATCGTCGTCGCCGAACGTGAAGGCCAGGACAAGCCGCTGATCTAC
This sequence comes from Pseudomonas sp. PA-6-3C, assembly GCF_021605825.1. Classification (NCBI taxonomy): domain Bacteria; kingdom Pseudomonadati; phylum Pseudomonadota; class Gammaproteobacteria; order Pseudomonadales; family Pseudomonadaceae; genus Pseudomonas; species Pseudomonas sp. PA-6-3C. The sequence goes on from NZ_WKDV01000015.1 coordinate 51,312, forward strand.
GTGAACCCGGCGTTCGAGCGTTTGACCGGTTACACCCTGGACGACATCCTGTATCAGGATTGCCGCTTCCTGCAGGCGGGTGACCGTGACCAACCGGCGCTGATGGCCATTCGTGAAGCCCTCGACAGCGGTGGCGCCTGCCGGGAGATACTGCGCAATTACCGCAAGGACGGCACGCACTTCTGGAATGAGCTGTCGCTTTCCACGGTTTACAACAAGGCCGACAAGCAAACGTATTTTGTCGGTGTGCAAAAAGACGTTACGGTTCAGGTGAAAGCGCAGCAACGCATCGCTCAGTTGGAAGCCCAAGTGGCCGAGCTTAAAGATGAGCTGGCGGCACTCAAGGCGACGAGCGGAATTAACAAAGTGTAAAAAATGCGGTCTTTAGAGCGATAATGGCTTTTTAATGCCTCACCCTTGAGCTACATCAATGCAACGCGACGCGCTATTGACGCAGGACGAGCTGGATTTTATCCAGGACATGCAGCACAACCCGCAACTCAACCTGCGGGATGCCTGGTCGAGCCTGACCGTTAATGGCGGTGCGCAGATTCGCGATTTGCTCACGCGCCTGGCCGCTCACGACCACGTCACCATCCAGGCACAGTTCGACAACCAGCAACTGACCTTCCCGCTGCATTTGGTGGAAGACGAGTTTCATGCGGTGCATCTGCGCTTGGGCGTGCCGAGCATTTTTGAAGATGGGCCAATGATCCGTCCATGGCGCCTGGCGCTTGAAGCCCCCGTGGCGATGGAAAACGTCAGGGGCAACCCTGCCGCGCTATGGGTGCATGAGGTGTCATTCAAGGGCGTACTGGTGGAAATTCGCGGTCGGGTCAAACCGCCGAAAACCTTTTCCCTGTGGTTCAGCCCGTCCGGTTACGAGCGTATTGCCTTGCGCGGCACGCTGGAACGGGAAACCGCGCGGGGTCTGTTCGCTTATCGCCTGAGCCAGAGTGACGCGAATGAGATCGAACGGTTACGCCAGTTCATCCTGCATCAGCACCGGTTGGTCCATCCGCACGTACACGCCTGAAATCAACTATCCAACTGGCCTGCAAGAAACTGCTGCAAGCGGCTCTGCATCTGGCGCCCTTCGCTGCCCAGGCAGCCGATAGACGAACCGGCCAGATCACCCTCGGCCAGGTCCGCAGCGGCACCGGCCAGGAACAGTGGGCAATCCAGGGTCAACGCCAGACGGTTCAGGCGCGCTGCCAGATCATGGTTATGCCAATGGTTGGAGAAAATCACCAGCGCCTTGGGCCGGATCTTTTCACACACCAATGTCAGTTCATCAAAGGGCTGGCCCATGCCCAGCACTTTCACCGGCGTGTCTTCGTGACTGAGCATCAGCGCCGCTACCAGCAGTTCCAATTTACGGCATTCGCCAGGCATGGCCGCCAGCAACACCCGCGGCGCGAGTGGGGCACTGGCAAGCTGCAAGCGCTCAAAGGTACGCATGCGCAGGAAGGTGTCGTAAAAAAGCCATTCACTGGCCTGGCCAAAATGCCCCTGGTGGCGCATCAGATCGCTCCAGAGGGGCATCAGGATGTCCTGGAACGCAACGTTCAGCGGGTAAGTCGCGAAAACCTGACCGTACAGGCTTTCCAATTGGCGATCGTCAAAGGCTTTGACCGCCTGCAGCAACCGCAGCCGCCACTGTGACCACTCACTCTCGTCGACCTTATCGCCCTCGGCACGAATGGTCTCAGCCTGCTGATCGTCACGGGCGAGGATCTTACCGACCTTGCTCACGGCCACGCCGCGTTCAATCCAGTCGAGAATACGATTGACGGTCACAATATCGGCGCTGGAGTAGAGCCGATGCCCGCTTTCGGTGCGCGTTGGCTGGATCAGGCCATACCGCCGCTCCCAGGCTCGCAGTGTGACCGGGTTCACACCTGTCAGTCTTGACACTTCACGGATCGGAAACAGCTCATCTGAGACGGTTGATTCCAGTTGCGAAATGCTATCAATGGGCACATTAATCACGGGCATTTTGAGCCAAAAAGCCAACGTTATTTGGGGTCCCATTTAACGCCTTTCTACCTGTCCTTTTCAAGGCCGTTACTTTTCGGACCACTGCCGCTGGCGTATTTCTTCAAAACAGGAATAATCCTTGCCTGCTTTTTGGTGATGGTCTTACCCGACCGCCACCTTAGTGCGCCACCTACCCGGCTTGGCGCACCTGATTACTTGGAGATACACAATGTCTACCTCTCCCGTCACCTTGATGGTTGCGCGCCGCGTGGCCAAAGGGCGCTATGAAGAATTGATGGCCTGGCTGCGCGAAGGCGAGCAATTGGCCACTGACTTCCCCGGCTACCTGGGTTCCGGCGTGCTTGCGCCGCCGCCCAATGATGATGAGTTTCAGATCATCTTCCGCTTCGCCGATGAAAAAACCCTGCATGCCTGGGAGTTCTCCGCCTCGCGCAGCGCCTGGCTAAGCCGTGGCAGCGAACTGTTTGCCGACCCGTCCGAGCATCGCGTCAGTGGCATCGATGGCTGGTTCGGTGCCGTGGGTGCACGACCACCGCGCTGGAAACAGGCGGTGGCGATCTGGCTGGCATTTTTCCCGGTGTCGCTGCTGTTCAACTTCGGCCTGGGGCCGCTGCTCAGCGAGTTGGACATGTTCCCGCGTGTGCTGGTCAGTACCCTGGCACTCACGCCGCTGATGGTTTACTTCTTTATTCCTCTATCGACCCATCTGCTCGCGAGCTGGTTGCATCCAACACCAACGCCCAAGGCTACCCAAGCCGCTGCTTGAGTACAGGCGTGGCCGGTCGCTGGTATAGTTTCAACCTGCCAGCGACTCGAGCCTCCCATGACGGTAACCAACGCCCCGATCCTGATCACCGGTGCCGGCCAGCGTGTCGGCCTTTATTGTGCCGAGCGCCTGCTCGACGAAGGCCACGCGGTGATTTTCAGCTACCGCAGCGAACGCCCAGGCGTTGAGGCCTTGCGCGCGCGTGGCGCGCTCGGCGTGTTTGCCGACTTCTCCACTGAGGCCGGGATTCTGGCCTTTATCGCCGAACTGAAAACCCATACCGACAGCCTGCGTGCGATCATCCACAACGCGTCGGCGTGGGTTGCCGAAACACCTGGCGACGAAAGCCGCGCCTTTACCGACATGTTCAGTGTGCACATGCTTGCGCCGTATCTGATCAACCTGCATTGTTCACCTTTGCTGCAACGCTCGACACCCGCCGATATCGTGCACATCAGCGATGACGTGGTGCGCAAGGGCAGCCGTCAGCACATCGCCTACTGCGCCACAAAAGCCGGCCTCGACAGCCTTACACTTTCGTTCGCTGCGCAGTTTGCGCCGCTGATCAAGGTCAACGGCATCGCGCCGGCGATGGTGATGTTCAACGCGGGCGATGATGCAGCGTACCGCGCCAAGGTGCTGGCCAAGTCAGCGCTGGGCATCGAGCCTGGGCCTGCGGTGATCTACCAGAGTGTGCGTTACCTGCTGGACAACCCGTATGTCACCGGAACCACCCTGACCGTCAACGGCGGGCGGCATATCAAGTAAGCCGTTTGTGAGGATGTTGTATGACCTTGTCCCTGCCCCAACACTACCGCGAGATCCTCAAAGGCCTGGGCGAAGACCCGGAGCGCGAAGGCTTGCTCGACACCCCCAAGCGCGCCGCCAAGGCCATGCAGTACCTGTGTCATGGCTATGAGCAGGACCTGGAAACCATCGTCAACGGCGCATTGTTCGCCTCCGATAACGACGAGATGGTGATCCTCAAGGACATCGAGTTGTATTCGCTGTGCGAACACCATTTGCTGCCCTTTATCGGCAAGGCCCATGTGGCCTATATACCGACCGGCAAGGTGCTGGGCCTGTCGAAGCTGGCGCGCATTGTCGACATGTACGCGCGGCGCCTGCAGATCCAGGAAAACCTCACGCGGCAGATCGCCGACGCTATCCAGCAGGTCACCCAAGCCGCAGGCGTGGCGGTGGTAATTGAAGCCAAGCACATGTGCATGATGATGCGCGGCGTGGAAAAACAGAATTCAACCATGAACACCTCAGTGATGCTCGGCGCGTTCCGCGAGTCGAACACCACGCGTATGGAGTTCCTGCAACTGATCGGACGGAGCAAGTAGCAATGCCACAACTTCAACCAGGCATGGCGCGCATCCGGGTCAAGGACCTGTGCCTGCGCACCTTTATTGGCATCAATGAAGATGAGATCAACAACAAGCAGGACGTGCTGATCAACCTGACTATCCTGTATGCCGCCCAGGAAGCCGTGCGCGACAATGACATCGACCACGCGCTGAATTACCGCACCATCACCAAGGCGATTATTGCCCACGTCGAAGGCAATCGCTTTGCGCTGCTCGAACGCCTGACGCAAGAGTTGCTGGACCTGGTGATGAGCAATGAGTCCGTGCTGTACGCCGAAGTCGAAGTGGACAAGCCCCATGCGCTGCGCTTTGCCGAGTCGGTGTCGATAACCCTCGCAGCCAGCCGCTGATAGTTAAGTGAGCCTTATGAACGATCAACAACGCCTCGAACTCGAAGCCGCCGCCTTCCGCCGGTTGGTGGCCCACCTGGACAGCCGCAAGGATGTGCAGAACATCGACCTGATGAACCTCTCGGGCTTTTGCCGCAACTGCTTATCCAAGTGGTATAAGGCCGAGGCCGACGAGCGCCACATCGAGCTGAGCCTCGATGATGCCCGCGAAGTGGTGTACGGCATGCCGTATGCCGAGTGGAAAGCCCAATACCAGCAAGAAGCCAGCGCCGACCAACAGGCGGCGCTCGCCAAAGGAAAACCCCATGACTGATCTGAACACCCTGCGCGCCAGCCTCAACAGCGGCGAACACGTTTTTGCCGACACCCTGGCTTTTGTAGCTGCCGGTTACGACTACCAGCCGCAGGCTTTTACCAATGGCGGCGTAGAAAATGCTGCTGGTCAGAACGAAGGTTCATGCAAGACCTTGGGCTTGGCGCTGCTGGAAGGCTTGAGCGACCAGGAAGCGCTGCTGGCGTTTGGTGAGCATTACCGTTCGGTGGTGGCAACGCCAGAGGGCAGTGATCACGGCAATATCCGCGCGTTGATTGTGCATGGCTTGGCCGGCGTGAAGTTCACCGCACCACCCCTGACCCGCCGCTGATTCAATCTGCCACCCCGGTTTAAGGTGGGAGCTGGCTTGCCTGCGATGGCGGTGTTGACTGACACACCGCCATCGCAGGCAAGCCAGCTCCCACATTGAATCGGGTTGGCACATCAGCACTGTGGTGCGGCTTGAATCGTGCGCATAAAAAAACCGGCCTCTCAGCCGGTTTTTTCATTTCAACGGGTTTAGAACGCAGCGTCCTTCAAACCGTCGAGGTAACGCTCAGCGTCCAAGGCCGCCATGCAACCGGCGCCGGCCGAGGTGATGGCCTGGCGGTACACGTGGTCAGCCACGTCACCGGCGGCAAAGATGCCTTCGATGTTGGTCGCAGTGGCGTTGCCTTCACGGCCGCCTTGCACAACCAGGTAGCCATCTTTGGCTTCGAGCACGCCTTCGAACAGCGAGGTGTTCGGGGTGTGGCCGATGGCGATGAACACGCCGTCGACTTTCAGCTCGTCGAAGCTGCCGTCGTTGTTTTTCAGGCGAGCACCGGTCACGCCCATGTTGTCGCCCAGGACTTCATCCAGGGTGGCGTTGAGCTTGAGGATGATCTTGCCTTCAGCCACACGGGCGTGCAGTTTGTCGATCAGGATCTTCTCGGCGCGGAAGGTCTCGCGGCGGTGAACCAGGGTCACGGTGCTGGCAATGTTGGCCAGGTACAGCGCTTCTTCCACGGCGGTGTTGCCGCCACCGACCACAGCGACCGGCTTGTTGCGGTAGAAGAAACCGTCGCAGGTCGCGCAGGCGGAGACGCCTTTGCCCATGAACGCTTCTTCCGATGGCAGGCCCAGGTAACGGGCGCTGGCGCCGGTAGCGATGATCAGCGCGTCACAGGTATAGACACCGCTGTCGCCGGTCAGGCTGTAAGGCTTTTTCGAGAAGTCGACTTGGTTGATGTGGTCGAACACGATCTCGGTTTCAAAGCGCTCAGCGTGCTCTTTCATACGCTCCATCAGCACCGGGCCGGTCAGGCCGTGGACGTCGCCCGGCCAGTTGTCGACTTCCGTGGTGGTGGTCAACTGACCACCTGCCTGCATGCCGGTAATCAGCAGCGGCTTGAGGTTGGCCCGGGCAGCGTAGACGGCAGCGCTGTAACCGGCAGGGCCGGAACCGAGAATAATCACTCGCGAATGACGGGTATCAGACATGACTCACTCCTATCGACCGCCCGGACCACAAGGCAGCTGGAATAAAAAAGGACCGCGAAGCACTTGGGGAAGGCTTGAACTCGCAGGCCCTGAAAATAATGGGTGCAGCGTATAGAGGGGGGCAAGATTAAGGAAATACGGAATAACAATCCAGCTCATAGGTGGTCTCTATGCAGTCGCCGCGATTAATCGACACCCTGGTTGCCTAGATGTTACCGCTGATGTCGCCGCTTTCGCCGAAGAAGCAAAGCCGGTAAGGTCGGCGCGTTCGTCTTCTTGCTCGGAGTTCTCCATGCCTGCCCCTGCTCTTTCTGGCCCGCAATACCTGCGTGAAGGCCTCAAACTGGTGTTGAGCCCTGGCCTGCGCCTGTTTGTGCTGCTGCCGTTGGCGATCAACCTGGTGCTGTTCGTCGGCTTGATCTATTTCGCCGGCCATCAGTTCAGCCTGTGGGTCGACACTTTGATGCCGACGCTGCCTGGCTGGCTGAGTTTCCTCAGCTACATCCTGTGGCCCTTGTTTGTGGTGCTGGTGGTGTTGATGGTGTTTTTCACCTTCACCATGCTCGCCAATATCATCGCTGCGCCGTTTAACGGTTTTCTCTCGGAGAAAGTGGAGGTGGTGGTGCGCGGCACCGATGACTTCCCGGCCTTCAGCTGGGGCGAGTTGATGGCCATGGTCCCGCGCACCCTGGCGCGGGAAATGCGCAAACTGGGTTACTTCCTGCCACGGGCCATCGGCCTGTTTATCCTGTCGTTCATTCCGGTGGTCAACCTGATCGCCGCGCCGCTGTGGCTGCTGTTCGGCGTGTGGATGATGGCGATCCAGTACATCGACTACCCGGCGGACAACCACAAGCTGGGCTGGAACGAAATGCTCGCCTGGCTGCGCCAGAAGCGCTGGCAAAGCATGAGTTTTGGCGGCATTGTTTATCTGGTGCTGCTGGTGCCGGTGGTCAACCTGCTGATGATGCCGGCGGCCGTGGCCGGGGCTACGCTGTTCTGGGTGCGTGAGCAAGGGGCCGAGGCGATGGCACGGCAGGCGATAGCCAAGTCATAAATCCATCATCATAGAGTCACAATGACGACATGGCCCACGGTGACACTGTGGGTCATGACGACAGCCTCGCTCCACATCACCCTGATTACCGAAACCTTCCCGCCGGAGATCAATGGGGTGGCCAATACCCTTGGCCGCCTGTGCGAGGGTTTGCGCGCGCGCGGCCATCAGGTCGAGTTGGTGCGCCCCCGCCAGGGCATCGATCAAAGCCGGCCCAGCGACGATGGGTTGCTGCTGTGTCGCGGCTGGCCACTGCCGGGGTACCCGGGGCTGCAATGGGGCCAGTCGTCGATGCACAAGTTGCTGCGGCGCTGGACACGCCAGCGCCCGGACGTGCTGTACATCGCCACTGAGGGGCCGCTGGGGCTGTCGGCGCTACGTGCGGCGCGGCGCCTGGGGATCAGCGTGGTCAGCGGGTTTCACACCAACTTCCAGCAGTACTCCAATCAATATGGCTTGAGCCTGCTCAGCCGCATGGTGACCCATTACTTGCGCTGGTTTCACAACCGCTCGACCCTGACCCTGGTGCCCAGCGCGAGCCAGCGCCTGGAGTTGGAACGTCGCCACTTCGAGCGCCTGGGCATGTTGTCACGCGGCGTCGACAGCCAGTTGTTCCACCCCGCCAAACGCGATAACGCGTTGCGTGAAAGCTGGGCGCTGAATAACGATCAAATCGCCGTACTGCATGTAGGCCGACTGGCACAGGAAAAAAACCTGGGGCTGCTCAAGCGCTGCTTTGAAACCTTGCAGGACACCTACCCACTGCGCCAGATGAAACTGATCATCGTCGGCGACGGCCCGCAACGGGCGACGCTGGAAAAGGAACTGCCCGAGGCGGTGTTCTGCGGCACCTTGCGCGGCGAAGAACTGGCACGGCATTACGCGTCCGGCGATGTGTTCCTGTTCCCCAGCCTGACCGAAACTTTCGGCAATGTGGTGCTGGAAGCCATGGCCTCCGGCCTGGGTGTGGTGGCTTACGACCAGGCGGCCGCCACCCAGCATATTCGCCATGGCTACAACGGCGTGCTGGCGATGCCAGGGGATGAGGGCGCGTTTTGTGACGCTGCCAATTGGCTGCTGGAAGATGCGGAGAGTTTGCGCCGCATGCGCTTGAATGCTCGTCAGCATGCGAGCCGCCAGGGCTGGCCGGCGATTATCGAACAGTTTGAGCGCCAATTGCGCGGGGTGTGCGGCGAGCGGACAGTGATTGCAGGGCAGTCGCGGTTGATCTGATGCCTGTGTTGGCCGTTAGATCGCTATCGCAGGCAAGCCCGGCTCCCACATTGGAACGCATTTTCCTGTGGGAGCCGGGCTTGCCCGCGATGGCGTCGGAGCAGACGCTACACCAGGCTGGTTAACGCCTCACGACTGAACGGCAGAATGTCGCCCTCACGACCTTCGCGCACCTTCACGGCCCAATCCGGGTCCACCAGCAGGGCACGGCCCACCGCGACCAGATCAAACTCGTCGTTGTTCAGACGTTCCAGCAGCTTTTCCAGGCTGGCCGGTTGGGCGACCTTGTCGGTGTTGACCATGAACTGCAGGAACTCGCCGTCCAGACCCACACTACCGACAGTGATGGTCGGCTTGCCGGTGAGCTGGCGGGTCCAGCCGGCCAGGTTGAGGTCGGAGCCTTCGAATTCCGGTTCCCAGAACCGACGCGTGGAGCAGTGGAAAATGTCCACACCGGCGTCGGATAACGGCTTAAGAAACTCACCCAGCGCCTCGGGGGTTTGCACCAGGCGTGCGGTGTAGTCCTGCTGCTTCCATTGAGAGAAGCGCAAGATGATCGGGAAGTCCGGGCCGACGGCGGCGCGGGTGGCCTGGATCAATTCAATGGCAAAACGCGAACGGTTGGCCAGGCTGCCGCCGTATTCGTCAGTGCGCTGGTTGCTGCCCTCCCAGAAGAACTGATCGACCAGATAGCCGTGGGCGCCGTGGATCTCCACGCCATCCATGCCGATGCGCTGGGCATCCTTGGCGGCCTGGGCGAAGGCGTTGATCACGTCCTTGATGTCTTGTTGGGTCATGCCATGGACGACGACGTTGCCGTCCTTGAGTTTCTCCATCGGGCCGTAGGCCGGCACGCTGGCGTCAGGCTCGGTGCCGAAACGGCGCACGCTGCCCACGTGCCACAGCTGCGGGACGATCTTGCCGCCTTCGGCGTGTACCGCGTCCACCACCTTCTTCCAGCCGGCCAACGCGGCCTCACCATAAAAGTGCGGGACGTTCGGGTAGCCATTGGAGGCCTGATGGCCGACCACCGTGCCTTCGGTGATGATCAGGCCCACGCCCGCAGCGGCGCGGCGGCGGTAGTACTCGATGACTTTGGAATTGGGTACGCCACCCGGCGAGAACGAACGCGTCATCGGCGCCATGACCACACGGGTGGACAGTTGCAGTGCACCGAGCTGGAAAGGTTTGAACAAAGCCTGGACGGGCATGGGAGCACTCCACATAAGAGGGATTTATGATGTGGATAATATGGGCCGCGCAGCGTGCTGGGTAGCACTATTGATCTGGGTGATTAAGGGGTAAAAGTGATGAGGGTTTAGGGCTGCTGCGCAGCCCAGCGGGAGCAAGCTCCCTCGCCACAGTGCAGGAACGATTCAGCTCAGGGCTTTTTCGATGGCCTGTACGATCGTCGGATCATCCGGCGCCGTGCGCGGCGAGAATCGCGCCAGTACTCGCCCATCCTTGCCGAGCAGGAACTTCTCGAAATTCCAGGTGATATCCCCAGGAAACTCAGCGCCCTCGCCCGCCAGCAAGCGATACAGCTGATGGCGATCGTGACCATTGACGTCAAGCTTGCTGCCCAACGGAAAGGTCACGCCGTAGTTCAGGCTGCAGAACGCCTGGATTTCTTCCTCGGAGCCCGGTTCCTGGCCTGCAAACTGGTTGCACGGCAGGCCGAGAACGGTAAATCCTTGGCCCTTATACTGCTGGTAAAGGTTTTCCAGGGCGGCGTATTGCGGGGTCAAGCCACATTTGGAGGCCACGTTGACCACCAGCACCACTTGCCCCTTGAAGGGCGCCAGCGCCAGCTCTTGTCCGTCCAAAGCTTTGAGTTTCAGGTCGTGGAAAGCACTCATGACGAACTCCAGATATCCCATGTTCTTCGCGTTGCGGCTGTTCGAGATTACAGACCACAAGCCTGCAATCATAGACGCCGATTGAAAAACTCGCCCGCCGGTTACTGCGCGGTCGGCCAGGGCAAAATCGGAATCGCGGTGACCGCATTCTGCGGGCTGCCTTCGATCAGACGGTCGCTGTAGACCAGGTACACCAAGGTATTGCGCTTCTTGTCGAGGAAGCGCACCACCTGCATGGTCTTGAACACCAGCGAGGTGCGCTCCTTGAACACCTCGTCGCCATCCTTGAGCTCGCCCTTGAAGTGAATCGGGCCAACCTGACGGCAGGCAATCGACGCTTCAGCGCGGTCTTCGGCCAGGCCCAGGCCGCCTTTGACGCCGCCGGTCTTGGCACGCGACAGGTAGCAGGTCACGCCGTCGACCTTGGGGTCATCAAACGCCTCGACCACAATACGGTCGTTGGGGCCGACAAACTTGAACACCGTCGACACCTGGCCGATTTCTTCGGCCGAGGCCAGCAACGGCATGGCCAGCAGCAGGCCGAGTAATCCTTTCATGACACGCATCGTGTATTTCCTTTATTCAGACCAGGATCAGGTTATCGCGGTGAACCAGTTCCGGTTCGGCCATGTAACCCAAGAGTCCGACAATCGCGTCGGACGATTGTCCAATAATCTTCTGTGCTTCAAGGGCGCTGTAGTTGGCCAGGCCACGGGCGATCTCGCGACCATCGGGCGCCACACACACCACCATCTCGCCACGGCGGAAGCTGCCCTGCACCAACTTGACGCCGACCGGCAGCAGGCTCTTGTTGCCCTGGGACAAGGCTGACACAGCACCGTCGTCCAGAACCAGCGTGCCACGGGTTTGCAGATGACCGGCCAGCCATTGTTTGCGCGCCGCGAGCATGCCGCGTTCCGGCGACAGCAGCGTACCGATGCGCTCACCGGCCTTGAGGCGATCCAGCACACGCTCCAGGCGCCCACCGACGATGATGGTGTGCGCGCCGGAACGTGCGGCCAGACGCGCCGCACGCAGTTTGGTCTGCATGCCGCCACGGCCCAATGCACCGCCGACACTGCCGGCCACGGCGTCCAGCGCCGGGTCATCGGCGCGCGCCTCATAAATAAGCTGGGCGTCGGGGTTGTTACGCGGGTCGGCGTCAAACATGCCGTCGCGGTCGGTGAGGATCACCAGCAGGTCGGCTTCCACCAGGTTGGCGACCAGCGCGGCCAGGGTATCGTTGTCGCCGAAGCGGATTTCGTCGGTGACCACCGTGTCGTTCTCGTTGATTACCGGGATGACCTTGAGCTCAACCAGTGCGCGCAGGGTGCTGCGAGCGTTGAGGTAACGTTTGCGGTCGGACAGGTCGTCGTGGGTCAGCAGGATCTGCGCTGTATGGCGGCCATGCTCGGCAAAGCTGGATTCCCAGGCTTGCACCAAGCCCATCTGGCCGATGGCGGCGGCGGCTTGCAGTTCGTGCATCGCGCTGGGTCGCGCGGTCCAGCCGAGGCGGCTCATCCCGGCGGCAACGGCCCCGGACGAGACCAACACCAACTCGACACCGGCCTCATGCAAGGCCACCATCTGCTCGACCCAGACGCTCATCGCTGCGCGATCCAGACCTTTGCCATCCGCCGTCAGCAGCGCACTTCCGATCTTTACGACCCAGCGCTGCGCACCTGTCACTTTGCTCCGCATCATCTTCAACCTTAGATTGAGGGCCCCGCGACCCAGCGCGGCCCATAACGTTATACCCGGATACCAAAACGCCGCTCCTGGGAGCGGCGTTTGAGTTTATCGCAACCTATCAGTCGCGCACGTAAATGATTTCCGGACCGTCTTCATCATCCACGTCTTCTTCGTCCCAATCGTCGTCGCCGATGTCATGGACCGACTTCACGCCGCTGCGGCGCAGGGCACGCTGGTCGTCCAGAGCTTGCAACTGGGCGCGGGCTTCGTCTTCGATCTGCTGGTCGAGTTCTGCCAGTTCTGCCTTGAATACCGGGTCGGCCGCCAGGCGGTCGGCGCGGTCTTCGAGGTAGCGCATGATGTCGCGGGTCAGGCGCTCGGTGCCTTCTTTGGCGATGGCCGAGATCACGTAGACCGGGCCTTCCCACTCCAGGCGATCAACGATCTCCTTGACGCGTTCTTCGTGCTCTTCTTCGAGGATCTGGTCGCACTTGTTCAGTACCAGCCAGCGGTCACGCTCGGCCAGGGCCGGGCTGAACTTGGTCAGCTCGCTGACGATCACTTCGGCGGCGTCTGGTGCGCTGGTGTCATCCAGCGGCGCCATGTCGACGAGATGCAACAGCAAACGGGTGCGCGACAAGTGCTTGAGGAAGCGAATCCCCAGGCCTGCACCGTCGGAAGCACCTTCGATCAAGCCAGGAATGTCGGCGATCACGAAGCTTTTCCAGCGGTCTACGCTGACCACGCCCAGGTTTGGCACCAGGGTGGTGAACGGGTAATCGGCGACTTTCGGCTTGGCGGCCGAGACCGAGCGGATGAAGGTACTTTTACCGGCGTTCGGCAAGCCCAACAGGCCCACGTCCGCCAGTACTTTCATCTCCAGCTTCAGGTCACGCTGCTCGCCCGGCTTGCCCGGCGTGGTCTGGCGTGGCGCGCGGTTGGTACTGGACTTGAATCGGGTGTTACCCAGACCGTGCCAGCCGCCCTGCACAACCATCAGCTTCTGGCCGGCCTTGGTCAGGTCGCCAATCACTTCCTGGGTCGCGGAATCGATGATCGTGGTGCCGACCGGTACGCGCAGTACCAGGTCTTCGCCTTTTTTACCGGTGCAGTCGGTGCTGCCGCCGTTGGAGCCACGCTCGGCATCGAAGTGCCGGGTGTAACGGTAGTCGACCAGGGTGTTGAGGTTTTCGTCGGCCATCATGTAGATGGAACCGCCGTCACCGCCGTCACCGCCGTTTGGACCACCGTTTTCGATGAACTTTTCGCGACGGAAACTCATGCAACCGTTACCGCCGTCGCCTGCTTTTACTCGGATGGAAACTTCATCAACGAACTTCATAACAAAACGCCTCTCGTCGCACGGACGAGCTTAAGAAACCAAGACATAAGACTCTTGCAAAAATGAGCGCAGCGACCTCAGAAAACGACCGCACATCCAGCGCCTGAGCCCATCACAAACAGCTTTGCAAGAGACTCACTCCACAAACGAAAAAGCCCCGTCGCGAGACAGGGCTTTTCCAGCGATCGCGCAATTAAGCGGCGACAACGCTCACGTAACGGCGGTTGAACGCGCCTTTTACTTCAAACTTGATCACGCCTTCGATTTTAGCGAAGAGGGTGTGATCTTTACCCATGCCAACACCGTAACCGGCGTGGAATTGGGTGCCGCGCTGACGCACGATGATGTTGCCCGGAATGATTTTCTGGCCGCCATACATCTTAACGCCAAGGCGTTTGGCTTCTGAGTCGCGACCGTTACGGGTACTACCACCAGCTTTTTTGTGTGCCATGAGTCAATTCTCCTAGTGAGGAATTAGGCTGAAATTAAGCCTGAATACCGGTGATTTTGATCTCGGTGTACCACTGGCGGTGGCCCATACGCTTCATGTGGTGCTTACGACGACGGAACTTGATGATGCGGACTTTATCGTGACGACCTTGGGAGATCACTTCAGCCACAACGGTAGCGCCAGCAACAACTGGAGCGCCGATGTTCACGTCATCGCCATTAGCGACCAACAGAACGCGATCAAAGGTAACGGATTCGCCAGTAGCGACTTCCAGTTTTTCGATCTTCAGGTATTCACCTGGGGCGACCTTGTATTGCTTGCCACCAGTAACAATTACTGCGTACGACATGGTATTTCTCCGATAATCCTGCTCACCCAGCGCTTTATAAGAAAAGGTATTGGCTGGCATGGCTGCATGGGATGGACGTCCCGAATGCAATTGCGTAAGGCAGGTGCTGCCCAGGAAGTTCAGGGTGCGCGATTGTACGCAAGGTAAATGGGTGATGCAAGGGGCCGTCTATCGCGCCTTGACACTGCCGGGTCAGGGTCCTAGCATGCCGCGCAACCCTTCTGGAGCGACTGTCGCTGATGCAACCCCAAGCTTTCTACCGCGCGGTCGCGGACGATTTTAGCGCCGTCGACGGCATCATCAAGCAGCAGCTCACGTCTAAAGTGCCGCTGGTCTCCAAAATTGGCGACTACATTACGTCGGCGGGCGGTAAACGCCTGCGACCTTTATTAGTGTTGCTGTGTGGCAAGGCTCTGGGCCGCGAAGGCGATGACCTGCGCCTGCTGGCCGCGACCATCGAATTCCTGCACACCGCGACCCTGCTGCATGACGACGTGGTCGACATGTCCGGCATGCGCCGTGGCCGCGAGACGGCCAATGCGATGTGGGGCAATGCCCCCAGCGTATTGGTGGGCGACTTCCTGTATTCGCGCTCGTTTGAAATGATGGTCGAACTGGGCTCGATGCCGGTGATGAAGATTCTTTCACAAGCCACGCGCATCATCGCCGAAGGCGAAGTACTGCAGCTGTCCAAGGTCCGCGACGCCAGCACCACTGAAGAAACCTACATGGAAGTGATTCGCGGCAAAACCGCGATGCTCTTCGAAGCCTCGACCCACAGCGCCGCCGTCCTGTGTGGCGCAACGACCGAACAGGCCGAAGCCCTGCGCACCTTTGGTGATCACCTGGGCGTGGCGTTCCAACTGGTGGACGACCTGCTCGACTACCGTGGCGACGCCGAAACCCTGGGCAAGAACGTCGGTGACGACCTGGCCGAGGGCAAGCCGACCTTGCCGTTGATCTACACCATGCGCGAAGGCACGCCGGAACAGGCCGCTCTGGTGCGCAAGGCGATCCAGAAAGGCGGGATTGAAGACCTCGAAGCTATCCGTGCAGCGGTAGAAGCCTCGGGTTCCCTGGAGTACACCGCGCAGTTGGCGCGTGACTATGCGGCCCGTGCCATCCAGTGCCTGGAAGCCCTGCCACCCAGCGAGTACCGGGATGCCCTGGTTGAGCTGAGTGAGTTTGCGGTAGCCCGCACGCACTGAGCAATATCTGCGAGCGCAGGCTTGTGTGGGAGCTGGCTTGTGTGGGAGCTGGCTTGCCTGCGATAGCATCACCTCGGTATAGCTGACACACCGCGGTGCCTGCATCGCGGGCAAGCCCGGCTCCCACAAGGTTCCGAGGCGCCCACCCCAACCTGCAATAAACCCTATATAATGTGCGACTTTTAGCCATCCTGACTTTCAAGGAGCTTTAGTGAGCACGTTGCCACCCTGCCCGAAATGCAATTCCGAGTACACCTACGAAGACGGCGCCCAGCTGATCTGCCCGGAATGCGCCCATGAGTGGTCCGCCAATGGCGAGGCCGAAGTGGCGGGCGACGAAACCGTGAAGAAAGACTCTGTGGGCAATGTCCTGCAAGACGGCGACACCATCACCGTGATCAAGGACCTCAAGGTCAAGGGCACGTCCCTGGTGGTCAAGGTCGGCACCAAGGTCAAGAACATCCGCCTGTGCGACGGCGATCACGATATCGATTGCAAGATCGACGGTATCGGCCCGATGAAACTCAAGTCCGAGTTCGTGCGCAAAGTCTGAACCTGCTGCTTCCATCCCGCGCCAGCCGCGGGATGGCGTTTTGCCCTCTGCGCTGACCTGCCTCAACATCCACACAGAAAAACCAGGAAACCGCCAATAGGCACTTGCTATTCCACGAATAAGAATTATTCTCATTGAAACCCATCAAGGAGAACGACCATGACTTATTTGATAGATGCCTGGCTGGACCGCCCACACCCATACCTGCGGATCCTGCATCGGGAAACCGGCGAAGTCTGTGCGGTGCTGGAAGAAGAAGCGCTGAATGAACTGCAGGATCAAGGCGACCTGGACGTCAACGGCCTGAGTTCCAGTGAACCTGGGGTGCTGAAGGAGGTGGTGCGTAATCTGTTTCTGTTCTGCTATGCCCGAGCGTTGCGCCCGGCGACAGAGCTCAATGGCAAGTTCCATCCATGAACCACCGCGCAAAACCTGAATGCACCGGCTCTATGTGGGAGCTGGATCTGTTGTGGCGAGGGAGCTTGCTCCCGCTCGGCTGCGCAGCAGTCGCAGGCCTTTAGGGGCGCTTCGCACCCCAGCGCAAGCAAGCTTGCTCGCCACATCAATCCCGGCTCCCACATAGGACCCGGCGCAACCATCAACAGGTCTTACAGAACGTCGAGCAACTCAACGTCGAACACCAGAACGCTGTGCGGCGGAATGCTGCCAACGCCTTGAGCGCCGTAAGCCAGTTCGCTCGGCACGTACAGACGCCATTTGCTGCCGGCATTCATCAGTTGCAGGGCTTCGGTCCAGCCGGCGATCACGCCGCCAACCGGGAATTCTGCAGGCTGGCCGCGCTCGTAGGAGCTGTCGAACACAGTGCCGTCGATCAGGGTGCCGTGGTAGTGAGTACGCACTTGGTCTTCACGGGTCGGCTTGGCGCCGTCACCTGCAGTCAGCACTTCAAATTGCAGGCCGGAAGCCAGGGTGGTGATGCCATCACGCTTGGCGTTTTCAGCCAGGAACGCCAGGCCAGCGCCAGCAGCTGCTTCTGCCTTGGCAGCCGCTTCGGCTTGCATGATTTCACGGATCACTTTGAAGCTCGCCGCCATTTGCTCTTGGTCAACGCGGCTTGCTTTGCCGTCGAACGCGTCGGTCAGGCCGGCCAGGATGGCGTCGATGCTCACGCCCGGTGGCGGGTTGTCGCGCAGTTGGTCGCCCAACTGACGGCCGATACCGTAGCTGACGCGGGTTTCGTCGGTGGACAGATTAACTTCGGACATGAAGAGGCTCCGCTGTAGGACAGCACGGTTTCCCGCGCCATCCAAAACTAAAAGGGCCCGCAGACTAGCACACAAGCCCCGCCTCTGATCAGCCCCCTGCCCCACTACCAAAGCGCCAGGTCGTAGGTCAGATAAAGCCGATAGTTATCGCGGTCGCTGGCGTAGGTGGAACGATAGGTCGCTTTGCGCAACTCCACACCCAAGCCTTTGACGGTACCGTTCTGGATGACATAGCGCAGGTTAGTGTCCGACTCCCACTCCCGCGCCTCACGCCCTCTGTAATCACCGTTGCGCCCTTTGTAATAGCGGGTCATGAAACTCAGGCCCGGCAGCACGGCTTCAAAATCATAGTCGTAGCGCAGCATCCAGGTTTGCTCACCGGCCTGGATGAACTTGCCCACACCGGCGTTAGTGAAGGAATACACCGTCGAGACACTGGCATAAGGCAGCGCAGTGTCGCCGTTGACCTTCTGATAACCGACGCCCAGCGCCTGTGCGCCCAGGCGATAGGTGAACAACCCGCTGAACATGTCGCTGTCCACTTTGCCGTTGCGCGCCTCACCCGCATCGCTGCTGATGAAATAACGCAAATCACTGGTCAGCGTGCCGTTACCCACCGGCTGTTTATGCACAAGGCCAAAAAACTGCTGACGATAGAACTCACGCATTTCGCCGTAATACCAAGTGCCACTGAGCTGCGGCGTGAAGGCATAAGAGGCGCCGGCAAAATCGAAATCGCTGCCCTGTTTGCCGCTGTAGCCCTGGGGATAAATAGCCACGCTGTCGGTGGAGTTTCGCTGCTTGAATTTATCCAGATGCCCGGCATGCAGGTACAGGTTGCGAATACCGCTGTACTCCACCTGAGTGCCTTGAAAAGTCTGCGGCAGCAGGCGTCCGTCGTTATGCACCAGCACTGGAATCTTCGGCAGCAAGGTGCCGGTTTTCACCACGGCATCGCCCCAGCGCATCTTTGCGGTGACGCCCAGGCTGGAGAATTCACTGGCGGCATGGCCATCGTCATGCACCGGCAATAAACCCGTGCCGGCGTGAGTCGGGCTGGAGTCGAGCCGCAGCCCCGCCAACCCCAACGCGTCCAGACCAAACCCTAGCGTGCCTTCGGTATAGCCTGACTGCAGGTTGAGTAAAAAACCTTGCGCCCACTCTTTGCGATCCTCGCCGCCGTCGCGGTAATCGTCGTTGAAGTAGAAATTACGCAAGGTCAGGCGAGCCTTTGAATCCTCCCAGAACCCCTGGGCCAGGAGTACAGGCGACACACCTGCCAGCAGGCACGCCGAGGCCAATTTTCCTCGATTGAAAAGTTTATGCATCGCTGTTTCCTCTATGCCTTATTGTCGTTTTTTTATGGGCAGTTCCACCGCGCGACACACTGGACGGCACCTCGCGTTGGAGCGGACACTAACGGCTCGTCGAAAGCCCCACAACGTTATGCGAGATGCGCATCAGGCTATGCGCAAAGCACCGCCAGCCCCTCGCAACCGACAGGAAAATCACGGTGAATCTCAAGCAGCTCGAAGCCTTCAAGGCGATCATGTCCACCGGTTCGACCATCGGCGCAGCAACACGCATGGGCCTGTCGCAATCGGCCGTCAGCCGCCTGTTGAGTCAGCTGGAGGAGGCGTTGGGTTTCGTATTGTTTCTGCGCAAAAAAGGTCGCCTGATGGCCACCGCAGAAGCGGAAGAGTTACTGACCGAAGTCGCCGGCCTGGTAGACGGCATGCAGCGTATCCAACGCCTGGCAGACGAAATGCGCGTGGGCCGCTCGCGCAAAAGCCTGCTCAAGGTCGGGGTGCCCACCAGCATGACCCAAGAGCTTTTGCCACGGATCGTCGCGGAGTTTCTCAAGAGCCATGACGACATCGTGGTCGAGTTGCTGACCGGCTCTTACGACATGATCGAGCGCGCCGTACTCGACCGGTCCGCCGACCTGGGTTTTGTGCGCCTGCCAACGGAAATTCCCGACTTCGACATCGAGCCCGTGCTGCAAACCGAAGGCGTGTGCGTGATGCCCGCCGACCACCCACTGACTCGCCACGCCTGTATCGAGGTGCAGCACTTGCGCAATGTGCCGTTGGTGATGCTCGGCCGACAACGGGCTTTACGGGCTGAGTTGAACCAGGTGTTTCGCGCTGCCAACCTCACGCCGCAAGTGCGGGTCGAAGTGCATTCGGTAGGCGCGGCATGCAGCTTTGTCGCCGAAGGCCTGGGGGTGTCGATCGTCAACGGTTTGCTCGCCAGCCACTTCCTGCACCTGCCGATCGTGACCCGGCCTTTTCGCCCTGCACTGCCTTACACTTTCGGCCTGGCCTATCGCGCCAATGAGCCACGCCCACAGGTGGTCACAGCGTTTGCCGAGCATCTCAAGCAGCGCTTGAACGCACAAAACGCATAGCCCGACCCACCCTGCGCATAACGTTGTCGCCGCCAAAACTTTGCCCTAGTGTCCGCTCCACACGCGTCACTCCCCCATAACAACAACGGCAAACGCCGGGGCAGCCAGCATGAGCGAATCACAGAATTTCTCCACAGCGGCGGCGGTGGAAAAACCCACGCAACGCAAACAGATCAATCCGGCCATCATCCTGCTGAGCATCGTCTTGCTCGCCGTGGCCTTCACCTATGCGGTGAACTCGGGCAAGTTCGAGCGCCAGAACGGGCTGGTAGTGCCCGGCTCTTATCAGGTGCTGGAGAAACACGACAGCCTGGGCCAATTGTTCGCGCTGGAGCCACGCAAGGCTGGCGATACCGTGGCCCGCCCGGTGTCACTGGTCGAAGGTTTCATGGCCATCCCCCAAGGCATCGAGAAACGTGCAGCGCTGATCTTCATGGTGCTGTTCATCGGCGGCATGTTTGGCGTACTGAACAAGGCCGGGGTGATCGACGCCGGACTGGAGCGTTTACTGGGCCTGACCCGCGGCAACATCTACGTGCTGGTGCCGAGCCTGATGCTGGTGTTCTCGGCGGGCAGCACGTTCATGGGCCTGGCCAAGGAGTTTATTCTGATCGTGCCGCTGATGGTCGCCATGGCCAACCGGCTGGGGCTGTCGAACCTGATCGGGCTGGCTATCGTCGCGATCTCGGTGAAGATCGGCTACCTCGCCTCAATCTCTAATCCCGTGGCGCTGTCCGTCGCTCAGCCGATGGTCGGGCTGCCGATATTCAGCGGTTTAAGCATGCGCGTACTGGCTTACTGCAGCTTTCTGCTGGTGGGGATTGCCTTCGTGCTGTGGAGTATCCGCAAGCACGGTTTTGATGCGACAGCGCAGATTACGTTCGAACATAAACCCTTGCCCACGCGCCACTTGATCAACCTGACTGTGCTGCTGAGCGGCATCGGTTTTCTGGTCTACGCCTCCAACCGCTGGGGCTGGAAGTACCATGAGCTGTCGGCGTTTTACCTGTTGCTGACGGTGGCGTTCAGTGTGATTGCCGGGCTAGGTGCGAGTGTCGCCGCCAGTGCCTTTGTCGATGGCATGAAGAAGGTGCTGATTGCCGGCGTGCTGATCGGCCTGGCCACCGCCGTGGAAATCATCCTCAGTACCGGCCAAGTGCTCGACACCATCGTCCACACCCTGGCCAACCTGGTAGGCGACCACGGCCCGATTGTGTCGGCCTACGGCATGTTCTTCGCACAACTGGGGCTGGACGTGTTGATCCCGTCCACCTCGGGCCAGGCGGCGGTGACCATGCCGATCTTCGGCCCGCTGGGCCAACTCTCCGGCGTCAGCCCGCAGACCACTGTATTCGCGTTTCTGATGGGCAATGGCCTGACCAACATGATCACCCCAACCTCCAGTGGCCTGCTGGTGTTGCTGGCCACCGCCAATGTCGGTTGGGGCCAATGGGCGCGCTACATCCTGCCGCTGTTTCTGATCTACGCCGTACTGGCGATGGTGTTGCTGGCTATCGCGGTCACGAGCGGGTACTGAGTCAATGAGTGTTTTCCCCATGCAAACCCTGCACAACCACATGATCCCGATGCGCGACGGCATCCACCTGGCCACCGATATCTATTTGCCGACAGGCAGCTGCGGCCCTTTCCCGGTGGTCATTGAACGCACGCCCTACGACAAGAGCAAACCCTCTCGCTCGGAAAAACAACTCGACGGCCAGCACATCTCTCGAGAACAGATGGCGGCACGCTTTACCGACCAAGGCTTTGTCGCAATCTTTCAGGACTGCCGGGGCCGCTATGCCTCTGAAGGCGTGTTTACCAAATACACCGCTGAGGGCGAGGACGGTTTCGACACGCTTGCCTGGATCGTCCGCCAGCCGTGGTGCAACGGCAAGATCGGCAGCATGGGCCTGTCTTACGCCGCGCATACCCAACTGGCGATGGCCTGTCTGCACCCACCGGGCTTGAGCAGCATGGTGCTCGACAGCGGCGGCTTCGCCAACGCCTATCAGTGCGGGATTCGCCAGGGTGGCGCGTTCGAACTCAAGCAGGCCACCTGGGCCTTTCGCCAGGCCAAGGAAAGCCCAGCAGCCTTGGCCGATCCACAGGTTCGCCAAGCACTGGAGCAGGAAGATATCCATCATTGGTTTACGCGGATGCCCTGGCAACCCGGCCAGTCACCTTTGCGCCATGTGCCGGAATACGAGGCCTACGTGCTGGAGCAGTGGGCCAAGGGCACATTCAGTGAGTATTGGCGCACGTCCGGCATCTATGCCGAGGGCTACTATCGGCAACTGCCCGACATTCCAGTGTTGTTCATGTCCAGTTGGTATGACGCCTATGTCAGCTCCACCCTGGCCAACTACAGCGCCTTCAGGCAAAACACCTCGGCCCACCAGCGGCTGGTGATGGGGCCATGGCTGCACGGTGACCGCAATATCAGCCACAGCGGCGACGTCGAGTTCGGGCCGCAGGCAGCATTCGATGGCCAGGTCGATCAGAACTGGCTGAGCTGTCGCCTGGCGTGGTTCGAACAATCGCTCAAACCCTCGCCTCACGCGCCCAAGGCCAGCGTGCAGGTATTTCTGATGGGGGGCGGCAGCGGCCAACGTGACCCTGACGGCCGACTGCAACACGGCGGACGCTGGTTGCAATCGACGCAATGGCCGCTGCCAGGCAGCCGGGTGCAGACGCTCTACTTGACGGCTCAAGGGCAACTGAGCGGCACTGCACCAGACGCAACCGACGCGTGCTTGAGCTACCTCGCCGACCCGGCCTGTCCGGTCCCGACCCTCGGCGGTGCGCTGACCTCCGGCGCCCCCATCTTCGTGGGCGGCGCTTTCGACCAACGTGAGCGTGCCGACTTCTTCGGCACCCGTGGCGACAACCGCCCTCTGAGCGAGCGCAAAGATGTGCTGAGCTTCCTTACCGAGCCGCTCATTGAAGACTTGATTGTCGCAGGTGATGTACAGATCGAGTTATGGATAGACAGCGATGCACCCGACACTGACTTCACCGCCAAGCTGATCGACCTGTACCCGCCCAGTGCCGACTACCCCGATGGTTTTGCGATGAACATCACCGACGGCATCCGCCGTTGTCGCTATCGAGACTCCTGGGAGCAGCCGACGGCACTGACACCGGGCAAACGGGTAAAGGTCACGATCGAGCCCTTCGCCACCTGCAACCTGTTCAAGCGCGGCCATCGACTTCGCCTGGATATCGCCAGCAGCAACTTCCCCAGGTTTGACGTGAACCCCAACAGTGGTGAGCCTTCTGGCCAGGCCCACCATTCAAGGGTGGCACGCAACACTGTGCACCTGAGCGCGGGTGCCGCGTCTTGCCTCAGACTCACCGTGGTGCCCGCTACCGCACTATAAGCCAGCTGGGAGCCTGCTGAGAGCCTGCGGGGCCGCCGTTGCTGCCAGGCAACAGCGACCCTTCGTCGCACCCGTAAGAAATGTATTTCAGAATCATCGCCTGCCGCCGATACCCCCGTACAAACTTTGGCTGGCTCAAACAACAACACCGTCCAGCAGACACACATCATTCTTGCGGAGCATTCGATGAATAGCTGGTTCGGCAACATCAGCGTCAACCTCAAACTCGGCCTGGGCTTTGGCCTGGTGCTGGTCCTCACCTCGATCCTGGCCCTGACCGGCTGGACCAGCCTGGGCGGCTTGATTGACCGTAGCAACTGGATGAGCGACATCACCCAGCTCAACGCGTCCCTGACCAAGCTGCGCATCGTGCGCCTGCAATACATGCTCGCCAATGGCGACGAAGCCGTGGCACAGAACGTCCAGACCAGCCTCGACGCCTTCGCCGCCCAGCAACAGAAACTGCTGGACAGCTTCAAGAGCCCGGAAAACCGCAAGCTGCTCACCGAGCAGAAAGCCGTCATCACGGCTTACCAGCAGTCGCTGAACAAAATGCGTGAGGCCTACCGTAACGGCAATGCCGCGCGCCAAGTGATGGGCGACAAGGCCGATATCGCCAACGGGCAGATCGACGCACTGGAGACCGGCGTGCAGCAAGCGCCCGACAGCCCGGAACGCTTCACCCAGTACCAGGCCGTGACGCACGCCAAGGAAGAGTTCCACCTGGCGCGCTATGAAGTGCGCGGCTACACCAACTCCCCCAGCGCAGAAACCGAAGCCCGCGCCGCTGCACAAATCGAAAAAGCCATCGCCGGTTTGAAAAGCCTCAGCGCCGCGTTTGGCACCAGCCAACAAAGCGCACTGACGTCGCTGGAAACCGCACTCGGTGCCTATCGCAGCGCCGTACAGAGCTACAAGGCTGCCAACGCCAACATCGTCACTGCGCGCGCCGAAATGACCACCCAGGGTGCCGATATCGTCACCATCAGCGACAAGCTGTACGACATCCAGCTCGATCGCCGCGACGCCGAAAGCACCCAGGCCCGCAGCCTGCAATTGATCAGCACCTTGCTGGCGTTGCTGGTCGGCATCATCGCGGCGCTGGTCATTACCCGCCAGATCACCCGCCCGATCCAGGACACCCTGGCCGTGGTGGAACGCATCGCTTCCGGTGACCTGAGCCACAACATCCAGGTGACCCGCCGCGATGAACTCGGCGTATTACAGCAAGGTATCCAGCGCATGGGCACTACCCTGCGCGAGCTGATCAGCGGCATTCGTGACGGCGTAACCCAGATCGCCAGCGCAGCCGAAGAACTCTCGGCCGTGACCGAGCAGACCAGTGCCGGCGTGAACAGCCAGAAAATCGAAACCGATCAAGTCGCCACCGCGATGCATGAGATGACCGCCACCGTGCAGGAAGTCGCGCGCAACGCCGAGCAAGCGTCGCTGGCCGCCGCCGATGCCGATGGCCAAGCCCGCGCCGGCGACAAAGTAGTGGCCGAGGCCATCGCCCAGATCGAACGCCTGGCCGCCGAAGTGGCGCGCTCCACCGACGCCATGACGCACCTGCAACAAGAGAGCAACAAGATCGGCAGCGTGATGGACGTGATCAAGGCCGTGGCCGAGCAGACCAACCTGTTGGCGCTCAACGCGGCGATTGAAGCGGCGCGTGCCGGTGAAGCCGGTCGTGGTTTTGCCGTGGTGGCTGACGAAGTGCGCGGCCTGGCCCAGCGCACACAAAAATCCACCGAAGAAATCGAAGGCCTGGTCGCCGGTTTGCAGAACGGCACCCAGCAAGTGGCCACGGTGATGAATAACAGCCGCAGCCTCACCGACAGCAGCGTCGAGCTGACGCGCAAGGCCGGTGTGTCGCTGGAGAACATCACGCGTACCGTGTCGAATATCCAGTCGATGAACCAGCAGATTGCAGCGGCCGCCGAGCAGCAGAGCGCCGTGGCTGAAGAGATCAGCCGCAGCATTGTGAACGTGCGCGATGTGTCGGAGCAAACGGCTACTGCGAGCGATGAGACGGCTAAATCGAGCGTGGAACTGGCGCGTTTGGGCAGCCAGTTGCAGCAGATGGTCAGTCATTTCCGGGTGTAAAAACCCAACGCTGACTACGCACAAACTCTGTGGCGAGGGAGCTTGCTCCCGCTGGGTCGCGCAGCGGCCCCTACTGAAGTTGATCGAGATTTGACATCCGGAGCGCAGTGAATGCCTTGGGGCTGCTGCGCAGCCCAACGGGAGCAAGCTCCCTCGCCACAGGCAAACTTGGACATACTCGGCTTGCCTTGAGTCCCTTGGCTCTCAGCCCTCGCCTTCCTCAACAAACACCAGTCGATTCCCAAACGGGTCCTTGATGCTCATCTCCCGCGAGCCCCAAGGCGTTTCTTCAACCCCAGGCTTGGCATACCGGTAGTCCTTGGCCAGCAACTGCTGCTGGTAGCCGTCCACGCCTTGCGCCTGAATCCGCACCGCCGAGCCCGGCGAAGCATCGCCATGGTGCTCGGAAAAATGCAGCACGCACTCGCCCAGCGACACTTGCAGATACAACGGGAAATTCGCCTCGAAACGGTGCTGCCAGTCAACCTTGAACCCCAGGAAGTCGACGTAGAACTCCAACGCCTTGGCCTCGTCGAAGATCCGCAAAATCGGGGTGACTTTTCCTAAGTGCATGGCAACTGCTCCGTGTATGAAGGCACCCACTATAGGGACGAAAACCCGCCACGCAAATCCCCATTGCGCGCGAGGAACAGCCCCGGCCGTTGCCCATTGGCCTGCCCATCGCTATAGCTCAGCACGCCATTGACCCACACGCCATCAATCCCCTCGGCAGCGCGTTGCGGTTCTTTGAAATCCGCCACATCACGCACGCGCAACGGGTCGAACAACACCAGGTCGGCCCAGTGCCCTTCACGAATTTCTCCACGCTCGGCCAGCCCAAAACGCGCCGCCGACAACCCGGTCATCTTGTGCACCGCCGTGTGCAGTGGAAACAACCCCACATCCCGGCTGAAGAGCCCCAGCACCCGTGGAAATGCGCCCCACAAACGTGGATGGGGAAACGGGTCTTCCGGCAAACCATCCGAACCCACCATCGACAACGGATGCGCAAGAATACGCCGTACATCCGCCTCATCCATCCCGTAGTACACGGCCCCTGCCGGTTGCAGGCGACGTGCCGCATCCATCAGCGAAACCTCCCACTGCGCCGCGATGTCCTGCAAGTCGCGCCCGCCGACCTCCGGGTGCGGTGTTGACCAGGTAATAGTGATACGAAACGCGTCGGTGACCTGCTTCAAATCCAGCGTCGACGAGCTGGCGGCATAGGGATAGCAATCACACCCGACCGGATGGGTTTGCGCTGCCAATTCCAACGATGCCAACAGTTGCGGACTGCGCCCCCAATTGCCCGCACCGGCGCACTTGAGGTGGGAAATGATCACCGGTGCCTGCGCATGTCGGCCAATCACAAACGCCTCGTCCATCGCCTCCAGTACCGGTTCGAATTCGCTGCGCAAATGCGTGGTGTACACCGCACCAAACGCCGTGAGTTCTTCACTGAGCTGCAGCACTTCATCGGTCTCGGCATTAAACGCGCTGGCGTAGGCCAGGCCTGTGGATAAACCGAGGGCACCCGCCTGCAGACTCTCCTGCAACTGCACACGCATGGCGGCAATTTCACTGGGCGTGGCGGTGCGGTGCAGGTCGTCCATATGGTTGCTGCGCAAGGCGGTGTGGCCGATCAAAGCGGCAACGTTGACTGCCGGATGAGCACTTTCCACGGCAGCACGATAGTCGGCAAAACGTGGATAAGCGAATGCCTCACGCGCCCCCAGCAGGTTCATCGGGTCCGGTGGGTCGCTACGTAAACTCACCGGCGATGCGCTGATGCCGCAGTTGCCGACAATCACTGTGGTCACGCCCTGGCTGAGCTTGGGCAGCATCTGCGGGTGGCGGATCACCACCGTGTCATCGTGGGTGTGCACGTCGATAAAACCCGGCGCCAACACGCGGCCACTGGCGTCGACTTCATGCTCGCCGGTTGCGCTCGACAAGTCGCCGATCGTCTCGATGCGCCCGGCGCGCAGCCCCACATCGGCGACATAGCCCGGCGTGTTGCTGCCATCAATGATCAGCGCCTGGCGGATCAGCGTGTCGTACTTCATATCAGTCTCCAAGCGGCAGGCTGTCAGGACCGCCGCGATAATCGTCGAGGGCCAGCTTGATCCGGCGCAGGCGTTCCTGGTTGTCGTCCGGCAGGGCCAGCGCCAGTTCGGTGGCGAGCAGGTCGATGGCCAACAGCATGCCGTAGCGCGCCGCGGTGGGCTTGTAGATAAAACTGGTTTCGGCCGGTTGCAGCGGCAGTAATACATCCGCCAATTCGGCCAGGGGTGAGTCGGCCAGGGTGATGGCGATGATGGGGGCATCGTAGCTACGCGCAAGCTTCACGACGTCCAACAGTTCTGGCGTCAGCCCGGTGAGCGAGCACACGATCAGCGCCTGCTCCGGGCCTAAAGTGGCCGCCGTGACCCGCATCATCACCGGGTCATGGCTGGCGGCAATCGGGTAGCCCAGGCGTACCAGGCGCACCTGCAATTCGTCACTGCACAGGCTCGATGGGCCGCCCATGCCAAACGCGTGAATCATCCGCGCCTTGCCCAACAGGCTGACCGCATCAACAAAACTGGCCTGGTTAAACCCCGACAGGTGCTGACGCAACGTCGCTTCGATATCCCCCAGAATCTGCCGGTGAAAGGCCGACTGCTCCGGCAACCCGGCCGGGTCCAGAAAACGACTGCCCACGCCACTGGCCTGGGCCAATTGCAGGCGCAAATCACGTAAATCGCGGCAACCGACACTGCGAGCAAAACGCGACAAAGTTGCCGTGCTGACCTCGGCCCGTTGCGACAACGCTTCCAGGCTGGCCGACGCGGCAAAGCCCACGTCATCGAGCATCAGCTTGGCGATACGGCCTTCACCGGCGCTGAACGAATCCTGACGGGCGCGGATCTGGTAGAGGATGTCCATGGCGGCTCCGGGTTACACAATGGGGCTTATAAAACAAGAGAAAGGCCGTAAGTCAGACCAAACGCGACCACCGAAATCAAAGTCTCCAGCACGGTCCAGGTCTTGAAGGTCTGGATCACCGTCATATTGAAGTATTCCTTGATCAGCCAGAAGCCGCCGTCGTTGACGTGGGAAAAGATCACCGAACCCGCACCGGTCGCCAGCACCAACAATTCAGGGTGTGGATAACCCAGGCCCATGGCGACGGGCGCGACCACACCGGAGGCCGTGGTCATGGCCACGGTGGCCGAGCCGGTAGCGATGCGCATCAATGCGGCAAACAACCAGCCCATCACCAGCGGCGACAGGTGGAAGGCATGCGCCAGACCAAGAATCTCATTGGTCACGCCCGCGTCCACCAGGATGCGGTTCAAACCGCCGCCTGCGCCCACCAGCAAGGTGATGCTGGCGGTCGGCGCCAGGCATTCATTGGTGAACTTGAGGATCGATTCGCGATTGAAGCCCTGGGCCAGACCCAGGGTCCAGAAGCTCACCAGCGTGGCGACCAGCAGCGCGATCACCGAGTTGCCGATAAACAGCAGGAATTGGTTGAAGCCAGTGCCCGGCGTTGAAATCACGTTGGCCCAACCGCCAATCATCATCAGCACCACCGGCAGCAGGATGGTGCCCATGGTCAGGGCGAAACTTGGCAAGCGGGTACGCGGCTCGCGCTCGATAAACTGGCGTTCCAGCGGGTTTTCCGCCGGCAGGTGGATACGCGGCACGATGAACTTGGCGTACACGGGACCGGCGATGATCGCCGTAGGAATGCCGATCAGAATCGCATACAGCACGGTCTGCCCCACCGAGGCGTTATACGCCAGCACCGCCATCATCGCCGCCGGGTGTGGCGGCACCAGCGCGTGTACCACCGACAGACCGGCGACCATCGGCAAGCCGACCATCAGGATCGACACGCCCACACGCCGCGCCACGGTAAAGGCGATCGGCACCAGCAACACAAAACCGACCTCGAAAAACAGCGGCAGCCCCACCAGGAACGCAATACACACCATCGCCCAATGCGCGTTGCGCTCGCCGAAACGGTTGATCAGCGTGCGCGCCACCTGCTCGGCACCGCCGGATTCGGCCATCATCTTGCCAAGCATGGTGCCCAACGCCACCACCAGGGCGATATGCCCAAGGGTCTTGCCGACGCCCGCCTCGTACGAGCCCATGATCGTGTCGGCCGGCATGCCGGCCATCAAGGCCAGGCCGATAGACACCAACGTGATGACGATAAACGGGTTGAGTCGGTAGCGTGCAATCAGCACGATCAATGCAATGATGGCGATGGCAGCGTATGCCAACAGCCCAAAGCCCAGTGGTGCGGCCATGCGGTACTCCTTGGAAAGGGTCACGTCGAATTGGTTGTGAAACTCATAAATCATTACCGGGTGTAATTTTCAATTTTTATGAAAGTAATTTTCGCCCACAGATAAGCGCTGTCGCTTTGGGACATGCCCAACGCCAGCCGATGAAAATCCGGGGGGTGTTCTTACATGAAGTTTTTTGCGTGCGGAAACTCAGTTGCCAGGGCCGAGTCTCAGATGACAGGCCTATCCACAACCAGGAAAACCAACAATGAAGCGCAAGACCCTGCTTGTTCCTTTCGCCGCCAGCGCACTGCTGCTGGCCTTTTGCGGCAGCGCTTGGGCCGATGACAGCCCGGCGTTGAAAAAATGCCTGGATGGCGCCAACACCACGGCGGACATGGTCAGCTGCAACGCCACCGAAGCCAAGATCCAGGACGCGCGCCTGAACAAGGCCTACAAAGACGTCCTTGCGCTTCAGGAAGGCAAACAGAAGCAGCAACTGCAGGACGTACAGCGCCTGTGGATCAAGTACCGAGACGCCAACTGCGGCTTCATCGGCTCAGCGACTGGTGGCACCATCGATCAGGTCAATGGCATCGGCTGCATGCTGGACATGACCCGCACCCGCGCCCAGGAACTGGAAAATATGCTGCCGCTGTAATCAGTCGTGATGCACGCGGGCGCGCTTGAGCAGCTTCTTGCAGCGCTCCGACAAATGCAGCACGCGCAATTGCTTGCCGGCCTTGGTGTAGCGCTCGCGCAAAGTCATCAGCGCTGCAGTCGCTGAATAGTCGACAAAGCTCAGGTGACGACAATCGAGCGTCACCTGGGCCGGGTCGTTGGCCGGGTCGAACTGGTTCAAAAATGGCGTGGTCGAGGCAAAGAACAGCGTGCCGTGCAGGCGATACAGCTTGCTGCCGTCAGCTTCCAGATGCTCATCGGCATACAACTCACGGGCCTGTTGCCAGGCGAAGTTCAGCGCCGCAATCACGATACCGCAGAGCACGGCGGTCGCCAGGTCGGTGAACACGGTAATCACCGTTACCGCAATAATCACCAACACGTCGTTGACCGGCACCTTGTTGATCACCCGCAGCGACGCCCAGGCAAAGGTCTGCTGGGACACCACGAACATCACGCCGACCAAAGCCGCGAGCGGAATACGCTCAATCAGCGGCGACAAAAACAGAATAAACAACAGGATCATCACCCCGGCGAACACCCCGGAGAAACGCCCGCGCCCGCCAGAGCTCAAGTTGATCACGGTTTGCCCGATCATCGCGCAACCGCCCATGCCGCCAAACAGGCCCGAGACCATATTCGCCGCGCCCAGGGCCACGCTTTCGCGGTCGGGGTAGCCACGGGTTTCGGTGATTTCGTCGGTGAGGTTCAGGGTCAGCAGGGTTTCCAGCAGGCCGACCATCGCCATCAGGAACGCGTAAGGCGCAATGATGCCGAGGGTTTCCAGGGTCCACGGGATTTGCGGCAACGCGAAGGTTGGCAGGCCGCCGGCGATGTGGGCCATGTCGCCCAACGTGCGGGTTGGCAGGCCAAGCAGGTAAACAGCCAGGCCGACGCCCAAAATCGCCACCAGCGCGGGCGGCACGGCGCGGGTCAGGCGTGGCAGCAGGTAAACAATCGCCATGGTTGCCACCACCAGCCCGCTCATCACATACAACGGCGTGCCGCTCAGCCAGGTTTCACCGCTTTTGAAATGCTCCAGCTGCGCCAGCGCAATGATGATCGCCAGGCCGTTGACGAACCCGAGCATCACCGAGTGCGGCACCATGCGCACCAGTTTGCCCAGGCGTAGCAGGCCGAACGCAACCATGATCAGCCCGCCCAGCAGCACGGTCGCGAGCAAATATTCCACGCCGTGTTGCACCACCAGCGCCACGATCACCACCGCCATCGAACCCGCGGCGCCCGAGACCATGCCCGGCCGGCCGCCGAACAAGGCCGTGAGCGTGCAGATGATAAAGGCGCCGTAGAGGCCCATCAGCGGGTTGAGGTGAGCCACCAGGGCAAAGGCGATGCATTCGGGCAGCAGTGCGAAAGACGTGGTGAGGCCAGCCAGGGCATCGGCGCGCAGACGGGTGAGGTTCATGAGGTACCAGGGAGTAGCGAGGGATATGGCGGGGGATGGTACGGAATTGCGGTCGGTGGGGCCAGTAATGTGTAACAACACATGAACCGAGTCGCCTTCATCGCAGGCAAGCCAGCTCCCACATTTTGAATTGCGAATACATTCAAGTGTGGGAGCTGGCTTGCCTGCGATGGCAACGCCGCGGTACTAAGCGAACATCACACCATCTCGTTGCGAATCCACTCCACCACCGACGTGCGCGTCGGCGCCCAGCCCAGCAACTCACGCGCATGTTTGCCACGCACCCGGCTGTTGGAACCCAGGCCATAGTTGGCCATTTCATAGCCCCACTCAGCCTCAGCCTCAGCCAATGGCCAATCCTGCGGCTCGCCCAGGTTCAGGGCTTGGGCAATCGCGGTGGTCATGTCGACAAACGCCGCTTCGCTGCTTTCCACAAAGTAGAACGTGCCCGGGACGTTCTTGGTCAG
Source organism: Pseudomonas sp. PA-6-3C (assembly GCF_021605825.1). NCBI lineage: Bacteria > Pseudomonadati > Pseudomonadota > Gammaproteobacteria > Pseudomonadales > Pseudomonadaceae > Pseudomonas > Pseudomonas sp. PA-6-3C. Next base: position 83,323 of record NZ_WKDV01000015.1, read on the forward strand.
CGCCAGCAGATACAGGGCTACCACATCTTCAATATGCACGTTGGACCAGATGTTCTGGCCAGTGCCCACATGCCGTACCACACCACTTTTGCGCGCTTGCTTGAGCAGTCGTGGCAACTGCACGCTGTCACGCTTCACGCCCAGGCTGTGGCCGTAGATCAAGGTATTGCAGATCACCGCCGAGTTCACGCCCTCTTTGGCCGCCGCCAGGATCAGGTTGTCGATGGCCACGCGCGCGGCCTTGTCGACGGTCGGCTCCGGCAGGTTGTCTTCAACGTAGATGACATCGCTGGATTTACCGCCCGAAGCATCACCGACAATGCTCGAACCGCTGGTGTGCAGGAACGGCTTGTTTGAACCTTTCAAGGCGGCCAGCAAGGTTTCCACGGCAGCGCGATGGTCGCTGCTCGCGGCATTGATCACCGCATCAGCTTTAGAAGCCTGTGCGCTCAACACGGCGGCGTCATCCAGCGTGCCGATCACGGGCGTGATGCCCAGGGCGGTCATTTCAGCCGCTTGCTCGGCGCTGCGCACCAGGCCGGTGACCGTGTGGCCGGCCTTGACCAGGCCGGTGGCGATGGAGCCGCCGATAAACCCTGCTGCGCCGGTGACGAATACGTTCATGGAGGTTGCTCCTGACTGGGTAAGTGATAGGCCCAGTATCAAGGACTCATTCCTGCCGAATAAGCCCATGCTGCCCAATTCAATCTTGCGCACAGGTCACGAATCAGCAGGCATACCGCGCAAGCTTGGTTTGAATGAAATCCAGGAAGCACTGGATGCGCAGCGCCAACTGCGAGTTACGGTAGAACACCGCGTGGATCGGCTGGCGATAGCCGCTGTTGAAGGCTTCCAGCACCGGTACCAGGCGCCCGGCATCGATGTCGGCGTTGGTCATGAAGTTCGACAGGCAGCAAATGCCCTGGCCTTCCAGCGCCAGTTGGCGCACGGTTTCGCCGCTGGAGGCGGCAATGCTTGGCTGGATCAGCCAGCGGTCGCCTTCCACGTGGCGCAGCGGCCAGTGGTTGAGGGTTTCGGTCTGGGTGAAGCCCAGCAGCGTATGGTCGACCAACTCGGCCACCGTCTTCGGCGTGCCGAACTGCTTGAGGTAGTCGGGGCTGGCGAGGATATGCAGCGGCGTACAACCCAACGAGCGCGCATGCAGGGTCGAGTCGGCCAGGGCACCGATGCGGATGGCAATGTCGGTGCTCTGCTCCAGCAGGTCGATGATCAGGTCGTCACTGTTCAGCTCCAGCTGGATATCCGGGTAGAGGCTGCGAAACTCGGCAATGTAGGGCACGATCCCATGCAGCATGAACGGCACGGCCGCATTGATGCGCAGACGCCCGGCGGGGTTCTTCTGGCGCGACGACAGGCGCTCTTCCAGCTCGTCCATCTGCGCCAGGATCAGCTTGGCCTGCTCGAAAAAGTACTTGCCCTCCTCGGTCAGGTCCATGCGCCGCGTGGTGCGGTTGATCAGCGTGGTGTCGAGCTTGGCTTCCAGGCGCGACAAGGTGCGGCTGACGGCCGACGGCGTCTGCCCGACCTGCTCCGCGGCTGCCGAAATCGAGCCGCACTCAATCACGCTGACGAAGATCTGTAGCTCATCGGATCGGGCTTTCACGGGGTGTCCTCTCAATCGGTTCGCGACAGCTTACACCGTGAACAGCCACTCAGCCGCTGATCAGTAGATGGCCCCCCAACAGCGCCATGCCGACGAAAAACACCCGTTTGAACAGCACCGCGCTGATGCGCTGGCGCAACACCTGGCCCAGCCACATCCCCAACAACGCGGGTATCAGCGCCAACAGCGAGGCGCTGACTTCGCCACCGCCCAGGGTGCCACGCCAGGTCAGCGCTGCGGCCAACGCCAACGTGGAAGCGGTGAACGCCAGCCCCAGCGCCTGCACCAATTGATCGCGGTTCAAACCCAGGGCTTGCAGATAGGGCACGGCCGGAATCACGAACACGCCCGTCGCCGAAGTGATAAGGCCGGTGACCAGACCGCACAACGGGCCAAGCCAGCGCTCGGTTTTAGGTTTCACCTTGAAGGTCGGCAAAAACAAGCCACTTAACGCATACACCAGCAAGGCGCCACCCAGCGCGCGAACCACCCAATGCCCGCCGTCCGTGCCCAGCCACAACGTGCCAAGCCCGGTGCCGAGAAAAATCAGCAGCAGCATTGGCCACAGGCGCTTGAGCAAGGCGCTCAAGTGGCCACCGAACGCCAGTTGCCAAAGGTTGGTGACTGTTGAAGGGATGATCAGCAATGCCGCAGCCTGCGCCGGGAGCATAGCCAGGCCGAGCATACCCATGGCGACGGTGGGCAGGCCCAGGCCGATCACGCCCTTGACGGTGCCGGCCAGCAGGAAGGTTCCGATCACCAGCAGGGTCAAGGCCGGGCCGAGGTTTTGGTAGAACGCGAGGAAGGTAGTCATGAGGCGATTTTGCAGGATTTCGTTGAGGTCGAAAATTCGCCATATACTGAGGTAGCCTCTTGTTTTGCGTGAGGCTTAAATAGCTATCGCAGGCAAGCCAGCTCCCACATTGGACTGTGTTCACAAAGCAAAATGTGGGAGCTGGCTTGTCTGCGATAAGGCCAGTGAAGTCACTCGAGAAACCTCAGCCATGCACTTTGACCTGATCGACCTGCGCCTCTACCTGCACACCCTCGACACCGGCAACATCACTGCCGGCGCGGCGCGCAGCCATTTATCCCTGGCGGCGGCCAGCGCGCGTATCCGTGCGATGGAAGCGTCATTGGGCATCGAGTTTCTTGAACGCGGCCGCCGTGGCGTCACGCCAACACCCGCAGGCAAAGCCCTGGCCCGCCACGCCCGCCTGCTGTTGCAACAGGCCGAGCACCTGCAACAGGACCTGGCCGAATACGCCCAGGGCATCAAAGGCCAGGTGCGCCTGCTGTGCAACACCACCGCCCTGAGCGAATACCTGCCGGAACTGCTGGCGGACTTTTTGCGCCAACACCCCAACCTCGATATCGACTTGCAGGAGTTGCCCAGCCTGCGCATTACCCAAGCCTTGCGCCAGGGCACAGCAGACCTGGGGATTATCTCCGATGCGGTGGACACCCACGGCTTGCAGACCCTGCCGTTTCGCGATGACCCGCTGGTGCTGATCATGCCCCTCGATCATCCGTTGGCGACGGCGAACTTCATCGACAGCCTGCAATACGATTATGTAGGCCTGACCGCCAACAGCGCGCTTTCGGTATACCTGGAAGAACAGGCATTGCACGCAGGCTTTCGCCTGCAAACACGCATTCGCGCCGAGGGTTTTGATGGGTTGATCCGCATGGTCGCCGGCGGCGCCGGCCTGGGCATCGTGCCTCAGGCCGCATTGGAACGTTGGCCGACAGAAAAGCGCATTAAAGCCCAGCCATTAAGCGAAGACTGGGCCTGTCGCAAACTACTGTTATGCGCCCGCTCCTTCGAGCAATTGCCCGGTTACGCCAAAGCCTTGTTCGACGCCCTGGCCCTGCCCTTGCGGAAAAACCCGTAATACACCGCTGACAGGATCATCAGGAATGGCACGCCAAACACCAGCGTCATCTTGAAGGCCTCGGTGAAGTACGTGGTGATCATCACCGCCCCCATCAGCACCAGGCCCAGCAGTGTGCTGTAGGGAAACAGGCGCAGCTGGAACGACAGCTTCGGCCCGCCATGACGCTTGCGATAACGGCGAAAAAACAGGTGCGTGAGGAAGATCATGAACCAGGTGAAGATCGCGCCAAACATCGAAATCGCCATCATCAAGGTGAACGAGCTTTCCGGGTACACCACGTTCAACAAGGTCGCCAGGGCAATGCCGGAGCTGGACAGCAGCAACGCGTTCAGCGGAATGCCGCTCTTGCTCAAGGCGCCCATGGACTTGGGCGCAAAACCTGCACGCGACAGGCTGAACATCATGCGTGTGGTGATGTAGAGCTGGCTGTTCATCGCCGACAACGCGGCGATCAGGATCACGAAATTCATCACCCCGGTGGCACCGGGAATACCAATGGTCTGCATTACCGTAACAAACGGGCTCTGGGTCTGGCCGGCCTGGTTCCACGGCACGATGGCGAGCATCAATGCCAGGGTCAGCAGGTAGAACACCACCAACCGCACGATGGTGGCGCGAAAGGCCTTCTTCACCGCTTGCTCCGGGTCGGCGGCTTCACCGGCGGCCACGGCGATCATCTCTACGCTCAGATAGCTGAAGATCGACACGATCACTGCGATCCACATGCCGCTCAGCCCATGGGGGAAAAACCCGTCGTGGGCCGTGTAGTTCTGCACGCCATAATCAGGATTACCGGAGCCGAACACCACGTACACCGCGAGGATGATGAAGCCGACGATTGCGGTGATCTTGATGGTCGAGAACCAGTATTCGAAGTTGCCGAAGGTCTTTACGCTGATGGCATTGAGCAGGATCAGCACACTGGAAAACGACACGATCCACACCCACTCCGGCACGTTGGCGAACCAGTACTTCATGTACATCGCCACCGCCGTGACCTCGGCGCCCACTGCCAGCACAATCGCCGCCCAGTAGGCATAACGCACCAGAAAGCCGGCCAGCGGGCTGATGTAGAACTCGGCGTAGGCACCGAACGAGCCCGAGGTGGAGTGCGCCACGGTCATCTCCGCCAGGCAGCCCATCAACAGCAAGGTGATCAACGCACCGATGGCGTAACTCACCAGCACACTCGGCCCGGCATAACCGATGGCGTAGGCGCTGCCCATGAACAGCCCCGTGCCGATGGCGCCACCGATGGCGATCATGCTCATCTGGCCGGAAGTGAGCTGGCGCCTCAGGCCCAGTTCGCGATGGGTGATCTCTGCAAAGCCGTTGTCTGGCGTGGTCACGTGGTGTGCCCCTTTATTATTGTGATTGTTATGGCTGGCGCTGAACCTTGTGGGAGCTGGCTTGCTGTGGCGAGGGAGCTTGCTCCCGTTCGACAGCGCAGCTGGAGCCGGCTTTTTGGGGGCGCTTCGCACCCCAGCGCAAGCAAGCTTGCTCGCCACAACAAGCCAGCTCCCACATTTTGATTCGTGTTGTACTTAAGTGACGCTGTTGCGCACTTTGAATTGCGGCTGGTCCCAAGTGGAGTTATCGAGGATTTCGCCCAGAATCTCTACAGCATCAAATACCTCGGTAAAGCTTGTGTACAACGGCGTAAACCCAAAGCGCATGATGCGCGGCTCGCGGTAATCGCCGATCACGCCACGGGCGATCAAGGCCTGGATCACCGCATAACCTTCAGGGTGTTCGAAACTCACGTGGCTTCCGCGCCGGGCATGCTCACGCGGCGTAATCAGCTCCAGGCCGTGGGCGGCGCAACGGGCTTCGACCAGCGCGATAAACAGGTCGGTCAAGGCCAGGGATTTGCTGCGCAGGCTGGCCATGTCGGTCTGGGCAAAAATCTCCAGGCCGCATTCGACCATTGCCAACGACGTGATCGGTTGTGTGCCGCACAGGTAGCGCGCGATACCGGCGCTTGGCGCGTACTGAGCTTCCATGGCGAACTGACGCGTGTGGCCAAACCAACCCGATAGCGGCTGGCGCACCACATCCACCAAGGCCGGGTTGACCCACACAAACGCCTGCGAGCCCGGCCCGCCATTCAGGTATTTGTAGGTGCAGCCAATCGCATAATCGGCACCGGCCTTGTTCAGGTCGATGGGCACCGCGCCCGCCGAATGCGCCAGGTCCCAGATGCTCAGCGCGCCACATTCGTGGCTCAAGGCGGTGAGCGCCTGCATGTCGTACATGTAGCCGGTCTTGTAATTGACGTGGGTAAGCATCACCACCGCCACGTCATGGTCGATGGCTTGGGGCAGCTCGTCCGGGCTGTTGACCAACCGCAGGGAATAGCCCTGTTGCAACAACTCGGTCAGGCCTTCGGCGATGTACAAATCGGTGGGAAAGTTACTCGCTTCGCTGACAATCACCTTGCGCGCAGGCTCGCGTTGGCGCTGCACGCTCAAGGCAGCGCTGAGCACCTTGAACAGGTTGATCGAGGTGGTATCGGTAATCACCACTTCACCGTCACGCGCGCCGATCAGCGGCGCCAGGCGGTTGCCCAGGCGTTGGGACAAATCCGCCCAACCGGCGCTGTTCCAGCTGCGAATCAAGCCATTGCCCCACTCCTCGGCAATCACCTGCTGGGCGCGCGCCATCGCCGCCACCGGGCGGGCGCCCAGAGAGTTGCCATCGAGGTAGATCACGCCCGCAGGCAAGGCAAACTGCTGACGCAGTGGCGCCAGCGGGTCCTGGGCATCGAGGGCTTGGCAGTGGCTTCGGTTGGTCATGGGTTGTCCTGATTTTTTATAAGTGAAGATGGACCAAATAATGAACGAAGTTTTAGAGAATTTTCGTGCAAAGTGGTGGGTAACAGGCTAATTAAGCTGTAGGAAATTCGAATTTAACCCCCAAATACGCGGATTTATTCTAACCATGATTCTCGACGCCACCGACCTGCGCCTCCTGCATTTTTTGCAACAGGATGGCCGCATCAGCAACCAGGAACTGGCGGAAAAAGTCGCCCTGTCGCCCTCCGCCTGCCTGCGCCGTTTGCGCCTGCTGGAGAGCGAAGGAATCATCAGCGGCTACCGCGCCGTGTTGAATGCCGAGCAGCTGGGGATTGAGCTTGAGGCCATCGTGCACCTGTCGTTGCGCCAGGATGTGGAGGACTGGCACGAGACGTTTATCAAGAAGGTGCAGGGGTGGCCGGAGGTGGCCAGTGCCTATGTGATTACGGGTGCAAGCAACTATGTGTTGCGTGTGCAGGCGCGCAACCTCAAGCACTTTTCCGACTTTATCGTGAACCACCTGAACCGCACGGCCGGGGTGATGGATATTCGTTCGGAGATTGTGTTGCAGAAGATCAAGGACCGGGATGAGGTGTTGGATCTGGTGGTGCGCAAATAACCGCAACACTACAAAACCTGTGGGAGCTGGCTTGTTGTGGCGAGGGAGCTTGCTCCCGTACGACAGCGCAGCTGGAGCCGGCTTTTTGGGGGCGCTTCGCACCCCAGCGCAAGCAAGCTTGCTCGCCACAACAAGCCAGCTCCCACATTTTTTTGACCGCGGTTAATCAGTCTTCGAGGGCGCGAACGCGCTGCATGCGTTTTTGCTCTACCGGCGCGTCTGCCAGTTGCAACTCAAAGTCAAAATCAATCTGCGCAAACCGCCCTTGCACCCCAAACTCGCGCGCCAATTGCTGATCGTCACTAAAGCGAATCTCGGCGATCAACTCATCGCGCGTCGCGTAGGCAAAATCATCATGCAGGTACGGGTCGTCCGACAGGTTGATCTGCGTGGTCAGGTGCCGATGCCCCGGTGCCGAGATGAAGAAGTGAATATGCGCCGGCCGCTGCCCGTGGCGACCCAACTGGTCGAGCAACTGCTGAGTCGGCCCGGTCGGCGGGCAACCGTAGCCCGACGGCACGATGCTGCGGAACCGGTAGTTGCCCTGGGCATCGGTCTCAATGCGCCGACGCAGGTTGAACTCCGATTGCGTTGGGTCAAACCACGAATAGGTGCCACCCGTGTTGGCCTGCCACACATCCACAATCGCACCCGCCAACGGCTTGCCGTCGGTGTCGCGCACTTGCCCGCGCATAAACAGCGGCACTGCGTCGTCCTTGCCATCGTCCAGCCGCGCTTCGTATTGGCTCAGCGGCGCGCCGGCCACGTACAGCGGGCCTTCGATGGTGCGTGGCGTACCGCCGGATTTGCCGGCCTCTTCGTCCGCAGCGTCCATCAGCAAGTCCAGGTAATGCTCCAGGCCCAAGCCGGCAGCCAGCAAACCCGCCTCCTGATTTTTACCCAATTCATTGAGGTAATTGACCGCCTTCCAGAACTCTTCCGGGGTCACTTCCAGGTCTTCGATGATGTTTACCGTATCGCGCAGGATCCGGTAGATCAGCGCCTTGGTGCGCGGGTTGCCGCCGTCGTTATGGTTGCCGCTGGCTTCTTCGAGAAACGCCTGGGCATGGGCAGTCTGGGACAGTCGGATGGACATGGTGCAATCCTCATCTTGTAATTATTGGGTGCAAAGCAGGCTCAACGGTCGTCCTCATGGATCGACGAAGGGTGGCGGCACAGGGCGTTCACTTCGATGGCCATGTAGGGGAAAAGCGGCAGTTGCATCAGCAGGTCGTGCAGGTCTTGCACGCTGTCGACGTCGAATACGCTGTAGTTGGCGTAATGCCCGGCGATTCGCCACAAGTGGCGCCATTTGCCCTCCTGTTGCAGGCGCTGCGCCAGGGCTTTCTCCTCGGCCTTGAGGGTGGCGGCGCGCTCGGGGTTCATGTCCAGCGGCAGGTTCACGGTCATTTTTACGTGGAACAACATGGCAGGCGCCTCTTAGTGTTTGTCACGACGCAAGAACGCCAAGCGTTCTTCATCAATGGCCAGGCCCAGGCCCGGTGCGGTGGAGACATGCAGCTCGAAATCGCGGTACACCGGCGGCTCGGTGAGGATGTCTTCGGTGAGCAGCAGTGGGCCGAACAGTTCGGTGCCCCACGCCAGCGTGTTCAGCGTGAGAAAGGCATGCGCCGACGCCATTGTGCCGATGCCGCCTTCGAGCATGGTGCCGCCGTACAAGCCGATGCCCGCCGCCTCGGCAATCGCGGCGGTGCGCAACACCGCCCGTGGGCCGCCGTTTTTGGCTATCTTGAGCGCGAACACCGAAGCCGCGCCTTCGCGGGCCAGGTTGAAGGCGTCTTCGACACATTCAATGGATTCATCGGCCATGATCGGCGCCGGGCTCGACAGGTTGAGCCGGGCCATGCCGCCACGGTTATTGCGCGAAATCGGCTGCTCGATCAGGTCAATGCCGTTATCGCCCAGCACCTTGCAGGCGCGCAGGGCCACGGCTTCGTCCCAGGCCTGGTTGACGTCGACACGCACACTGGCACGCTCGCCCAGGGCTTTTTTGATCGCGATCACATGGGCCAGGTCGCGATTGACCTCTCCAGCGCCGATCTTCAACTTGAAGAGGCGATGACGGCGCAGGTCGAGCATCTTTTCGGCCTCGGCGATGTCCTGTTCGGTGTTGCCGCTGGCCAAGGTCCAGGCCACCGGCAAGGCGTCACGTACACGCCCGCCGAGCAGTTCGCTCACCGGCAGGTTCAGGCGTTTGCCCAGTGCATCGAGCAAGGCGCTTTCGATGCCGGATTTGGCAAAGGTATTACCGCGAATGCTGCGCTCCAGGCGCAACATGGCCGCGTTGATATTGCTCGCGTCCTGGCCAATCAGCAGCGGCGCGAAGTGACGGTCGATGTTGACCTTGATGCTGTCCGGGCTTTCGTTGCCGTAGCTCAAACCGCCGATGGTGGTGGACTCACCGATGCCTTCAATGCCGTCGGCGCAGCGCAGGCGGATGATCACCAACGTCTGGTTTTGCATGGTGTGCATCGCCAACTTGTGCGGGCGAATGGTGGGAAGGTCGACGATGATGGTCTCGATCGACTCGATGGCGCAAATCGGCATGGCTATACCCGTTGGGTTCTTTATAGATTTGAGCCGATTCTGTGCCGTATCTTTAAAGGCTTCCAATATAGAATGGGTCTCGCACGATACCCTCAAGGTATAAAAGGAACCGTCATGGAACTGCGTCATCTTCGCTATTTCCAGGTGCTGGGTGAAACCCTCAACTTCACCCGCGCAGCCGAACGCCTGCACATCGCCCAGCCGCCATTGAGCCGGCAGATCCAGCAACTGGAAGATGAACTGGGCGTGATGTTGCTGGAACGCGGCCGCCCGTTGCGGCTGACCGAAGCCGGGCGATTTTTCTATGAGCACGCCAATGTGCTGCTGGAACAACTGGCCAAGGTTTGCGATACCACGCGGCGCATCGGCCAGGGCGAAAAGACCTGGCTGGGCATCGGCTTTGCGCCATCGACCCTGTATGGCGTGCTGCCGGAGTTGATACGGCGGCTGCGCAACCATGAGGCGCTGGAGCTGGAATTGGGCTTGTCGGAGATGACCACCCTGCAGCAAGTCGAGGCGCTCAAGGCCGGGCGCATTGATGTGGGTTTCGGGCGCATTCGCATCGACGACCCGGCCATCGTCCAGCGCGTGCTGGTGGAAGATCGACTGGTGGCCGTATTGCCCGCCGGCCACTCGCTGCTGGGCGCGCCCGCCACCCTCGCGCAATTGGCCGCAGAGCCGTTTGTGCTCTACCCCGGCAACCCGCGCCCCAGCTATGCCGACCATGTGATCGCGCTGTTCGACGCCCATGGCTTGAGCCTCAAGGTGGTGCAGTGGACCAACGAGTTGCAGACGGCCATCGGGCTGGTGGGCGCGGGAATGGGCGTGACGCTGGTGCCGGCCTCGGTGCAGGTGTTGCACCGGGCGGATATCGGCTACACGCCGATTGTGGAAGCCACTGCGACCTCGCCGATTATCCTGAGCAGGCGAGTGAATGATCAGTCGCCAGGGCTGAGTCATTGTTTGCAGTTGGTTGAAGAGTTGATCTGAAACCCTCCAAACACCGCAATTCCCCTGTGGGAGCTGGCTTGCCTGCTCCCACAGTTTGATCTTCATACAGTTCAGAGACTGCGCAGGCGTTTGCGCTGCAGGGTTTGGCTGGGGGATTCATCGAAGAGTTTGCGGTACTCCGCCGAAAACCGACCCAAGTGGGTAAAGCCCCAGCCCAGCGCGATCTCGGAGATGGTGCGAATTGAACCATGCTCGAGGATTTCCTGGCGCACGACACCCAGTCGGTACTTCTTCAAATACGCCATCGGCGACAGCGCAAAGTATTTACGAAACGCATCGAACAGCTTGAACCGCGACACACCCGCAGCCGCTTCCAGGTCTTCCAAATGGATCGCCTCGCGGGCGTTGTCGTGGATGTATTGCCGCGCCCGAATCAGGTAATGCGGCAGCTTCACGCCGAGCACGTCGCGCAATTCTTCTGAATAGTTGTTCGGCTGGGCCAGGATCAAACCCTTGATCAACGAGCTTTCCAGATCCCGCGTAAACGCCGCCTGCTCATACAACTCGCTGCTGCACTCAAGCTCCGCAATAAAGTAGCGCGCCATGCGCCACCACGATGCCGAAGCACCGTCCACCGCATCCATCACCGACTCAAACCGCAGTGGCGCTTCAATCGGCCGTTGCAGCAACCCTTCCAGCGACTCACTCATCGCCGCCCGCGTAATCACCACCTGCAACTTGCGACAATCACCGGAAATCGCCAGCACCTGATGCTCGTTAGGCGACAAAATCACGCCTTGGTCACGGTTGGAACTCAGGCGCTCGCCGTTCTTGCTCAATTCCTGCTCGCCCACCAACGGCAGGCTCAGGCTGTAGCTGCTGAAGTGCTCGGCGTCTTCGATATCAATGGTCACATCGGTGCCGTACTCGATCACGCCCAAGGTGGTGGCGCGGGACTTGAACACATTGGCGCTGTGGTGAAAACGCAGGCGCTCGGGCGTGCTTGTCGCCAGGCGGTGCGGCCCGCAGATGCCGGACATCCAGCTGCAGGCGCCCTCCAGGTCGAAGCGTTGAATATGGATTTCGCGTGTATGGCTACTCATCAGGGGCACCCACGGCGGTTAGGCGGTTGCGCGCTCTGGCGGCGCGTCGTTGGCAATCGACAGCAAGTTCTACGCCACGCCCGCCTGAATGCAACCGGGTGGATAGCAAGCGTCGACTATGTGGATAAGCCGCAGGCATTTGCGACCTTCCCTTGGTATGACAGTAGCGCATGGCGTCACCTGGGCGCACTGAACTGGGTATTTGCTGCCCAATTTTGCGGCCTGCCTTCACCCATTAAGCGGATAGCCCGCGCCCTGCCCCACTGCCTCTAATACCCCACCGATTAGCCCCTATCTAAAAAGGTGCCTCCCATGAGTGGTGCAAGAAGCGTCGAGCAGTGGAAAACGTTTATCGAAGGTTGCCTGGACTTTCGGCCGGTGGATGAAGTGTTTCGCATCGCCCGCGACATGTTCACCGAGCCCGAACTGTTCGACCTGGAGATGGAACTGATCTTCGAAAAAAACTGGATCTACGCCTGCCACGAAAGCGAACTGGCCAATAACCACGACTTCGTGACCATGCGCGCCGGGCGCCAGCCGATGATCATCACCCGCGACGGCGAAGGCCAACTCAATGCGCTGATCAACGCCTGCCAGCATCGTGGCACCACACTGACCCGCGTCGGCAAGGGCAACCAATCGACCTTTACCTGCCCGTTCCACGCCTGGTGCTACAAGAGCGACGGCCGGCTGGTGAAGGTCAAGGCGCCGGGCGAGTACCCGGAAGGTTTCGACAAAGCCACACGCGGCCTGAAAAAAGCCCGTATCGAAAGCTACAAGGGCTTTGTGTTCATCAGCCTCAACGTGCAAGGCACCGACAGCCTGGAAGACTTCCTCGGTGACGCCAAAGTGTTCTTCGACATGATGGTCGCGCAGTCGGCCACCGGTGAGCTGGAAGTGTTGCCGGGCAAATCCGCCTACACCTACGACGGCAACTGGAAACTGCAAAACGAAAACGGCCTGGACGGTTATCACGTCAGCACCGTGCACTACAACTACGTGGCCACGGTGCAGCATCGTCAGCAGGTGAATACCGAAAACGGCAGCGCGTCCGCCAGCACACTGGACTACAGCAAACTCGGCGCCGGCGACGCGAATACCGATGACGGCTGGTTCGCCTTCAACAACGGCCACAGCGTGCTGTTCAGCGACATGCCCAACCCCAGCGTGCGCTCGGGCTACGCCACCATCATGCCGCGCCTGGTGGAAGAACACGGCCAGCAGAAAGCCGAGTGGATGATGCACCGCCTGCGCAACCTGAACATCTACCCGAGCCTGTTCTTTCTCGACCAGATCAGCTCGCAGCTGCGCATCATCCGCCCGGTGGCGTGGAACAAGACGGAGATCATCAGCCAGTGCCTGGGCGTGAAAAACGAGTCGGATGCCGACCGCGAAAACCGCATTCGCCAGTTTGAGGATTTCTTCAACGTATCGGGCATGGGCACGCCGGATGATCTGGTGGAGTTTCGCGAAGCCCAGCGCGGTTTCCAGGGCCGCCTGGAGCGCTGGAGCGATATCTCACGGGGCAGCCATCGCTGGGAAACCGGCCCTACGCCGAACAGCAAAGCCATCGGCATTCAACCGGCCATGACCGGCACCGAATTCACCCACGAAGGCCTGTATGTGAACCAGCACCGTAACTGGCAGCAATTTCTGCTCAAAGGCCTGGACCAGCAAGCGCTGACACTGCGGGAGGTGAAGTGATGGATGCCCAATTGCAGTACCGGATCGAGCAATTTTTCTATCGCAAATCCGAACTGTGCGACGCCCAGGACTGGGACGCCTATGTGCAGCTGTTCGACCCGCAGAGCGAGTTTCACTTGCCGCAATGGGACTCGGAGCACGTGTACACCCGCGACCCCAAACGCGAAATGTCGCTGATCTACTACGCCAACCGTTCGGGCCTGGAAGACCGCGTGTTCCGTTTGCGCACCGGCAAGGCCGCGTCGGCCACGCCGATGCCGCGCACCTTGCACTTGATCAATAACGTGCGGATCGCCGAGCAGGCAGACGGCACGCTGGAGGTGAAGCTGAACTGGCACACGCTGTTCTATCGCCTGGCCACCTCAGAGCAGTTTTACGGGCCTGCCACTTACCACCTCAAGCCGGATGGCGACAGCTGGCTGATCACCCGCAAGCACGCACTGTTGCTCAACGACACCATCAACTCGGTGCTGGATTTCTATCACTTGTAGCAGAGAACTTTTGTGACAAGCACCGTCCTGTGGCGAGCGGGCTTGCCCCGCGTTGGGGCGCGAAGCGGCCCTAATTCAGGCACTGCGGTTTGACTGGATAAATGCGGTGACTTTATTGGGGCTGCTTCGCAGCCCAACGCGGGGCAAGCCCGCTCGCCACAACAAGCCCGGTCGCCACAAAAGCTCACGGGTCAGCCACAAAAATCAGATACGCGGAGTTATGCGGATGAATCACAAAGTGGCCTTCAGTTTTGCCGACGGCAAGACCCTGTTTTTCCCGGTAGGCGCGAATGAAATCCTGCTGGATGCGGCATTGCGCAACGGCATCAAGATCCCGCTCGATTGCCGCGAAGGCGTGTGCGGCACCTGCCAGGGTCGTTGCGAGTCCGGCGATTACACCCAGGATTATGTCGACGACGAAGCCCTCTCCAGCCTCGACCTCAAGCAACGCAAGATGCTCAGTTGCCAGACGCGGGTGCAGTCCGACGCTACGTTCTACTTCGATTTTGATTCAAGCCTGTGCAACGCGCCGGGGCCGGTACACGTGCGCGGCAAGGTCAGCGAAGTGCAGCAGGTGTCGGCCAGCACCGCGATTTTGCAGGTGACCCTGGACAACCCGCTGGACTTCCTGCCCGGCCAATACGCCCGCCTGGCGGTGCCCGGCACCGACAGTTGGCGTTCGTACTCCTTCGCCAACCGGCCGGGTAATCAACTGCAGTTTCTGGTGCGCCTGCTGCCCGATGGTGTCATGAGCAACTACCTGCGCGAGCGCTGCCAGGTCGGTGATCAAGTGCTGATGGAGGCGCCATTGGGTGCCTTCTACCTCAGGCATGTCACCCGGCCGCTGATACTGGTGGCCGGCGGCACTGGCTTGTCGGCCTTGCTGGGTATGCTCGATGAGCTGGCTGCCAACGGCTGCAACCAGCCGGTCCACTTGTATTACGGCGTGCGCGGGGCCGAGGACTTGTGCGAAGCACAACGCATCGAAGCCTACACCTCGACAATCCCCGGCTTTCGCTACACCGAAGTGCTCAGCGACCCGTCACCCGAGTGGCCTGGCAAACGCGGTTACCTCACCGAACATTTCGACCTGGCCGAATTGCGGGACAGTTCGGCCGATATGTACGTATGCGGCCCCCCTCCAATGGTCGAATCCATCCAACAATGGCTGGCGGATCAGACACTTGATGGCGTTCAGCTGTATTACGAAAAGTTTACGCAGAGTAATATCTGACCCTCAGCAGTTCTGAGGGGCTGATGCGGCGTGCACTCACCCTCAAGAAAAACAAGTAGAAGGGAATGTTAATGGCGGATGACATGGTTAACCCGGTGGGCCTCAAGCGTGGCCTGAAGAACCGGCACATTCAGCTGATCGCCTTGGGAGGGGCGATTGGCACAGGGTTGTTCCTTGGCTCGGCCGGGGTGCTCAAGTCGGCGGGGCCGTCCATGATCCTGGGCTACGCGATTGCCGGTTTCATCGCGTTCCTGATCATGCGCCAGCTTGGCGAGATGATCGTCGAAGAGCCGGTGGCCGGCTCCTTCAGCCACTTCGCCCACAAATACTGGGGCGGTTACGCAGGTTTCCTCGCGGGCTGGAACTACTGGGTGCTCTACGTGCTGGTGGGCATGGCCGAACTGACAGCCGTGGGCAAATACATCCAGTTCTGGTGGCCGGAGATTCCGACCTGGGTCAGCGCGCTGGTGTTCTTTGTCGCGGTCAACCTGATCAACACCCTCAACGTGAAGTTCTTCGGTGAAGCCGAGTTCTGGTTCGCGATCATCAAGGTGGTGGCGATTGTCGGCATGATCGTGCTCGGTTGTTACCTGCTGTTCAGCGGCACCGGTGGCCCGCAAGCCTCGGTGAGCAACCTGTGGAGCCACGGCGGGTTCTTCCCCAATGGCGGCATGGGGCTGTTGATGTCGATGGCGTTCATCATGTTCTCGTTCGGCGGCCTGGAGCTGGTGGGTATCACCGCAGCCGAGGCCAGCGAGCCGCGCAAAGTGATCCCCAAGGCGATCAACCAGGTGGTCTACCGCATCCTGATTTTCTACGTCGGCGCGCTGACCGTGCTGCTGTCGCTGTACCCGTGGGACCAACTGCTGCAAACACTCGGCGCGTCGGGCGATGCCTACAGCGGCAGCCCGTTTGTACAGATCTTCTCGCTGATCGGTAACGACACCGCCGCACACATCCTCAACTTCGTGGTGCTGACCGCGGCGCTGTCGGTGTACAACAGCGGCGTGTACTGCAACAGCCGCATGCTGTTCGGCCTGGCCGAGCAAGGCGATGCGCCCAAAGCGCTGATGAAACTCAACAAACAAGGCGTGCCGATTCGCGCCCTGGCCATTTCGGCGCTGGTGACGATGCTGTGCGTGGTGGTCAACTACGTCGCGCCGCACAGTGCGCTGGAACTGCTGTTTGCGCTGGTGGTTGCCTCGCTGATGATCAACTGGGCACTGATCAGCCTCACCCACATCAAGTTCCGCAAGGCCATGGGCGAGCAAGGCGTGACGCCGTCGTTCAAGACCTTCTGGTTCCCGTTCAGCAACTACCTGTGCCTGGCGTTCATGGTGATGATCATCAGCGTGATGCTGGCGATTCCGGGGATTAACAACTCGGTGTATGCGATGCCGGTTTGGGTGGGGATTATCTACATTGCTTATCGGTTGCGGATTAGAAAAAGCAACGCGGTAGTGAACGCACGGTGATCCCTGTGGGAGCCGGGCTTGCCCGCGATGGCGGTGGGTCAGTCAGTGGATGAGCTGGCTGACAGACCGCTATCGCAGGCAAGCCAGCTCCCACATGAAGCGGACGCAGAGCGTCCAAAGCGGCATTCCCACGCAGAGCGTGGGAACGATCAGCCCCGGGATTCCGGGGCTTTTTGTTTAGAGCGTGGAACGCACTCGCCACAGTTCGGGGAACAGCACGGTGTCGAGCATCTTGCGCAAATAACCCACGCCTTCCGTGCCACCGGTGCCGGGCTGGAAGCCAATGATGCGCTCCACCGTGGTCACATGCCGAAAGCGCCACTGGCGGAATGAGTCTTCCAGGTCGATAAACTTCTCGGCCAACTGATACAAATCCCAATACCGACTCGGGTCGCGATACACCTCGCGCCACGCCGCCTCCACGGACTCATCGTGAACCGTGGCCGCCGTCGGGTCGCGTTCGGCGCGCTTGGGGTCAATCGCCAACCCGGCTTTAACCATCAGATTAATCGCCTCGTCGTACAGCGACGGCGTGGCAATCGCCACTTTCAACTCGTTCAACAATTCTGGCCGATGCGCGTGCGGCCGCAACAGCGCTGCGCTTTTATTGCCAAGGATAAATTCGATCTCACGGTACTGGAACGACTGGAACCCCGACGACTGCCCCAGAAACGGGCGAATCGCCTTGTACTCCGACGGCGTCATGGTCGCCAGCACGGCCCAGGCATGCACCAGTTGATCGAAGATCCGTGACACTCGCGCCAGCATCTTGAATGCCGGCGGCAACTCGCCCAGGCGCACGTGCTCGCGGGCGGCCTTGAGTTCGTGGAGCATCAGTTTCATCCACAGCTCTGAAGTCTGGTGCTGGATGATAAAGAGCATTTCGTTGTGATCGGGCGACAGCGGGTGCTGGGCGCTGAGGACTTTGCCCAGGTCCAGGTAGTCGCCGTAGCTCATGGACTCGGAAAAATTCAGTTCGGCGTTATGCCATTCTTCCGGCGGCTGGTAATCAGGTGAAAAGGGACACTGGCTCATCGCGTGGGCTCCTTGAGCGGGCGGAGAATGGCACGGACGGGGCTGGCGTCCAGGTTGGCAAAACGCAACGGCAGCGCGATCAACTCATAGTCGCCCTCCGGTACATCATCAAGCACGATGCCTTCGAGAATCGCCATGCCATGGCGGGCCACGGCGTTGTGCGAATCCATGGTCTTGGACTGTTGCGGGTCCAGGGACGGTGTGTCGATACCGATCAGACGCACGCCCAGGCTGGCGAGCAGCTCAATGGTTTGTGGTGCGATGGCGGTGAAGTTCGAGTCCCACTCGGTCAGCGGTGCTTGTGGATAAGTGCGCAGTAGCACACGCTCAGGCAAGTTATCCACACGCCCTTGCAACTGATGCGGCTGCACCAGCGCGCCGCTGCCCAGGCAATGCAACACCCGGCACGGGCCCATGTACACATCCAGCGACACCTCGCCGATCGGCGCACCGTCGGCGCTGTAATGCAGCGGCGCGTCCACATGGGCACCGGTGTGCGGCGAAAACGTCACGCGCCCCACATTCACCGGGCACTCCGGGCCAAACTGCCACACGCGCTCTTCCTGGAACGGCGTATCGCCCGGCCAGGTCGGCGTCGCCGTGCTCAAGGGTGGGCTGATATCCCACCACGTTTTTATAGGGTTCATTGCAAGGCTCTCACTCGTTCTTGGGTGAATGATACGAGGGCCAGCCGTGCATTTTCTTGCTAATTCCTGCGCAACACGGGAAATTTTTCGCAGTTACTGCGGGGGAATAGCGCTTTACCGCACAAACCTATCACTCAAGAGCGCCTCCTTTCCCTGTGGGAGCCGGGCTTGCCCGCGATGACGGCGGCACAGCTGCATCTCCAGTACCTGACACTCCGCTATCGCGGGCAAGCCCGCTCCCACATGGACTGCACAGTGTCTGAGAGATCGCATTCGGCTGCGCTTCTGGGCATCCCGATGTCGAGTTCAGACCACTGACACAACGCCCAAGGCCTTAGGGTTCATCTTTCCCTTCCCTGCCTCGGAGCCATCATGTCCAAGCCCATCACCGTACTGCGTGACACCCACCCGCTACCTGTCCTGGATGCCTGCAAATGGGAAAAGCTCGAGGGCGACCCGCACACCGTCAACCTCAACGCCTACACCAGCGAAGACGGCAGCAAGATCATGGGCACCTGGATCTGCACGCCGGGCAAGTGGTACGTGGAATACGTAAAGTGGGAATATTGCCACTTCCAGGAAGGCTACTGCGTGATCACACCAGAAGGCCTGGAGCCGATTCACTTGCGGGCTGGGGATATCTTTGTGGTGGAACCCGGTATGAAGGGCACGTGGGAAGTGGTCGAGACCGTGCGTAAGTATTTTGTGTTTGCATAAGCAGCATCAGATAAATCCTTGGCCTGCTTCAGTTTTTCCCTAGCGTGAGTCCGGCCCCTTTAAAGCACCCTGCGATGAGTCTTCCCACTCACGCAGGCTGCCCAATTGAACGTCCTGACCAAAGTATGTGTGTTAAACATCTGTGTTTTTCTCGCACCCTCTGCCCTCGCTGACTTCATCAGTGACAGCACCGGCAAGCTTGAGCTGAAGAACTTTTACTTCAACCGTGACTACCGTGAGCCCAATGCCACGCAGTCCAAGCGCGAAGAATGGGCACAAGGTTTCGCGTTGCAAATTGAGTCCGGGTACACCGAAGGCACCGTGGGTGTTGGCGTCGATGTCCTCGCCATGGCGGGCTTCAAGCTTGATTCAAGTGCAGACCGAACCCGCTCCGGCTTATTGCCGGTGCGTCAATCCGGCAAAGCCGAAGACAGCTATGGCGAAGCCGCTTTTACGGCAAAATTCAGGGCTTCCCAAACGACGCTGAAAATCGGTGCGCTGGCCCCACCAGCGCTACCGATACTGGAAAAAAACGTCGGCCGCTTGCAGCCGCAGCTTTTCAAGGGCGCGCACCTGCGCTCCCAGGAACTCAAAGACCTGACGCTGGACGTGGGCAGAATTACCCACGTCAACCAGGTCGACTCAACCAACTATGAAGCGTTGGCGGTCGCCACCGGCGCACGCAGGAATATCGTGGTTCGTGGGAAGAATCAATCGAATGCATTCGACTTTGCAGGCGGTAGTTACGCCGTCAACAAACAACTCACCGCCAGCTACTACTACAGCACGCTGGACAACCTCTACACCCAGCACGCGGGCAGCCTTCAACATACCTATGCAGTTGCCGAGGACCAAAGCCTGAAAAGTGAATTGCGTTACACGCGCTCTCTCGATAACGGCCAAACCAACATCGACAACACCGCAGTGGGTGCGATGCTGACCTACGCATGGGGGGCGCATAAATTGGGTGGGGCCTACCAAACCATGTCAGGCAACACAGGCCACGCAGCTGTAAGAGGAAGCTATCCCACACTGGTGAATTTTCTGCAGTACAGCGACTTCGCCAATAAGGATGAAAAATCCTGGCAAGTACGCTACGACTACGACTTCACCGCGCTGGGCGTTCCCGGCCTTTCCATGTTCACGCGCTATGCATCGGGCAGCAACGTCGACCGAGGGCCGGGCCGTTCGGACGGGCGTGAGTGGGAACGGGATATCGATGTGAGCTATGCCTTCCAGAATCCGACCCTGAAAAACGTCAAAGTCCGCTTACGCAACGCAATGATGCGCTCCAACTTTGAAAGCGATATAGACGAAACACGCTTGATCGTCAGCTACGAAAAGCCACTGTGGTAACCGGCAAAAACCCGAGAGCCCGCCCGACGCGGGCTCTCGGAAACGCCCCTACTTGGGTTTGCGATAGCTGTTGATGATCGCCGAGAAGTCTTTACCCCCTTCCCCACGCTGACTCATTGATTGATACAACTGCTGGGCCACGGCGCCGAGGATCACCGGTTGCTTGGCCTGGCGTGCGGCTTCGGTAGCCAGCCCCAGGTCCTTGAGCATCAGGTCGGCGCCGAAACCACCGGTATAGCCACGGGACGACGGCGCAGTTTCAATCACACCCGGCCACGGGTTGTAGGTGTCAGAACTCCAGCAGCGCCCGGTGGAGCTGTTGATAATCCCGGCCAGCACTTGCGTGTCGATGCCCAGCGCATCGCCCAGGGCCATGGCCTCGCTGACGCCGACCATGCTGATGCCGAGCAACAGGTTGTTGCAGATCTTGGCGATCTGGCCGGTGCCGACATCGCCACAATGCACGATATTGCGGCCCATCTGCGCCAGCACCGGTTGCAGGGTGGCGAACAGTTCCGGGGTAGCGCCGACCATGAAGGTCAGCGTCCCGGCTTGCGCGCCACCCGTGCCGCCGGAGACGGGTGCGTCGGCCACCACCACGCCTTGTTTTGCCGCCGCGGCAGACACATCGCGAATGGTTTGCGGGTCGATGGTGCTGCAATCCACCGCCGGCACGCCTTTGCCGATGCCAGCAAGCACGCCATCGTCATTCAGCCACACGCTACGCACATGGGCAGCGGCCGGCAGCATGGTAATCACCAGCTCCGCGCCGCTGGCCGCATCACGCGGCGAGTCGCTGATGGTGCCGCCCAGTTCGGCCAACTCCTTGAGCACTGTCTGGTTCAAATCAAACAGGTTCAGCGCATGGCCAGCCTTGATCAGGTTGCGGGCCATGGGCGCGCCCATGTTGCCCAAGCCGATAAATGCAATCTTCATGGTCGTCTCCCCAAATCAGCGCAGGTTGATGGTGGTGTTGACGCCATCGTTGACCGTGTCGTCGTCGAACCAGCGGCTGGTGACGGTTTTGGTCTGGGTGTAGAACTGCACCACTTGCTTGCCGTACGGGCCGAGGTCGCCGAGCTTGGAACCGCGCGAACCGGTGAAGCTGAAGAACGGCACTGGCACCGGAATCGGGATGTTGATACCGACCTGGCCTACATCGATTTCGCTCTGGAACTTACGCGCGGCCGCACCGCTTTGGGTGAACAGGCCAGTGCCGTTGCCGAACGGGTTGGCGTTGACCAGCGCGATGGCCTCATCCAGCGTGGCGACTTCCAGCACCACCAGCACCGGGCCGAAGATTTCCTGGGTGTAGATCTGCATGTCAGTGGTCACGCCCGAGAACAGGGTCGGGCCGACGAAGTTGCCGTGTTCGAAGCCCGGCACCTTGATGTCGCGGCCGTCCAGCTCCAGCTTGGCGCCTTCTTTCACGCCGCTTTCGATCAGTTCCAGAATGCGCGCCTTGGCGCGTTTGGAGATCACCGGGCCGACATCCGTGCCCGCTTCACTGCCAGCGTTAACCTTGAGTTTTTGCGCCAGCGCTTTCAAATCCGGCAGCCACTGCTTGGCCGCGCCCACCAGCACCACCACCGAGGTGGCCATGCAACGCTGGCCTGCCGCGCCGAAACCGGCACCGACCAGCGCATTCAAGGTGTGTTCGCGGTTGGCGTCCGGCAGCACCACGGCGTGGTTCTTGGCGCCCATCATCGACTGCACGCGCTTACCGTGTTTGCCGGCCAGGTCGTACACGTGGGTACCAACGGCGGTCGAACCGACGAAAGAAACTGCCTTGATATCTTTATGGGTGCACAGCGCATCCACCACATCCTTGCCGCCGTGCACCACGTTGAGCACGCCGGCCGGCACACCGGCTTCCAGCGCCAGTTCTACCAGCAGCATCGTCGACAGAGGGTCTTGTTCGGACGGTTTGAGCACGAAAGTGTTACCGCAGGCAATCGCCATCGGGAACATCCACAGTGGAATCATCGCCGGGAAGTTGAACGGAGTGATGCCTGCGCATACGCCGATGGGCTGACGCAGGGTGTAGGTGTCGACGCCACCGGCGACGTTTTCAGCGAATTCGCCCATCTGCAAGGTGCCGATGGAGCACGCGTGTTCAACCACTTCCAGGCCACGGAAAATATCGCCTTCGGCGTCGGCAATGGTCTTACCCTGCTCGGCGCTCAGGACTACGGCGATGCGCTTGGAATGTTCGCGGATCAAGGCTTGCAGCTTGAGCATGATGCGCATGCGTGCGCCGATCGGCGTGAGCTTCCAGGTTTGAAAAGCTTGATGCGCGGCGTCGATGGCGGCGTTGACTTCATCGGCGGTGGCGAAAGGGACTTTGGCCAGCACCTCTTGAGTGGCCGGGTTGACGATGTCTTGCCAGTGGGTGGTCTTGGATTCGACCCATTCACCCTTGATCAGCAACTTGACCTGTTGCACGGAAATATCGGCAGAAGCGTTCATGTGGTCTCCAAATCTTATATTTGTGCAGAGAACCAAGGCCTGGGGTGTGCTCTCAATAGCTGACGGTCGCGCCTGCGTCCCAGCGTAAATCCGGTTCATCCCTAACACTTTCATTTGGGACTTGGCCCTGCGGGTTGGAGCTGTGATCGCGCCAGTCTGCGTTGCGGGACTTGAAGAGGCAGAAGCATCCTCTTCGTCCCGCGCCTTGCCTGACACAATCACAGCTCCAACGCGATCCGCCATCTATTGAGAGCACACCCCTATCGCCTTGAAGAATGAGGCGTTCGGACTGTTTTTGGAGTATAGATGTGCAAATCTCTAATAAGAACGCACATAAAAGCCGGTCCAATATGCAAAAAAACATCACGTCGCTAGGCTCCCTGAACTGGGATGACCTGAAGTTTTTCCTCGAAGTGGCCCGCACCCGCAAGGCCAGCGTCGCCGCCAAGCGCCTGGCGGTGGACTACACCACCGTGTCGCGGCGCATCAGTTCGTTGGAAGTGTCGCTCGGCACATTGCTGTTCGAAAAATCCCGGACCAACGGCTTCGTGCTCACCACCGAAGGCCAGCGTTTGCTGGGGTATGCGGAGTCCATCGAAAGCACGCTGCACATGGCCTGCGAGCAGGTGTCCGGCTCTGGCGTGGCGCTGTCCGGGCATGTGCGCATGGGCTGCACCGAAGGTTTCGGCAGCTTTTTTGTCACGCCGCAGCTCAGCCACTTTGTCGACACTTACCCGGCAATCTCGGTGGATATTTTGCCCCTGCCCCACTTCATCAGCCTGTCCAAGCGCGAAGCCGACATAGTGATCGCCCTGGAACGCCCGGAACACGGGCCGTATGTGTGCTGCAAACTGTGCGACTACAAGCTGCAGCTGTACGCGACCCAGGACTACCTCGACCAACACCCGCCGATCCGCAAACCGGCAGATTTGGCCGAGCATCCATTTATCAGCTATGTGGATGATCTGGCGTTCAGTTCGGAGCTGTTGTACCTGGCAAACGTGGTGCCCGGCGCCAGCGCGAGTTTGCGCAGTACCAGCGTGATCGCGCAGTACGTGGCGGCGCAGCAGGGCCGGTCGATGGCTATTTTGCCGTGCTTTCTGGCGGCGCAGGATCCACGGTTGTTGCCGGTGCTGGGCGAGCAGATTGCGATAACGCGGCAGTTTTGGATGTATTGCCGGGAGGATTTGCGGAAGCTGAAGCGGATTACGCTGTTGTGGGATTACATCAGGGAAGTGACGGAGCAGAACGCGGGGTTGTTGATGGGGGAAACGCGGGAGATGAGGTTCGCGGATTAAAGGGCCATCAGCGACGATTCGCTTTAATTTGCAGGACGTTTCCTAGAGACTCTCTACCCTATTGCGCCTTACCGTTTGGGTCACTAGCCTCCTGACTTCGCTGCTCATCAGCGATCGGGTTTAGCGATCCGGGTTTCAGGCGTGACACTGCCCCCAACAGTATCAGCTGGCTCTCGTCAGCTTTTAGCGTTTTATGGCGGCTGTGTGCGGGAGACTTTCGAGTCTACCCGGGATGCGCTCTGGCCCGGATCGCTAACCTGCACACAGCTGCCACCCTCTTCATGTTTAGCGATGTGATGTGGCGGCTCTACTTCAGCAGAGAGCAATCATCATGAGCAAAATCGTCCCCGATCCACCCCTTTCATCCATCACCACCCTTGGCGTCGTCACCTTCGGCGACTACGGCGAAAACCAAAAACCGCTGTTCCGCGTCAACTCCGGCATGCCCATCGAGCAAGCCCTGGAACACGCCTCCACCCTGCTGTTTTACTCCAAGAAACTCGCCATGGAAGCCGCCATGGATGTACGCGGCGAACAATACGCCTGGGCCGCACACTACCTGTGTGAGATGGGCAAAGCCGTGGTGGATGACCTGACGCAAGCGATGACGCCTACGAGCTAAAGGCTAGATCGCAGATCGTTCCCACGCTCTGCGTGGGAATGCCGCCCTGGACGCTCTGCGTCTGCTCTTGAAGTCGTGACGCGGAGCGTCACAGGATGCATTCCCACGCGGAGCGTGGGAACGATCGGAATGTGGGAGGAAGCTTGCTCCTTCCACTTCTAAACCGCACCAGCCCCAGCTATTTGCGGATGCCGAGCCCGCACTTCCCGCAAAAACTCACCCGCGGTGCTCTTGAGCCAAACAATTAACCGAGCGATATCGGGCTCCGACTGTCGTCCGTTTCGGCAAATTATGTAATAGGCCGCTGGCGACATCATCACTGGGCTATTCAGCGCAACCAATGTGCCGCCTTCCAATTGGTCGTACACCAACGCAGTTCTGCCCAGCGCAATCCCTGTGCCCTTCACCGCCAGACTGATCGCCTGGCTCGAATCCGGAAATCGCGGCCCATGGTGATAAGGCGGCGCCGCCAGCCCCTGAAATGCAAACCAGCTTTCCCACCCCGGACACACCTGATCGTCCACCCGATGGATCAGCGGGTACCGGGCGACATCTTCCTGTGCAATATCACCCTTCAACCGCAGAAACTCCGGCGAACAAACGGGGAACACCGCGTCGCGCATCAGCAGTTCAACATGATGATCCGGGTAGTCGCCGTACCCCATCACCACCGCGACATCGTATTGATGAGCCTCCAGGCTGGCGCCGCTCATGTCAGCGCTGGTCAACACCAGGTCAATGTTGAACGAGGCCTCAGTGTGAGAGCCGTGCATTCTGGGAATCAGCCACGTCGAACAGAGGGAAGAGGTGCATGAGAGGTACAACGGCTGGGATTTACCGGGGTTGAGCGAATGCAGCACCCCGTCCAGCGCCTTGAAAAATCCGTCGGTTACCGGCAATAAGGCCTGCCCCGCTGCCGTCAGCTTCACACCGCGCGAGTGCCGCTCAAACAACAGCACGCCCCACCACTCCTCAAGGCCCGCAATTTGATGACTGATGGCACTGGCGGTGAGGTTGAGCTCAGAGGCAGCACGCGCAAAACTACCCGTTTGCGCTGCGCTGACGAACGCCTGAAGCATGGGTGTGGGAGGCGGACGCTGGGCCATCAGGTGCTCACTTTGATCAAGATGATCCCGCAAACAATGACGAATGCCGACAGCATCCGTCGCCAACCGAACCGTTCATGAAAGAACAGCGCGGCAATAATGGCGCCGATAATAACACTGGTTTCCCGCAGCGCTGAGACCTTGGCGACCGCATCCAGCGATAACGCAAACAACACCAATCCGTAAGACGCCAGGTAAAAAACACCGCCTAACAGGCCTACTCGCCAATGCCCACGTATTGCTTGAGCCAAGGCTGAACGCTCTTTGGAATACGCCAGCACAGGGATCGGAATACTCTGGAACACTGTCAGGTAGATGATGTACTGCATTACCGTCTCACTCGCTCTTACACCTTTGGCATCCACCACCGTGTAAGACGCAATAAACACGCCGGCGCACACCGCCATCAGGATCGGTTTGAACATCTGCGCCGTCATCCTGCGCACAAAGGTCAGGCTGATAATCCCCACACAAATCAGCAACACTCCGGTCAAAGCCTGGAGTGACAACTGCTCATGCAGCAGAAAGAAGGAAAACAGCGCGACCAATACGGGCGGTACCCCACGCATCACGGGATAAACCTGGCCAAAGTCACCCGTTTCATACGCCTTGATAAGGAATAGCCGATAGACCGTATTGAGCATCACGGAGACGAGGATATAGCCCCCAACCTCCAGGCTCGGCACTCTGACAAATGGCAAGGCCAGCAGACAGATCACCAGAGCGGTACCATCAACCATGGCCAAGGTCATGAAACGACTGCTACCGGCGCGGACTACAGCATTCCAGGTGGCGTGCATGAAGGCAGAGATCAAGACCAGCGTGATCGCGATATCGGAGTTGTCCATGGGGCTCGGCTTTTTCTTTTTGAGATAAAAACACTTCAAATGTCTAGCAGGCCATGTCTGATAACTTGCTCATTCTAGGTATCGAGACAACACTCAAGAAAAATCGAAATGCACAGCCATGGGTGCATTTTTCGACAGCGCTAACCGTTCTGACTGATCAATCATCGCTGCATTCCAGAACGTTACGCGGCGCTTCGAATCTCGAGCCGCTATTGCCTGACTGTCGCGCTGCAACGCCGAGAACATAGACGAATCAACTGTTACATCCGCCCCGGAATAAATCAGAGCGAGTACCTCAGCATTACTGATAGACATCGGCTTCTTGTCCGGAAGTTGAGTGGGTGTGCCTTGTAGTTCATCAACCAAGGCTGTTGCATGGCTGCACACCTCTTGGCTGAAATTACTGCCTTTTATGATCATCGAGATTCTTTAAGGTGGTTAGTTAGAGCGCCCATTTAACTAAGCCCACCACTTGCGAAAAAGCGAAACCTCATCAGCTTAGCCATCAAGATTCGTCATGAGTGTGGGTGTAGAGCAATACGCATGGGCCGCGCATTACCTGTGTGAGATGGGCAAAGCCGTGGTGGATGACCTGACACAAGCAATGACGCCAACGGGCTAAACGCTAGATCGCAGATCGAATGCCGCCTTGGACGCTCTGCGTCTGCTCTTGAGTCGTGACGCGGAGCGTCACAGGATGCATTCCCACGCGGAGCGTGGGAACGATCGGACAAAAAAGTGTGGGAGCTGGCTTGCCTGCGATGGCGGTGGGTCAGGCAGCTTATCTACTGCTGATATACCGCCATCGCAGGCAAGCCAGCTCCCACAGTTGACCGCATTGCCACTTTGGAACTGAGTGTGGTGCTTAGTCGGCAATCACGACGATCGACACGCGCCGGTTCTCGGTGCGGCCTGCCACGGTGGTGTTTGACGCCACCGGTTCGCTGCTGCCCAGGCCGCGCAGTTGGATGTTTTCTTCTTTCATGCCCACGCTGGTCAGCACCTTGCCCACGCTTTTGGCGCGGCGCAGGGACAGTTGCTGGTTGTAGGTTTCTTTGCCCGAGGCGTCGGTGTGGCCGTCTACGCGCACGCGGTCGATACCGGCGCCCGTCAGGGCTTTGCCGATGCGTTCGACGATGTCGGTGCTGGCTTTGTTGAGGCTTTCGACGTCGCTGCCGAACAGCACTTTGCCGGATAACCCGAAGGCCCAGCCTTCGTCGGTGAGTTCAAAGCCTTGTTGTTTGAGGACCGCGACTTGCGCCGGGGTCAGGCCTTTGGGCGGCGGCGTCTGGCAGCCGCCGAGGGCCAGGAAGGCAACCAGTAAAGTGATAAACAGAACACGCGTTTTCGAGAACAAGGGATCAACTCCTGTGTTGAACGTTGGCAGCGGTAGGCTCCGCCTCCGCCGTTTGCTGGCCGCCCTGGGACAGCCGCTTGGCTTGGTACATGGCCGCGTCGGCGGCATTAAGCAGGGTGCCGGGAGTGGCGCCATGATCGGGGTAGATGGCGATGCCGATACTGAGGGAGGTCAGCACCTGGGTATTGCCGGGCAACGGGATTGGTTTGTCCATGCTGGCAATGATCTTGTCGGCGATGCGCTGGGCATCCTCGGCCTTGTGCAGCGGCGCCAGCAGGATCGCGAATTCATCACCGCCCAGGCGCGCCACCAGGTCATCCTCACGCAGCTGCGCACGCACGCGTTCGGCGACGGCGACCAGCACGGCATCGCCGGCGGCGTGGCCAAAGTTGTCGTTGATGTCTTTGAAGCGGTCGCTGTCGAGGAACAACACCGCCACTTTCTCATTGATCTTGGCGGCGCTGCGCAGTGCGCGAATCAGGCGGCCTTCGAAGAACGCGCGGTTGGGCAAGCCGGTGAGGCTGTCGTGGCTGGCTTGGTGGGCGAGGGTTTCATTTTCACTTTGCAGGTGGCTTTGCCAGGCTTCCATCTCACCGAGCAAGGCGTTGAAGTCGCTGCCGAGGCTGTCGAGTTCGGCGATCTGCGCCGGTGGCACGCGGCGGTCGAAATCGCGCTCGCTGCGGGCGGCGTGGGCCACGGCGGCAAGGCTTTGCAGCGGTTGGGTGATGCCTTGCAACAGACGCCGCGCCAGGTACAACGCAACCCAGGCGCTGAGCGCGGTACAAATCAGAATCCCGGCCAGACCACTGAGCAAAAAGCGCAGCAGGCTGCCGCCATGGCCGACCAAGTGAATGCTGCCGACGGGCTGGCCCTGATGCAGGACCGGCTGGCTGATGGGCTGTTCGAGCAGGGTGTGCGCCACCGCCAGCTCGACCTTGGAGAGCATGCCGGTTTCGGGCCGTACCCATTGCGCCAGCAGCTTGCCGTTGGCGTCGAAGACTTCGGCCTGGGCCACTTCTTCAGTCGATGCAATCAGGCTCAACGCTTCGGTGGCGGCGGCACTGTCATCGAACACCACCGCAGCTTCCACGGTGTAGTTGATGGAGCGCGCGATCAGGTGCAGGTTGTGTTCGGCATACACCCGCAGCGCCAGCACGCCGAGCAGGGTCAGCGACACACTGGCCAGGGTCACGGCCACCAGTGCCAGGATCAAATGCCCACGGCCAATGACCGAACGCAAGGTCGGCCGCGCTTTAGCGGTTCTCATGGCGCTGGCGCTCGACGTCGGGACAGTTGCAACACACTGGGGTGGATGCGCACGCCGCTACGGGCGACGGAATCCAGGTTGACCTCGAACGACACTTGCTCATCGCCCACGCGCAGGCAGAACAGGCTGCCCACGGTGCATTGGTCGCCGCCTTCGCTGATGCTGAGCACCGGGTGGCCGATCAATGAGGTGAACAGGCGGCTGCGTTCATCGGCGGTGAGTTTGCCGATGTAAATGGCGTCGCAGGCACTGACGATATCGGGATTATCGGCCAGCAGGCGCTGCACCACCACCGGGCGGCCAGTGGCCTGGGTGGTGCCTTTGACAAGGTCGTCGGTGTATTGGGTGGGGCCGACGATGCACAAGCGCAGTTGTGCAGGCTCCACCGGCCAACGGGCATAACTGAGGATGCCGAGTACCACTTGGGTGACCGCCTGGGCGCGGTGATCCGCCAGGCTGGGCGTCTGCGCAAATACACGCGGGGCGAGCAGGCATAGCACCGCCACCAGTAACATGCGTCTCCAGCTCAAACTGCGCTCTGTGGGCGAGACAGCCACGTTCATGCAGCAATTCTCTCAAATATTTTACAGGGTGATGCCGCAACGATAGCACAGCGGCGGAAAACCCCACGAACTGGGGGTTTATCAAAGCCCGCTATATTTTCAGAAAAATCAGACAACTAAACCAGAAATATTTAATGACCAATCAGTCAGTTTTATCGAGGGCGGCATCCAACTCCAGCATCAACCCGCTCAGGCGTTTGACCTTGCGCCGCACCGCTTCTTCAAACACCCCGCCTCGCGGTTCGATCAAACTGAACCAGCGTTTGGCGCGGGTGATGCCGGTGTAGATCAGCTCTTTGGTCAGCACCGGGTTCAGCGCATCGGGCAGGATCAGCGCCGTGTGAGTGAATTCGGAGCCCTGAGATTTGTGCACGGTCATGGCGTACACGGTTTCCACATCATTCAGACGGCTGGGCAGTACAAAACGCACCCCACCCTGGCCATCGTTGCGTGGGAAAGCCACACGCAGCACCTGTGGGCCACCGTCGCTTTCGGGCAGTTTGAGGGCGATGCCGATGTCGCCGTTCATCAAGCCCAGGCCGTAGTCATTGCGGGTCATCAGCACGGGGCGGCCTTCGTACCATTGGTCATCGCCTTCGATCAGCCGCACTTTGCGCAAGGCGGCGGTGATGCGCTGGTTTAAACCTTCCACGCCCCATGGGCCTTTGCGCACGGCGCAGAGCAGTTGGAAGGCGTCGAAGGCTTGCAATAGTTGTTGCGCCCAGTGGGTCCAGGCGGCGTCTTCGCGCGCTGTGTCGAGGGCCGGGCGCGCGCTGTGCAGCAGGTTGAGGTAATAGCGATAACCCTGGGCGTCGTCGCCCTGCCCGTCCAGCACCAGGCGCTCAAGCGCGTGATCGTGTTCGCCCTTGAGGCTGAGGCAGAACAGGTCGTTGTGGCTGCGCGCGGCAAGCAGTCTGCGCGCCTCTTCGGCATTTTGCTGGTTAACCCAACGCGCCAGTTGGCCGATGCCACTGCCTTCGCCGAAGCGTCGCGAATAGCGCAGCATGACCACTTGCTGGGCGAGCGGATGACTGCCATCGAGATCTTCCAGCAGGCCGCTGGCACTGAGGTCTTCGCCGCTGACGGCTTGCAGCCATTGGCGTGTGTCGGGGCTGTACCAGCCGGCTTCGGCATCACGGCATAAGTCGCCGAGCACGGCGCCGGCTTCGACCGAAGCGAGTTGGTCTTTGTCCCCGAGCAATACCAGGCGTGCGTGGGGCGGCAACGCGTCCAGCAGGTTGGCCATCATTTCCAGGTCGATCATCGAGGCTTCGTCCACCACCAGCACATCCAATGGCAACGGGTTGCCGAGGTGATGCCGAAAATGTCGCGTGCCGGGGCGGCTGCCAAGCAGGCGGTGAACCGTGGTGACCTGGGTGGGGATTTTTTCCCGCACGCTGTCCGGCACATTCAGCGAGAGTACTTGCTGGCTGATGGATTCGGTGAGGCGTGCGGCGGCTTTGCCCGTGGGCGCGGCGAGGCGGATGCGCAATGGGCTGTTGGCCTCTACCGCCGGGGCCTGCAGCAGCGCGAGCAAGCGCACTACAGTGGTGGTTTTACCCGTGCCGGGGCCGCCGGTAACGATGCTGAAGGCACCGCGTGTGGCCAGGGCGCAGGCAAGTTTTTGCCAGTCGATCACGCCGTCCGGCGGCGCTTGATCGAACAAGGTGTTCAGGCGTTGCGGCAAATCAGTGGCGACGGTTTCCAGGGTGGCCAGGCGCAGGCGTAATGCCATGTCGATGCGCCGTTCGTAGGTCCAGTAGCGGCGCAAATACAGGCGTTTGCCGGACAGCACCAGCGGGCGGCTTTGGGCCGATACACTGCCATCAACAGCCAACGCGACCAAGTGGCTGGCGGCCAGCGCCTGGCACCAGTGGGCGCCATCAAGGCCGTCGAGCAATTGCGAGGGCAGCAACATGGCGCCGGTTTGCAGGTCGCCTTCGGGTGGCAATGACAGGGCAAAGTCTGGCGCTTTAAGGGTTTCGAACAAGTCCAGGCAGACGTGGCCATGGCCCAGTTGGTGGCTGGTCAGTGCGGCGGCCAGCAATACCAGCGGGTCGGCCTGCGGGTCGAGTTCGTGGAGGAAGCCGACGAAGGCTTTGTCCAATGCGCGCAGCCAGCCACGCTCAACCCAGCGTTCCAACAACTGCAACAGGTCGGCGGCGCGGCTGAGTGGCATCAGGTCCTCAAGCGGTAAGGGCGACAGGCTCATAGCAGCACTCCTTGTTCCCAGGCGGGCTCAACCTTGGGCGGTATGGGTTTGCCCTGGAACAGCAGGTCCAAGCCTTCGATCAGCTCACGTGGCGGCCGGGTGAAATACGCGCCCTGGCTCGTGGCCTGGGTGCCCCGCAGGAACAGGTACAGCGCACCGCCGACATGGCGGTCATAGTCGTAATCCGGCAGGCGTGCCTTCAACTGGCGGTGCAGGGCCAGCAGGTAAAGTACGTATTGCAGGTCGTACCGATGCTCGAGGATCGACTGTTCCATGGCGTCCTGCGTGTAGGCCGAATCGTCAGGGCCGAGCCAGTTGGATTTGTAGTCGGCCACGTAATAACGGCCGTCGTGTTCGAACGTCAGGTCGATAAAACCCTTGAACATACCGTTGAGCAGCACCGGTTCGGCGGCCACTCGGGACACGCCGTTGTGGGTGTGCTGGCACACTAGCTTGTCGAGGGCCAGCACGTCGACTTTGTGGCTGGCGAACCAGAACTCCATTTCGATCTGGTAGTGCTGCAGGCTGCTGAGGGCGACTAGATCGTTATCTACCGGCAGCGGCGTTTGCAGCAAATGGCCGAGCCAGCCGCTGAGGGTGACGATCCAGCCTTCCCAGTTGCGCCGATTACAGCGGGCGCCCACGGCTTTTTCGATGGCCTCGGGCGTCACGTTGAAGCCTTCCTCGCCCGCCCATTCCAACAGACCATGGAGAAAGGTGCCGGGGTTAGGGCCACGTGGGAAACGGTGAATGTCGCCGCCAGACGCTGCCACTTCACGCGGTGCGTCGGGGTCGAGGCGTTCGTCGTCGAACAGCTTCTGGGCTTGTGGGCTTTCTGGTGCTTCTAGATTAGCGGCGCTCATGCTGTCGCCAATTCTTAGCGCACTGTAAGAAGCGATCCACCAGTTTTCAGCGGCTTTGCGCGTGGGCAGTAACGGTGCCAGCAAGGTAGCCTCGTTACGCGGCGGGTGGAACAGGCTGTCTTGCGCGTCGGGCACGTGGGTGTAGTGGATGGCAGCGCAGCCCTCCTGCAAGTCCAGCAGCCAGCGCGCCAAACCGGCGGACTCGCCCAACGAGGCACCGCCACCAAGCAGATAACCCAGCGCGGACAGGTGCAAGACCGAGCTGCTGTTATTGCCACGTTTGAGGTCGGCAATGCCCAACCAGCACGCGTGTTTGGCGCGCGTGAGGGCGACGTAGAACAACCGCAGGTCTTCGGCCAGGCGCTCGTCGTCGGCTTGGGCAATCAGCTCGGCGGTCGGCCGCAGGCTGACTTGGGATTTGCCCTGTTCGTCGTGGTAATGCAGCGGCAAGCGGCTGCCATCCACCGGCTTGGCCGAGCAGATAAACGGCAGGAAGACCAGGTCGTATTCCAGGCCCTTGGATTTGTGGATGGTCACCACCTTGACCAGTTGTTCGTCGCTTTCCAGGCGCAGAATCTGTTCTTCACCGGCCTGGCCCGACAGTGCCAGGTGTTCGGCCAGGTGGCGGATCAATGCCTGCTCGCCGTCCAGCTCTGACGCGGCCTGTTGCAGCAGTTCGCTCAGGTGCAACAGGTTGGTCAATACGCGTTCGCCGTCACTGCGGGCGATCAGGGTTTGCGGCAGTTTGAAATCATGCAGCAGGCGTCGCAGCATCGGCAGCACGCCTTGGGTACGCCAGATCGCGCGATAACCACGGAACTGCATCACGCGGGTTTCCCACGCCAGTTCGTCCTGGTTCAGACGCTCCAGTTCCGCCAGTGACAGGTTCAGGGTGACGCAGGCCAGGGCGGCGCGCAGTGGGCGCTCGACGTCCGGCTCGGCGCAGGCCTTGAGCCAGGCCAGCAGGTCATGGGCTTCCTGGGCGGCGAACACCGAATCCTTGTCAGACAGATAAACGCTGCGCACGCCACGGGCGGCCAGCTCGGCGCGCACGGCTTGGGCTTCTTTGCCGTCGCGCACCAGGATGGCGATGTCTGACGGGAGTACGCCTTTTAAGCTGCCATCCGGTTGTAGGAAACCCGCGCGGCCCTGCTGCCCGCCATTGAGCAACTCAACAATTTGCGCAGCGCAGGCCGCCGCGAGTTGTTGGCGATAGACCGCGTTGGAAATCGGCTGATCGGTGGGCAGGTGCCAGAGGTTCATCGCCGGCAAGGTTTGGCCATCGACCTGCAACTGCTCTTTGCGGCCTTGGGACAACACCGAGTGGAACGGCACCGGGTTGTCGCCATTTGGCTCACGGAACAGGAACGCGCCACGGCCGGTCTCGGCACGCTGGAACACATGGTTGACCGCCTCGACCATCGCGTGGCTGGAACGGAAGTTGGTGCCCAGGGTGTGATGGCGGCCGGTGGTGGACTGGCGGGCGCGCAGGTAGGTGTAGATGTCGGCGCCACGGAAGGCGTAGATGGCCTGTTTGGGGTCGCCGATCAGGAACAGGCCACTGTCTAGGTGGTTTTCTTCGATGCGGTAGATGCTGTCGAAGATGCTGTATTGCACCGGGTCGGTGTCCTGGAATTCGTCGATCAGGGCGACCGGGAATTGCTCACGGATCACATTGGCCAAGCGCTCGCCGCCGTCGGCTTGCAGGGCGGCGTTGAGGCGGATGAGCATGTCGTCGAAGCCCATTTCGGCGCGGCGGCGTTTTTCTTCTTCGAAGCGTTTACCGACCCAACCGGCGGCGTGTTGCAACACGGCGGCATCGGGGGTTGGCAGCGCGTCGAGGCTGGCCTTGAGGCTGGCCATGGCGTCGATGCCAGGGTGACGCGGCGGCTCGCCCTTCCAGGCTTCGGCCATGCCATCGGGCGTAAGGCGGGTGAAGCCAGTGCCGATGTCGAGTTGTTCGAGGGTTTCGTCAGCGGCCCAGGCGCTGATCTTTTCGAACCAGGGTTCGAAGTAACGCGCCTGCATCTTGCGGCCGTCGACGGCTTTGGCGGCGACGGCTTGCAGGCAGATATCGCGCAGCTCGATGGCCCATTGTTGCCAGGGCGCCTTGAGCGCGA
This sequence comes from Pseudomonas sp. PA-6-3C, assembly GCF_021605825.1. Taxonomy (NCBI): domain Bacteria; kingdom Pseudomonadati; phylum Pseudomonadota; class Gammaproteobacteria; order Pseudomonadales; family Pseudomonadaceae; genus Pseudomonas; species Pseudomonas sp. PA-6-3C. The sequence continues at coordinate 118,265 of NZ_WKDV01000015.1, forward strand.
CCAGCGCTTGGCGGCGTTCTTGCAAGCAAGCGTTGATCAATTCGGCCGGCTCACGGGTTTCATCGGTGGGCCGTTCGCTGCCGAACAGCGCGCGCACGCGTGGCATCAGCGCGGCGGGGCCGCTCCAGTTTTTGCGCACCCAGTTGAGCGCATCGTCGTGCATTGGGTAGCAGAACAGCCGCCAGTAATCGCGCAGCACTTCGCCGAGCAGGTCGCTGTGGTCGGTTTCCAGGGTTTGGGTGAACAGGCTGCCGCTGTCGAACGCGTGTTCGCGCAGCATGCGCTGGCACCAACTGTGGATGGTCGAGACGGCAGCTTCGTCCATCCATTGGGCGGCGATGTCCAGGCGGTTGGCACAGGCAGGCCATTGCTCGGGCAGGTATTGGTCACGCAGGTCGGCGATCAGGGCGTCCGGTTGCTCAATTTCGTCGCGGAAGAACCGAGCGGCTTCGGCGAGGCGGATGCGGATGCGTTCGCGCAGCTCTTTGGTGGCGGCGTCGGTGAAGGTCACCACCAGGATTTGCGGTGGCAGCAGTTCACGACCAAAGCCGGATTCTTCACCACCGTGACCAAGCACCAGGCGCAGGTACAGGGCGGAAATGGTGAAGGTCTTGCCGGTGCCGGCGCTGGCTTCAATCAGCTGGCTGCCTTTGAGTGGGAAGGCCAGGGCCAAAGGTTTACTGATCATGCGCTGGCCTCCTCGCTGCTGAGTGATCGCCATGGGGCGTTGATCAAGGGCCGATACAGGGTTTCGGCCCAACCTTCGAATTCTTCGCTGGCGATGAGCGTGGCGTAATCCGGGAATTGGCGGGTGAGCGCCGGGGTTTCGCGGCGTTCGCCGTCGGTGGTCAGGCCGTCACCTTCGTAGGCTTTGCTGGCTGCCGCCTGGGCCTTGTCGGGGTCGGTTTGGCCGAGCCAGGCGAAGGCGGTTTTCACGGCGACGGGCAGTGGTTTGCGCATGCCGGTGTGCCAGGCCAGTAAAAGGTTGCCGAGTATTTCCTGGGCGACGGTTTTTTCCAGCGGGGCCAGCAGCAGGGTGTCGTCACTGGCGACCAGCCCGGTACTGAGTGGCAAGCCGCAGGCGCAGGCCACCACATGATTGACCCACGGGCGGATCAGTCGATGCCACTTGCGGGTCTTGATCGAGCCAATGCTGTTGGGGATGGTGGTGACGCTTAACAATCCGCCATCACTGCGCCGATGCAGGCCACTGATCCAGCCTTCGAGTTCAATGCCTTGATGCTCAAAACTGATCGGTTCGGCAGCGGTTTGTGGCGTAGGCCAGAGCGCCAGTAAGTGTTGATAACGCTGCAGTAGATCGGGCAATGGCTCGACCAATTCATTACGCAGGCATTCGCCGAAACCGACCATGGGCAGCAGGCCACTGCCTTGCAGGCGCAGGGCTTGGGCATTCAGGGCCTGGTCTATGTGATCGGGCTGGGCCAAGGCTGCATTGAGCAGGCTGTCGCTGAGGCTGTAGCGTTGCAAGGCATCGAGAACGAAAGGTTCTTCATCGGCCAGCGGGACTTCGGCGGCTTCGAAGAACACTTTCAGACGCTGGCTGAAGAAGTGTTTGACGGGGTTGCGCACAAAGTCTTGCAACTGACCGAGGCTCAGAGGTTCTTCCTGGTGGTGCTCTGCCAAGTGTTCTTCTGTAGCCGTGGCCACGGGTGCTTGATGGAGCAATTGCCATTCGCGGGCGTAGCTGAACAGCGCATCACCTTCGTGGAAATAGCGGGCGCTGAAGGGTTGGAGTGGGTGCTCCTGGGTCATGGCTTCCAGCAACGGTTCTTGTGTGTCTGCGTTATGCCAGCCGCTGGCGAGGTGGTCACGCAACTGGCCGATCAATACCGAGGCCGGGCGATCACTGTTGTCGCGGATGCTGCGGCCTACCCAGCTGATATAGAGCTGATCGCGGGCGGACAGCAGCGCTTCGAGCAGCAGGTAACGATCGTCTTCGCGGCGTGAACGGTCGCCGGGGCGGTAGTCGCTGCCCATCAGGTCGAAGTCCAACGGCGGCTGGGCTCGCGGGTAGTCGCCGTCGTTCATGCCGAGCAGGCAGACCAGCTTGAACGGGATGGCGCGCATGGGCATCAGGGTGCAGAAATTGACAGCCCCAGCAAGGAAGCGCTGGGACAGGCGGCCTTGGTCGAGGCCGGCGAGCCAGGCTTCGCGGACGACGGTAAGGGGTAACTCGTCCTGCAGACCGACGGACTCGCAGGTTTCCAGCCAGTCTTCTCGCAGCTGTTCGAGTTGGCCGAGTAGATAGTCGTCGTGCTCGCTGCTGGGCAGGAAGAACAGCTGCATCAGGCGTTGCAGGCGCTCGCCCCATTCTGGGGGGCTTGCCGGTTGTGACAAGGCTTGATGAGCGTGGTTTAGCGCATCGAGCAAGGCGACCAGTGGGCCGATCAACGCGGCGTCCAGCCCGCCGATTTCATCGTAGGGCTCAATACCGTCACAGGCGATTCCAGTGCCCACGGCATAGCCCAGCAACATACGGCGCAGGCCGAATCGCCAGCTGTTTTGCTCAAGCTCCTGGGGGAGGCCGAGGCCGGCGCGCTGTTCGGCGTTGAGGCCCCAGCGAATGCCGGCGCCTTCGATCCAGCGGTGCAGCGTGGGCAGATCACGTTCCTTGATGGCAAAACGTTCGCGCAAGGCGGGGACGTCGAGCAGGTCGAGGATTTCGCTGACGGGGAAGCGGCTATCTGGAAGTTTTAGCAGGTGTTCGACGGCGATCAGCAGCGGATCGCGGCCGCGTTGGCCTTGGTCGGTGAGGGTGAACGGGATGAAGCGTGGGTCGTTTCGCTCAAGCTGGCCGAAGACGGCGCGGATGTGCGGCGCGTAGCTGTCGACGTCGGGGACCATGACGATGATGTCACGCGGGCGCAGTGTGGGGGCGGCGCTGAAGCGTTGGAGCAATTGGTCATGGAGGATTTCCACTTCGCGTTGGGCGCTGTGGGCGACGTGGAAGCGGATGGAGCTGTCGTGATTTAGATCGACGCCCGGCCACAGTTCGCGGGTTTCATTGAGTGGGCGCAGTTCGAGGATGTCGTCCTGCAATTGGTTGAGCAACGTGGTGGGGTCGTTGTCGCTGAACAGGTCGATGCGGCCATCACGGAAGGCGGCGCGGTAGCTGTTGGGGTCGTCGTAGCTGTCCAGCAGGCTAATGTAGTCGCGGCCCTGTTTGCCCCAAGCGGCCAGCAACGGGTGCGCATGTTGGTGCAGGGTTTGCGGGTCGATGGTGACTGGCATGCCGGCTTTGCGCGCCTGGCGTTTGTACTCGTTACGCAGCAGGTCTTTGTCGGCGACGATGTCGGACCAGTGGTGGCGGCAAGGGTTGTGTACGCACAGCAGGACTTGGCTGAAGCGTGCCAGGCCGGCGAGTGCTTCCAGCGCTTGGGCGGGCAAGGATGAAATGCCGAAAACGATGACTCGGGACGGCAGCCCCTGAGGGGCTTTTTCGAGGGTGTTGATCCGCTCGATGAAACGCTGGTGAACACCGGCACGGCTTTCGGCCATGCCCTCTTCACCAACGTCCAATAGCAGTGCGCGCCATAGTTCGGCCTGCCAGCAATTTGCCGGGTTCAGGGGCTTTGCTTCGCCTCGGCCATTGCGCAGTTGATGGCGACCGGCGGCCCAATCTTCCAGCCAGTCGGCGCGGTAGACCTGGTATTGGTCGAACAAGTCGGCCAGGCGTTCGGCCAGTTGATAGCGTTTGCGCAGGTCGGTGTCGTCGGTGAGAAAGCGCTGCAGGGGCTCGAAGTGCGGTTGGTCGATGAGCTCCGGGAGCAGGCGCATCAGGCGCCAGGTCAGCGGGGCCTTATCGAGCAGGGATTTGGGCGGGATTTCGTCTTTGCCCAAAACCATGCGATAGAGCTGCCACATGAAGCTACCGGGGAGTTGCACATCGATAGCCGCGGCGATGCCACAGCCGCCCATATCATCTTCTTCCGGATCTTCTGCCAAGGCCAACTTGAGCCATTGGGCAATGCCGTTGCTTTGGACCAGAGCAATTTCGTTTTCCAGAGGAGCCAGGGGATAACGGCGCATCCAGCTGACTACCAGACTGCGCAGTTCGTCCAGGCGGTTGCCGTGAACCACCATGAATCCAGCGCTGAGGGACGTCGCATCCGGCATAACGGCTTCCTTGGGAAAAGCAAAATCGAGGCATGGACTTTAGCATTGAAGGCGGTGGCAGGCTGCAACAGGGAAACGCTTGATACATTGCGTGCCCACGCTTTTCGACCGCCCAAAACAAAACCCCATCTGCTTTCGCAAATGGGGTTTCGGAATTTAATCTTGACGATGACCTACTCTCACATGGGGAAACCCCACACTACCATCGGCGATGCATCGTTTCACTACTGAGTTCGGGAT